>NZ_JASSPE010000059.1:0-2022 GCF_030234105.1 Paracoccus sp. SSJ | reverse complement strand
CGCCGTCCGCTTGTGCATTACGCGCCGACGGTTGAGGATGCGTTGCGGCGGCGTCACGGTTCGTAGCCGGTTCTTCCCGCCCGGCGCCGGCTTCGGCGCCTTGCCTCCGGCGGGAGTATTTTTCGAACGAAGAAGCGGCGGGCGCGAAAAGGGCGGCCCGATGGCTGCCCCGTGCCGCTCTCAGCCCATGCGCTCGCTGGCGTAGCTGCCGGGCGAGGCGGGGAAGACCACGGTCTTGTTGCCGTTCAGGAACACCCGGCGATGGATATGGGCGTGGATGGCGCGGGCCAGAACCTGGCTCTCCACGTCGCGGCCCAGCGAGACGTAGTCCTCGGGCGATTGCGCATGCGTCACCCGGATGATGTCCTGCTCGATGATCGGGCCCTCGTCCAGGTCGGCGGTGACATAATGGCTGGTCGCGCCGATCAGCTTCACCCCGCGCTCGAAGGCCTGCTTGTAGGGGTTGGCGCCCTTGAAGCTGGGCAGGAAGGAATGGTGGATGTTGATGATCCGCCCCGACATCTTCCTGCACAAGGCATCCGACAGCACCTGCATGTAGCGCGCCAGAACCACCAGTTCGGCGCCCGAATCCTCGACCACCTGCATCAGCTGCGCCTCGGCCTGCGGCTTGTTCTCCCTCGTGACCTTGATGCAGTGGAAGGGGATGTCGTGGTTCACCACCACCTTCTGGTAGTCCATGTGGTTCGAGATCACCGCCACGATCTCGATCGGCAGCGCCCCGATGCGCCAGCGATACAGAAGGTCGTTCAGGCAATGGCCGAAGCGGCTGACCATGATCACCACCTTCATCTTCTCGGCCTCGTCATGGATGGCATAGTCCATGTCGAAGGGCTTGGCCGGCTCGGCCAGGCCCGCGCGCAACTCCTCGAGCCCCACGCCTTCCTCGGAGACGAAGCTGACGCGCATGAAGAAGCGCCCGGTCTCGATGTCGTCGAACTGGCTGGAATCGGTGATGTTGCAGCCGTGCTCGGCCAGGAAGCCGGCCACGGTGGCGACGATGCCGCGGGTCGAGGGGCAGGCGACCGTCAGCGTGTATTTCTTCATCTGGCTCTCCACTGAAAGGGCAAGGGCCCTGATTTCCTTCTTGTGCGCATATCCGGGGAACCGTCAGGCGGTCAGCCCCCCGCCTCTGCGAAATCGGGCTCGGGCAGGCCGTTGGCCCGGCAGCAGGCGGTCAGCGTATTCGCGAGCAGGCAGGCGATGGTCATCGGCCCGACGCCGCCCGGCACCGGGGTGATGGCGCCCGCCACCGGCGCGGCGCTGTCGAAGTCCACGTCGCCGACCAGGCGCGAGCGGCCCGCCTCCTCGATGCGGTTGATGCCCACGTCGATCACCGTGGCGCCCGGCTTGATCCAGTCGCCGCGGATCATCCGCGGCCGGCCCACCGCCGCGACCAGGATGTCGGCCGTGCGGCAGAGCCCGGCCAGGTCGCGGGTGCGCGAATGCGCGATGGTCACCGTGCAGCTTTCGTTCAGGAGCAGCTGCGCCATCGGCTTGCCGACGATGTTCGAGCGCCCGACCACCACCGCGTTCAGCCCGGACAGATCGCCCAGCGTGTCGCGCAACAGCATCAGGCAGCCCAGCGGCGTGCAGGGCACCATGGCCTTCTGCCCGGTCCCCAACAGGCCCACGTTCAGGACATGGAAGCCGTCCACGTCCTTCTTCGGGTCGATGGCGTTGATCACCGCCTCGGCATCCATGTGCCGGGGCAGCGGCAGCTGCACCAGGATGCCATGCACCGCGGGGTCGGCGTTGAGCCGTTCGATCAGCGCCATGAGCTCGGCCTGCGCCGTCTCGGCCGGCAGCTTGTGCTCGAAGCTCGCCATGCCGGCCTCGCGGGTCTGGATGCCCTTGTTGCGGACATAGACCTGGCTCGCCGGATCCTCGCCCACCAGCACCACCGCCAGCCCCGGCACCACCCCGTGCGCGGCCTCCAGCCCGGCAACCGCCGACGCAACGCGGCCCCGGACACCAGAAGCAAAAGCCTTGCCGTCGATGATC
>NZ_JASSPE010000058.1:0-2047 GCF_030234105.1 Paracoccus sp. SSJ | reverse complement strand
TGGCGACGGCGGCGCGGGTCATGCCGGGGGGCAGGTCGTGCTGGGTCATGGGGCTCCTCCCTGCGGTGTCATTGCAGTTGCAACGATTGTGTCATTGCGATGGCAACGATGTCAATGCGGATCTGCAGCCGGGCCGATCTTTATTGCAGGCGCAACGGCTTTCTGCTGTTCTGCCGGCCAAGGAGAAGCGCATGTCATTCGATCTGGACCGGTTCCTGCCCTATCGCCTGTCGGTGGCGGCCGCGCGGCTGAGCCGCCGCTTTGCCGCGCTTTACGAGGCCGAAGCGGGGCTGAGCACGCCCGAATGGCGGGTTCTGGCGCATCTGGCCCATTCCGGCGCGGTGAGCGTGCGCGACATCACGGCGCGGGTGCATCTGGACAAGTCGATGGTCAGCCGCGCCGCCTCGCGGCTGCAAGAGGCGGGGCTGGTGCGGAAATCGGGCAACGCGGCCGACCGCCGGCTGGTCGCGCTGGAGCTGACGCCTGCTGGCCGGGCGCTAATGGCGCGGCTCGGCCGCATCGCCGAGGCGTTCCAGGCGGATCTGCTGGCCGAGCTGGGACCGGAGGCCGAGGCCCTCGACCGCGCCCTCGCCAAAATCGACCAAAGGAAAGACCGCGACTAAACAGGGCGAACAGCCGGGCCAGGGCGGGGGAACGACGCGCCATGCCCGGTTTCGGGCCTGGTCGCGGTGGCGATGGCCTGGTCCAGCGCGGCGATCCCCCGCTCCAGCGCGGCACGGTCGCATGCCGGCATCGCCTGCAATATCTCGTTCGCGCGGGCCTCGACCTCGCCGAAGGCGCGGCGGAACAGGTCGCGCCCCGCCTCGGTGATGGCATAGTTCCGCAGGCGCCGGTCCGAGCCCAGGATGGCGCGGGTGATCAGCCCCTTGTCCTCCAGCCGCGAGGCGGCGCGGCTGACCTGCACCTTGTCCAGCGAGGTGCGCTGGGACAGCCGCAGCGAATCCAGCGACCCGGCATCCTCCAGCAGGAACAGCAGCCGCCATTCCTCGCGCGTGAAACCATGCTCGCGGCCATAGACCGCGACAAGCTGGCGCGAAAAGGCCTCGGCCACCACGGCCAGTTGATAGGGAAAGAAGGTCTCGATACGCATCACATAGCCCGCAAACCTGTTTCAATTGAAAGTGTTCGTCGATTTTCCGCCAGTTTCAATCTTCCGATGTCGAGACAGACCGAACAGGGCCAACCATAGGTGCATATTTGTTGCAACAACAACGTCACGCCGGCACGGATCTTCGCGGCGCGACCAAGGCGACATCCTCGGCTTGCCTGCCGGCATCGGGCCTGGCCGCCTTGAGGCATCAGCGCGGCAGGAACTCGGCCGAAAGCATGGCGATGCGCCAGCCTTCGGGCGTGCGGGCAAAGGTCATGTCATAGCTGCCGACCATCGCCACGCGGCCGGGACCGTCGCGGAAATCGGTGATGATCATGCGGCATTTCCCCTGGACGCCGCCCCCGCCGGCCCGCCACAGCAGGATGTCGGTCATCTGGTGCCGGCACAGCCCGCGAAAATTCCGCACCGAATATTCGGCCAGTTCCGCCAGTTCGGCCCGACCCCGCCTTTCGCCGGCGGCAATGCCCGAGCCGCCAAGCACAGCCGGCGCGGCATTGCGGCGAATCCAGCGGCCGTCCGGGGTGAAAAGCCCCGCCCATGCCGCCGCCTCGCCCGCGTCCAGCAGATGCACATACCGGCCGAGCAGAAAGCGGATCTCGCGCTCGGCTTCCGGGTCGATCATCAGCGCGAACGTCATGCGGCCGCCGATTGCCCGATGACATATCCGAAGGTCAGCGCCGGACCCAGCGTGATGCCCGGCCCGGGATAGGCGCCGGACATCACCGAATTGATGTCGTTGCCGCAGGCATAGAGGCCGGGTATCGCCCTGCCCCGGCTGTCCCTGACCTCGCTGTCAATCGGCACGCAACTTTGACCCCCTTTCGGCGCCCAATAATGACCCCGCTTGGTCAGCACGGGTAGCTGGCCCGATGCGGTGTAGCCTCCATACAGCGCAACCGGATCGGGCCAGCGGCG
>NZ_JASSPE010000057.1:0-2148 GCF_030234105.1 Paracoccus sp. SSJ | reverse complement strand
TCACCCTTTTTGGAGTGCTTTGACGGGGTCGAGTTTTGCGGCGTTGACGGCCGGGAGGTATCCGAATGCGAGGCCGATGGCGCAGGCGCTGGCGAGTGCGGCGAGCATGGAGAGGGGGGAATAGACCAGGGTGAAGTCGCTGCTCATGCGCTCGAAGGCCAGGCCGAAGCCGAGCGCGGCCAGGATGCCGGCGATGCCGCCGATGACGCAGACCAGCACCGCCTCGATCAGGAATTGCGCGCGGATGTCGCCGCGCCGGGCGCCGACCGCCATGCGCAGGCCGATCTCGCCGATGCGCTCGGTGACCGAGACCAGCATGATGTTCATCACCCCGATGCCGCCGACCACCAGCGAGATCACCGCAATGGCCGCGATCAGCAGCGCCAGGGTCTGCGTGGTCGAGGTGATGGTCTGGCGGATCTGGTCGTTGTTGACGATGAAGAAGTTCCTGGTGCCGTGGCGCCGGGTCAGGATGTCGGCGACCATCTGCTCGGCCAGCGCCATGTCCACGTCGTCGGCCACCCGCAGGGTCAGCCCGCTGACGCTGGTCGAGCCCAGGTAGCGCGCCTGCACCGTGGTATAGGGGGCATAGACGGTCAGGCTGGTCGAGCCGCCGGGGCCGCGGTTCTGCGCCTCGGCCACGCCGATCACCCGCAGGGGCACCTTGCCGGCCATGAAGACCTGCCCCAGCGCCGGGCCGTCGCCGAAGAGGCTGGTCCGGGTGTTCTCGTCGATGACGACGTTCTGGCCCATCGCCGCCACGTCGGCCTCGTCGAAGCCGCGGCCCTGGGTCAGCGCGACGCCGGCCACGTCGAAATACTGCTCGCCGACGCCGCTGATCTGGGCGCTGGCCTCGGTGGCGCCGTGGCGCAGGGTGGCGCTGGTGCCGACCGTCGGGCTGACCGAGGCGACATGGGGCTGGCGGGCCAGCGCCGCGGCGTCGGCGGTGACCAGCGTGGTCACCCGCCCCGAGCGCATGTCGCCGAAATCGCGGCCCGGAAAGATCTGCAGGGTGTTGGTGCCCAGCCCGGCGATGTTCTGCAGCACCTGCCGGCGCGAGCCCTCGCCCAAGGCCACCACCGAGACCACCGAGGCGATGCCGATGATGATGCCCAGCATGGTCAGGAAGCTGCGCAGCTTGTGGGCGCGCATGGAAAGCAGCGCCATGCGCAGCGCCTCGGCCAGCCGGCCCAGCACCGGCACGGCGGCGCGGGCCTGAACGGGGGCCTGAACGGGGGCCGGTTGCGGGGCGGGCAGGGGTCCGGGCCCGGGATCGGCGGCCGGCCCCCCGGTCCGGCGGTCCGCGACGATGCGG
This sequence comes from Paracoccus sp. SSJ, assembly GCF_030234105.1. Taxonomy (NCBI): domain Bacteria; kingdom Pseudomonadati; phylum Pseudomonadota; class Alphaproteobacteria; order Rhodobacterales; family Paracoccaceae; genus Paracoccus; species Paracoccus sp. SSJ. Next base: position 833 of record NZ_JASSPE010000057.1, on the reverse strand, counting down.
CCGTCGGCGATCTCGACCACGCGATGCGCCCGCGCCGCGACCCTGGGGTCGTGGGTGACGATGACCACGGTGCGGCCCTCGGCGTTCAGCCGCTCCAGGATGCCCAGCACCTCGTCGCCGCTGCGGCTGTCGAGCGCGCCGGTGGGCTCGTCGGCCAGGATCACGCGGGCGTCGTTGACCAGCGCCCGGGCGATCGAGACCCGCTGCTGCTGGCCGCCCGAAAGCTGGCCGGGCCGGTGCCCCGTCCGGTCGCCCAGCCCCAGCCGCTCCAGCAGGTCGCGGGCGCGGGCGCGGCGGGCATCGGCGGGCAGGCCGCGATAGATCGCCGGCACCTCGACATTCCCCAGCGCCGTCATCTCGGAGAGCAGGTGGTAGCGCTGGAAGATGAAACCGAAGGTCTCGCGGCGCAGCGCCGCCAGCTCGCCCGCGCCCAGCCGCGCCACCTCGCGCCCGTCCATCCGGTAGCTGCCCGAGCTGGGCCGGTCGAGGCAGCCCAGGATGTTCATCAGCGTCGACTTGCCCGAGCCCGAGGCGCCCATGACGGCGACGAACTCGCCCTGGCCGATGTCGAGGTCGATGTCCTCGAGCACGCGCAGCACCCCCTCGCCCGAGGGGTATTCGCGGCCGAGGCCGCGCAGCCGGATCAGAGGGGCGCTCGTCTCAGCCACCCAGCGGCCCCATCATGCGGCGGCTGCCGCGGGGGGCGGCGGCGGCCGGGGCGGCGCCCTGCTCGCCGGTCACCACGCGCTCGCCCTCGGCCAGGCCCGAGACCACCTCGGCCGCCACCTTGTCGTTGAGCCCGATCACCACGTCGCGGGTCTCGATGCCGGCGC
>NZ_JASSPE010000056.1:0-2197 GCF_030234105.1 Paracoccus sp. SSJ | reverse complement strand
GAAAATCTCTCGACGATGACAAAAAGCGCTGACAATCCAGCGCAAACGGCCGCGGGGTAGAGCAGCCCGGTAGCTCGTCAGGCTCATAACCTGAAGGTCGTAGGTTCAAATCCTACCCCCGCAACCAAATTATCACGCGTTATCAAACGCTTAAGCGCCGCCCTCCGGGGCGGCGTTTGCGTTTCCAACACCCGTGGAAGCACTGTGGAAGCAAGAGGGGCCGAAGTCCTTCATACCGCTTCGTAAATCGGTGCCTGCGATGACCGTTGCTTCCAGTGCGGCTCGATCGGGATCATCGCATCGATACCGGCCGGGATCCCGCTGCCAAAGGCGAGCTCTCGAACATCGATCGCGACAACATCCAGTACCGGCCGCTCTTCGGTCATGAGCACGAACTCGGTGATCCTTCCTGGCGGGCAGTCCCTTGAGGCCGGGTAAACGAGCGCGAGTCGCTTGCAGCGGTAGCGACTTGCGTAGGCGTTCATCTGATATGCGTCGCCGCTCGAGACGCCCGAGTTCGGTTCGGCGAGATCGAGGCGCTTCCATTTTGCATCGAAGATGGCGACGCACTCGTCTCCGCTCTGAACGGTGATGTCGGGGCGCAGCTGGAAGCCCGCCGTCGCGAAGTTCTTCACAGGACTCTGAAGTCCGACAGTAAGGCGAGCACCGGCCTGCACCAGGCAGGCATGCCGGATGCGCAGTCCGAGTACCGTCTCGAAGAGCTTCTCCATGTTGAACAGCAGAGCGGAACCAGCTGCGTCGCCGATGCGAACATCCGGATAGAGGCCTGTCAGCAGCCAGCGGGCCCGCGCAAACACCGGCTCCCAGTGTCGGATGGTGCGATCAAACCGCAGGGCGCCGACGTCGCGAGCCCTGACCCTGCGATCGGTCACCTCGTCAAAGCGGTGGAGGAACGCCGCCACCATCGCCCGGGTCCTCGGGCTCAGTGCGAGCCCTAGAAGGATCCGAAGGACAGCCTTGAGCGCTTGATTGTAGGGGTTGTCGATGCTGCGGTCGTCGAAGCGACAGAGTAGATGAGAACGGTCTGAACCGCGCCGGGTTTGCCGGAGGCTGATTTCGGTTAGTTACGCGGCCATGGCGTCAGTTTCCAGAGCGGCGTAGAAGTTGACCTCGGCTTCTGCGGGCGGGATGTTCCCGATCGGCTCGAGCAGGCGGCGGTTGTTGAACCAGTCCACCCATTCAAGGGTCGCATATTCGACGGCCTCGAAGCTGCGCCAAGGTCCGCGTCGGTGGATGACCTCGGCCTTGAACAGGCCGTTGATCGTCTCGGCCAGCGCGTTGTCGTAACTGTCGCCCACGCTGCCAACCGAAGGTTCGATGCCTGCTTCTGCGAGGCGCTCGGTGTAGCGGATGGACAGGTATTGGGAGCCGCGGTCGCTGTGATGAACCAGTCCCATGCCCTTGGCTGGCCGGCGTTCGTGGACCGCCTGTTCCAAGGCATCGAGGACGAACCCCGCATGCGCCGAGGTGCTGACACGCCAGCCGACGATCTTGCGGGCATAGGCGTCGATGACGAAAGCCACATAGGCGAACCCCTTCCAGGTTGCGACATAGGTGAAATCACTGACCCAGAGCATGTTGGGTGCCGGCACCCGGAACTGGCGGTTCACCTTGTCCAGCGGACAGGGTGCCTTCTTGTCGGGGATCGTCGTCCTGTGCGGCTTGCCCCGGACAATGCCTTGAATACCCATGACCTTCATCAGCCGTGCCACCGTGCATCGGGCAACGTCGAAGCCCTCGCGGCGAAGCTGCCGCCAGATCTTCCGGACGCCGTAGACGCGCCAGTTCTCCTCGAATACCCGCAGGATCTCGGGGCGCAGCGCCTCATCCCGGCGCGCCCGTTCCGACAGCCGGGACGGATCGGCCCGCTTTGCCAGATGTTCATAGTAGGTGGACGGGGCGATCGGCAGAACCGCGCAGATCGGCTCGACCCCGTGCGCATCCCGGTGCGCGTCGATGAAACCCACCATCACTTCGACCGGCGGTCGAGCTCCGCCATCGCAAAATATGCGCTCGCCTTCCTGAGGATTTCGTTGGCCTGGCGCAACTTGTGAACCGGCGTGCAAAATTGACCCCGTAACGGGGTAATCGGCTTCCAAAAATGACCCCCCTTACGCTGATGGTCATGATGCCTCCGAGGCTATCGGGGGGCACAGTGTGGGATGCTGGTTGTGGA
>NZ_JASSPE010000055.1:0-2299 GCF_030234105.1 Paracoccus sp. SSJ | reverse complement strand
CGATCAAGCATATCTGCCGAGAGCTGCGGGTATCGCGGAACACGGTTCGGAAGGTGATCCGGTCCGGCGCAACGGAGATGACTTACGAGCGAACCGTCCAACCGCAGCCGAAGATCGGTCCCTGGAAAGGCAAGCTCGACGAGATGCTGGCGGCGAATGCGCGCAAGCCGAAGCGCGAGCGGCTGACCCGCATCCGGATTTTCGAAGAGCTCAGGGCCCTCGGATATGACGGCGGCTACGACGCGGTCCGACGCTATGCGGCTTCGTGGTCGCAGGCGGAGCAGGAAGCGTCAGCCGCCGCCTATGTGCCACTGAGCTTCGATCCGGGTGAAGCCTACCAGTTCGACTGGAGTCACGAGGTCGTTCTGATCGACGGCGTGACCACCACGGTGAAGGTGGCTCACGTCCGGCTTTGTCATAGCCGGATGCTGTTCGTCCGGGCCTACCCGCGAGAGACGCAGGAAATGGTGTTCGATGCCCATGACAAGGCCTTTGCCTTCTTCGGCGGCGCCTGTGCGCGTGGGATCTACGACAACATGAAGACGGCGGTGGACACGATCTTCGTCGGCCGCGACCGCGCGTATAATCGCCGGTTCCAGCAGATGTGCGGACACTACCTTGTCGATCCCGTCGCCTGCACCCCCGCGTCCGGCTGGGAGAAGGGACAAGTAGAGAACCAGGTTGGCGTTGTCCGGCGGCGGTTCTTCGTGCCGCGGCCGCGCTTCAAGAGCTACGCGGAACTCAACGCCTGGCTTCAGGATCGCTGTATTGCCTGGGCCAAGGCCCATCCGCACCAGGAATTGCGTGATCGGACAATCTGGGACGTGTTCCAGGATGAGCGGGCGAGCCTGGTGCCCTACGTCGGCCCTTTCGACGGATTCCATGCCGTGCCGGCCTCGGTGTCCAAGACCTGCCTCGTTAGGTTCGACAAGAACCGCTACTCGGTCGATGGTCGCGCCGTCGGCCGTCCGGTCGAGATCCGCGCCTATGCCGAGCGGGTCGAGGTCTGGCAGGACGGCAAGATCGTCGGCCGGCACGACCGCGCCTTCGGGCGCGACAAGGCCATCTATGACCCGCTGCACTACATCCCGGTGCTGGCCCGCAAGCCCGGCGCCCTTCGAAACGGCGCTCCCTTCAAGGAATGGGAACTGCCGCCGGCGATACGACGCGTCCAGCGTAAGCTGGGGCGCGTGCCGAACGGTGACCGTCAGATGGTCCAGATCCTGAGCATGATCCCAACGGATGGACTGGAAGCCGTCGAGGCTGCCTGCGTCGAGGCCCTGACCGAAGGCGCCCCGGCGGCATCGGTCGTTCTGAACATCCTGGCCCGACATCGCGAGCCACCACCTCCGTTGACCATCGCCACGCCGGACGCGTTGCGCCTGACCTGCGAGCCCGTGGCCGACTGCAAACGCTACGACAGCCTCAGGAGACCCCGCCATGGAAAGATCACAGGTGCTGGACGCGATGGGCCAGTTGAAGCTCTACGGCATGAAGGCCGCCTACGATGAGATCATCGCCACGGCGGTGAAGCGACAGCACGAACCGCAGCAAATCGTGGGCGACCTGCTGAACGCCGAGATCAGCGAGAAACAAGCTCGCTCGATCAAATACCAGATGACCATCGCCAAGCTGCCCTTGGCCAAGGAAGTCGACGAGTTCAGCTTCGAAGACACGCCCGTAAACGAAACGCTGGTGCGCGATCTGGCCTCCGGAGAGTTCCTCGAGCATCAGCGTAACGTCGTCCTCATCGGCGGCACCGGGACCGGCAAATCCCACCTTGCCGTCAGCATCGCCCGGGCCTGCATCCGCCGTGGCAAGCGCGGCCGCTTCTTCAACGTCGTGGACCTGGTGAACAAGCTGGACGCCGAAGCCCGCGCCGACCGACAGGGACGCACTGCGGATCTCCTGTGCCGCCTCGACTTCCTGATCCTCGACGAGTTGGGATATCTGCCGTTCGCCCAGACGGGTGGCCAGCTCCTGTTCCACCTCATCAGTCGCCTTTACGAACGCACCTCGATCATCGTGACGACGAACCTCGACTTCGGCGAATGGCCGACCGTCTTCGGAGACGCGAAGATGACAACGGCGCTCCTCGACCGACTGACCCATCACTGTGACATCGTCGAGACCGGCAACGAGAGCTGGCGCTTCAAGACGCGGGAATGACCGAGACGCCGCTGGCCCGATCCGGTTGCGCTGTATGGAGGCTACACCGCATCGGGCCAGCTACCCGTGCTGACCAAGCGGGGTCATTATTGGGCGCCGAAAGGGGGTCAAAGTTGCGTGCCGATTGACA
>NZ_JASSPE010000054.1:0-2830 GCF_030234105.1 Paracoccus sp. SSJ | reverse complement strand
CGTAGCCGGCCGATTGTTACCGCGGCGACTGAGCCTTGATGCGGGCGACGAGTTCCGCGTCATCGACAAAGTCGTCGAGGAACGCGTGCCAGGTTTCGGTGGTGATGCGCGCGTCCCTGAGCATGTCTTTCAGTTCATCGATACCGTCATCGGTCAGGGCGGTGACGGTGTCATCCGGGCCGGTATAGACGCTGATGATCGAGCCATAGGTCAGGTTGTCGTCGTTGTAGACGATGGCTTTGAGAAGCTCGGGGTCTTCGCCCAGCATCTTTGCGATGTAGTCGAGGGTGCAGACGTGGGTGACGGTTGCCATCAGGCGGCCTCGTGCTGGGCGGAGGGCAGCGGCGACCAGTTCCAGGGCAACAGATCGTCGAGCCGATTGATCTTGTGATCATGGATGCGGGCCAGGATGTCGGCCAGATAGGCTTGGGGGTCCAGGCCGTTCATCTTGGCGGTTTCAACGATGGTCATGGCGCGGGCCAGCGTTTCGGCTCCGGTATCCGCACCGGCGAAGAGCCAGTTGCGGCGCCCGACACCGATCGGGCGCAGCGCGCGCTCGGCAGGATTGTTGTCGATCGCCACCCGGCCGTCCTCAAGGAACAGGCTGAAAGCGTCCCGGCGGCTCAGCCCGTAACGAAAGGCCTTGGCCAGATCGCCCTTGCCGGGGATCCGCGAGAGCTGCTGCTCTGACCAGGCGAAGAAGACCTCGACCTTCGGAACGCTGTGTTTCCGGCGCGCGGCAAGGCGGATATCGGCGGGATGGCCGGTGATCTCCCGCTCGATGTCATAGAGCGCGCCGATACGGTCGAGTGCCTCGCGGGCGATCGTTGATTTGGTCTTGGTCCATTCATCATGGAAGTCACGCCTCAGGTGAGCCCAACACGCGGCCTCCCGAAGGCGGGGCTTCCCGTCGGGTTCCGGTTCATAGAGCTTGGCATAACCCTTGTAGCCATCGGCCTGGAGAATGCCGCGGGTGTTGGCGAGATGGCCGTGGACGTGCTCTTCCTTCCAGTCGGGCGCGAAGGCATAGACCGCGCCGGGCGGTGAGGCGCCTGCCCAAGGGCGCTGATCGCGGACATAGGCCCAGATCCGGCCCTTCTTCACACCCTTGCCCACCCCCTTGTCGCGGCCCGCGCGATCCAGCACCCGGATCGGTGTGTCATCGGCATGAAGGAGGTCGCTGGCCATCACATCCACCTCGATCCGCTCGATCAGCGGTGCCAGCACCTTCATGGCGCGACCGCACCAGTCGACCAAGGTACTGTCCGGGATGTCGGCGCCCATCCGGGTGAAGATCTCATGCTGGCGATAAAGCGGAAGGTGGTCGTCAAACTTGGAGACGAGGATGTGGGCGAGCAGGTTCGCACCGGCCATGCTGCCGGGGATCGGCCGGCTGGGGGCCGGCATCTGCACCATGCGTTCACAGCGGCGGCAGGACTTTTTCAGGCGGGCGATCTGGACAACCTTCAATTGTGCCGCGATCAGATCCAGCATCTCGCTGACATCTTCGCCCACCAGGCGCAAATCGCCGCCGCAATCGGGGCAGCAACTGCCGGGGTCGAGCTCCCGCCGCTCGCGCGGCGTGCTGTCCGAGACCCGGGGACGTCGGCGGGGTGGGCGCTCGGCAGCTTCATCGGCAGGTGCCGTTTCCAACCCATCATCGTTTTGGCCGTCGTTCACGACGTCAGGCTGGCCTTCGGCCGCTGCGATCATGAGATCCTCGAGCGCCAGCTCCAGCTGTTCGATCTCGCGCTCGATCTTTTCCGAGGACTGGCCGAAGACCTGCTTCTTCAGCCTGGCAATGCGCAGCCGCAGGGACTGGATCAACTGGTCATGGGCGCGCAACGTGGCCGAGATCTTCGCGTTTTCCGCCTGCAACGCCGCGATCAGCGACTTCAGAAGCGCCGGATCATCAGGAAGGGTCTGGGCCGCATTCGACATGCGCCCACCTACCACAAGGCAGGCAAAATTGCCATAAAAACAAGGCGTTTTAGCAGGGTAAATCAGCCCACCCGGGCCGGTGGCGCGCCCCAATCCGGCCTGCGCCAGTCAATGCCTTCCCACAGCATGGCCAGCTGCGCCGAGGTCAGGCGAACCGCACCATCCCCGCGCATCGGCCAGGGAAAGCGCCCCTTCTCCAGCACCTTGTAATACAGGCAGAAGCCCTGACCATCCCAATGAAGCAATTTCAACCTGTCGCCGCGACGCCCGCGGAATGCAAAAACCGCACCGCCGGCCGGCTTCTGGCGCAGAACATCCTGGGCAAGTGCAGCCAGCCCGGAGATTCCCTTCCTCATGTCGGTCACGCCGCAGGCCAGATAGACACGAACGCCGGTTCCCGGCCCGATCATGCCCCTTCCACCGCACGGATCACATGTGTCAGCGTCACGGTATCCAGAGCCGGATCGAAGCGCAGGCAGCGACCATTCGCCAACTGCAACTCGATCTGGGCAGGCCGAGGCGCTCCTGTGCAGATGGCCGCTGTCTGCATCACCAATTCCGTGGGCCGGTCCAATCCAACCGGCAGAAACAGCGTCTCCGGAGACGCCGAAACCACGCCCTTCTTCTTCAGTTGGTGCCGCCAGGCATAGATTTGCTGCCGCGTCACATCGTGCCGCTGTGCAACCTGCGTCACCGTCGCCCCGTCCACGCCGACCGACAAAACGATCTCGAGCTTCTCCTCGTCGCTCCACCGCCGCCGCCGCTCCAGTCCAAGAATATCGCCCCGCATCCCCACACCCGCATAAGACACGTCATTAACGACGTCACTATGCACGTGCCTTAATCCATCAGCCCAAACTCAGGCAGGCGGTAACAATCGGGCCGTTAC
>NZ_JASSPE010000053.1:0-3152 GCF_030234105.1 Paracoccus sp. SSJ | reverse complement strand
GTAACCATCCGGCGTAGGCCGCGGCAGCGATGCTCAGGGGGCGCCCTTGGGCGCTTTGGGTTTGGCGGGCCGGGGAGCCCATCTTTTCGCGAGCCGGTCAAAGCGTTCGACGATGCTGTCGCTACAGGCATCTTCGGGATCAAATGATCCACCTGACCAGCGGACCATATCTTCGTGCTGCTCGTGGTCCGGATCGGCGAGGGCTACGAGGAATTCCTCGTAGCCGGGGGCACCACCGACGTCCTCGGGCGGGCAGGCTCCGCTGGCTTTCAGAAGCCGCGGATAGGTCACACCCGGGACGGCCTCGTTGACCTTCTCGATCCGGATGCTGTGGTCCCAGTCATCACCGAAGTCGTAAACATAGTGGATCGTCCTGGTGCCGGTGTCCTCGAGCACTTTTTGCAGCGTTGCCTTCTTCGCGGGCATGGGGCCGTCGTAGAAGCCGTCGGGGTCGGGCATGCCCCAACCGGCGTCACCGGCCCGGAATTCGTAGAGATGGGTGTCCGTCCACCCCATCGCCGCCTGGATCACCTCATGCAGCCGGTCGAGCCTGATCTTCAACGGCACTTCGATATGGCGCATCGGCTGCGGATCGACGTCGTTGAGGAGGATCCGGAGGCGGGCGATCAGGGTCATGCGGCCATCCTTTGTGGGGCTTGAGTCCAGTTCCAGGGCAGTAATTCTGGCAGGCGGGACAGAGGCGTGTCTGCCAGTCGTGCCAAGACATCAGCCAGCCAGGCTTGAGGATCGACGTCGTTCATCCTGGCGGTGACGATGAGGGAATACATGAAGGCGGCGCGCTCGCCACCGCGCGGCGATCCGGCGAAGAGCCAGGCTTTCCGGCCGAGTGCAACGCCGCGGAGAGCTCGTTCGGCGGCATTGTTCGTAAGGCAGATACGGCCGTCATCGAGGAAGCGGGTAAAGGCTTCCCAGCGGCCGTCTTCTTCGAACATGTAGTTGATGGCCTTGGCGACGGGGTTGTGCTTCGACATCCGGGCGCGTTCGGATCGCAGCCAGTCATGCAGATCGCTAACCATCGGGCGCACCAGCCGCTGACGGGCGTCATGGCGGGCCTCGGCGGTCAGGCCGTTGATCTCGCGTTCGACATCGAAGATGGTATCGAAGCGTCTGACGGCTTCCAGTGCCACAGGCGAGATCTCCTCGGCCACCGATCTGCCCTTGCGAGCCGTGGCTTTGACATCCGCCAGTTCGAAGAACTTGCGCCGGGCATGCGACCAGCACAGCGCGCTGCGCACCGGCGCGGGCTTGTGATCATGGCGATAGAGATCGTTGTAACCGCCATAAGCGTCGGCCTGCAGGAGGCCAGACCAGCCCGTCAGATGCCGGGTCGGGTGTTCTTTCCTGCGGTCGGTGGAGAAGTAGTAGAGCACAGCCGGAGGCGCCCCACCTCCGAAGGGCCGGTCATCGCGAAGATAGGTCCAGAGGCGGGCGGTCTTGGTGCCTCCCTTGGCCAGAAGCGGCACGGTGGTGTCGTCCGCATGCAATCGTTCAGCGCCGAGGACATGGGCGCGGATCAGATCGTGGATCGGCTGCAGGGCGACGGCGCAGGCCCCGACCTGGTCAGCCAGGGTGGACAGGCTGATCTCGACGCCCTCCTTCGCGTAGCGTTCCGCCTGCCGGTTCAGGGGTTGATGCTGGCCGAACTTCTCGAACAGCACCATCGCCAGCAGGTTGGGGCCCGCCCAGCCCCGAGGCGTCGGATGAAACGGCGCCGGCGGCTGGCTGATCTTCTCGCAGTCCCGGCAGGTGAACTTCTCGCGGATGGTCCGGATCACCTTCCACTTTCGGGGAATGACCTCCAGTGTCTCGGTGACGTCCTCGCCCATCTTCATGATGCGCGATGATCCGCAGCAGTTGCAGGAGGTCGGCGCTTCGACCACCACGCGCTCGCGCGGCAGATGCTCGGGGAACGGCTTGCGGGCCGGGCGGCGGCGTTCGAACGCCGAGACCATCGCCCCTGGGCCCGCTGCCTCCGCTTTGGCCCGGTCATCAGCAATGTCGGTCTCGATGTCCTCGAGTTGCATCTCGAGTTGTTCGATCAGCCGGGCATGGCGTTCGGCGCTCTGGCCGTATTGCTCGCGCCGGAGTTTGGCGATCTGCAGCCTAAGGTGCCGGATCATGTCTTCGGAGACCGAGACGATCGCCTGAACCTGGGTCAACTCCCCCTTGGTGGCGACCAAGGCGCCCTCTGCGGCAGACGCGCGGGCCTCTGCCGCGGCGAGTGCGGCGCGCAGAACAGCGATCTCAGATGCGGTCTCCGTCATGCCAAAGACCTACCACGCGGTCCCGAAATAGTCCAATAAAACAAGGGTATTTTGACTATCACCCCGCCGAGGCAGGTCGTTGCGTCCAACGCGGATTGCGCCAGTCGATCCCTTCCAGAAGATAACCGAGCTGTGCCGCTGAGACCGGAACGGCCGAGCCATTCTGGCTCACCGGCCAGATGAACTTCCCCGCCTCCAGTCGCTTCAGATACAGCGACATGCCGACGCCATCGTGCCAGAGGATCTTGATCAAGTCGCCCTTGCGCCCCCGGAAGCAGAAGATCTCACCACCGTGCGGATCACGGCCGAGCCCCTGCTGGACCTTTAACGCCAGGCTGTTCATCCCGCACCTCATGTCCGTCACGCCGCCTGCAATCCAGACCTTTGCCCCGGCAGGAAAAGCGATCATCGCGGGTCCAGCACTGCAAGCAGCGCCGCCAGATGCGAAGGGGTAAGCGCGGTGGGGATCGTCATCCGCCGACCATTCGTCAGGGTGATCTCGATCCGGGCATTGTCTGCCTCTCTCGAGGGCTGCTCCGTTGACGCGGGAGGAGACCCTTCCATCACCAACGGCATGAACCCACCAGCTTCCGGCGCACCGAGCATCCCGCGGCGATACTCGCGCCGCCAGATCGAAAGCAGCGACCGCGAAATCCCATACCGGCGGGCCGTCGCTGAGCCTTGCCGGTAGCCGCGCAGGCTCTCCTCGACGATCCGGACCTTGTCCTCGTCAGACCAGTGCCGACGACGGCCAGCCTCATCAGCGGCGAAGATCTCGATTGGTGAAACAACTGAAGCGCATGCCATAAGGCAATGCCTTACGACCATTTGCTAAGTCAGAGCAGACGGCCCTCACCGCAGGCTTAC
>NZ_JASSPE010000052.1:0-3339 GCF_030234105.1 Paracoccus sp. SSJ | reverse complement strand
CTGTAGCGACAGCATCGTCGAACGCTTTGACCGGCTCGCGAAAAGATGGGCTCCCCGGCCCGCCAAACCCAAAGCGCCCAAGGGCGCCCCCTGAGCATCGCTGCCGCGGCCTACGCCGGATGGTTACAAGCGCTGGCAGGCCATCCGCGATACGCTGGCGCCGGCCTGTCCGAAGATCGGCCTTGGCAGCCGCGGCACTGCCGTGCGTCACGCTCAGCAGCGCCTGACCACGCTCGGCTTCGATCCTCGCGGGGTGGACGGGATCTTCGGCGCCAACACCCGCACCGCCACCATCGCTTTCCAGAAATCTGCCGGCCTCATCCCAATACAAGAGCTTCAATCTGTCGCCACGCCGACCGCGGAACGCAAACACCGCACCGCCTGTTGGCTTCTGACGCAACTGATCCTGCGCCAGCGCCGCCAACCCCCCGATGCCCTTGCGCATGTCGGTCACCCCGCAGGCCAGATAAACCCGGACACCCGTGCCGGGCCCGATCATGCCGCCTCCACCACCCGGATCAACCGCGTCAGCTCGGCTGTGTCCAGCATCGGGTCGAAGCGCAGGCAACGGCCATTGGACAGTTGAAGCTCGATCAGGGCGGGGCGCTGCGGCGCCGGATCTCCAGCCGATGGATGCACCGTCAATTCGGCGGGTGCGGTCAACTCCACAGGCAGCAACAAGGTCTCCGGCAGCGGCGACAGCAGCCCCTTCTTCTTCAGCTCATGCCGCCAAGCATAGAGCTGCTGTCGGGTCACCTCGTGGCGATGTGCTACTTGCGTCACCGTCGCGCCCTCCATCCCCACCGACAACACGATCCCGAGCTTCTCCTCGTCGCTCCACCGACGCCGCCGCTCCAGACCCAGAATGTCACCACGCATCGAAAGCCCCGCATAAGACACGTCGTTAACGACGTCGCTATATACGTGCCTTAGCCGATCACCCCACGCTCAGGCAGGCGGTGGCAACCGGGCGGTTACCGAAGAAACTCGCCCATTCCCGTTCGAAAAACTCCCAATTGATCAGTGCCGCAAGCTTCACCAGTTCGTGGCGCGCGTCGATCATGTCGACCAGTCGTGGGCGGAGCAGTTCATCCTGCTCAGGGGCGCGGGAATGGGGCTTCATTGGCGACCGGAAATTGCAGGGTTTCTCGCCAAAGCATACGAAACCTTGCAATTCAAAGCCAACAAAACCGCAGCTTCAGCGTACAAAATCAATGTAGTAGAGGTTGTTCAGGCCGGACTAATTACCGCGACGGTTCGTACAACTGTGAATTAATAATATCAACAATTACTTCTCGCCTCAGCGCGGAGTGGCCGCCCTTCCCATCTTCTCCAGTAAAAATTCTAACGCTCAGACGATTGTCTATGTCTAACTCCTTAAAAGGAACAATATGTTCGTCAATGTGCCAGCGATCCGTTTCTTTCACCAAAATTCTCCCCTTCGGAATATACCCTCTCTTGGCAAAAAGGGTATGCAGTTTCAGTCTATAGTCATAGGCTTGGGGGACATCATTGATCGTAGGAACTCCATAACAAAAATGAGCGGCGCGTGAGGTGTCGTCTATCATCTGTGAGCGTCGAACATCTGTTTGTGGTGCCTCGGCCACCACTGTCGAGGCTGTGAGGTAACTTCCCACCGCCAACGCCGCAAAACCGCCCTGAGACGAGCCATAAAGGACAGTCCGGCCCGGGGAGAAGCCAAACTCGGCGCTAATTGTCCGGATGTCTGCCGCCACCCGCTCGACACTGTAGTAGGAGCGACTTCCTTGAAAATAAGATCCGCGAACAGAAGGGTCAAGGGACAGGCCAGGGTCCGCGACGAACAAACATGAAGCATCAAAGCTATCACTCCATGTGAGGCGATTATAATATTCTACAGCGGTAGATTTGGTTGAACGAAGGCCAGGGAAAAATACAATTAGCTCCTCTCCCGTTCGGCGATGTAACCGATAATGGAATGCCTGCCCTGATCGGTCAAACCTAAAGTTCCAAGTAGTCATGCAAGCTAGGTCGTGTTGACAAAAGGGATTCCCCTTGGGCTTGGGGCATGATTCAAGCTGGCATCTGCGATGGAGACCAGCTTGGCACGAGACCTTATGTCGGACGAGGAGTGGGCGTTCTTTGAGCGCTTCATCTTCGCCGTCCGCGCCCCGAACGGGCGCAAGCCCACCAACCACCGCCTCGTTCTTGATGGCATATTCTGGATCGCACGCACCGGTGCGCCATGGCGGGACCTACCTGCCGAGTTCGGCAAATGGTCAAGCGTCTATCGGCAGTTCCGGCGCTGGACGCTGGCAGGCCTGTGGGAGGAAATCATGGATGCCCTGAACCAGAGCGGAGCCGTGCCAAGCGCCCTGCAAATGATCGACAGCACCGTGATCCGTGCCCACCATCAGGCAGCGGGCGCTAAAGGGGGACTCCGCGACAAGGTTTCGGCCGTTCTCGAGGTGGCGTTACGACCAAGATCCACCTTCTGGTCAACGCGCACGGGCTACCTATGAGAACAGAGATCACGCCGGGCCAGACGTCGGACTATCTCGGCTTCGATCTGGTGATGGTGGATAATCTGCCCCGCCCGAGCGTGCTGCTCGCAGATCGCGGCTACGATGCAGACAAGATCAGAGACGGCATGGAGGCGCGCAACGTCCTGCCCGTGATACCGATGCGCAAGTCCCGCAAAAAACGGATTGGTGTCGATCGTTCGCTGTATCGCCTGCGCAATCTGGTCGAACGCTGCTTCAACAAGCTCAAGAACGCCAGGCGTGTCGCGACCCGCTACGACAAGACGGCGGAAAGCTTTCTCGGCTTCATTGACATCACGTCGATCCGCCTCTGGCTCCGTCATTTGTCAACATGACCTAGGTCGTGTTGTCGAAAGGGCTTCACAGGGGGGCTGATCATGATTCAAGCTGGTATCTGCGATGGAGACCAGCTTGGCACGCCATCTGATGTCGGACGAGGAGTGGGCGGTTCACGAGCGCTTCATCTTGGCCGTCCGGGCCTCGAAGGGACGCAAACCCCTGAACAAGATGATGATCTTCGGGTTTACACCCGTTCGGGTGCCGAACCGCACGGATGAAGCCCCGGATGAGGCCCCCGAAGAAGGCCCACTCATCATCGGACATCAAGTGGCGTGCCGAGATCATCTTCCACGTAACGATGATCTTGAATCATACTCTTGCACCGAGCGGTATCCCTTTTGTCAGCATGGTCTAGGGCGTGTGGGGATTCACAAACGGGGGTTGATGTGATTCATCCTCCGGATGGATCGCGATGTTCTGACGGATGCCCAGTGGGCGAAGATCGAGCCGCATTGTCTGGGTAAGCCAAGCGACCCTG
>NZ_JASSPE010000051.1:0-3728 GCF_030234105.1 Paracoccus sp. SSJ | reverse complement strand
GGCTGAGGGGATGCTGAACGTTCTGGCGTGTTTTCTGTCTGGTGCCTTTGACGCGCGGCTGGAATTCGCGGTGCGCAGCTGGGCCTTGCAGGACGGCAAGGTCGGCACGCGCGTCGCGGCGGCGGACGAGGCGCGGCTCTCGGCGCTGCGCGGGATGCTGGCGCGCTGGGGGCATGGGGAGCAGGAGGCCGACGTGCGGGCGCGGACCATCTACCTGACGCAGATCGGCTATATCTCGATGCGGGCGCAGGAAGGGCTGGAGACGCGGCTGGCGCGCATCCCGACCTATGTCGAGATCTATACCGGGCAGGCCGCCGAGCCGCGCGAGCTCGCCCGCTTCAACGCCCGCCTGGCCCCGGTGCCGCGATGAGGGCCGCGGGGGGCAGTCTCCGGGATGCCGGGCCGCCGCCCGGTTGCTCTGCCGGTTGCTTTCCCGGCGCCTTTCCGGGGCCTGCTGACGATATTGCCGCACGACATGCCGTTATCGTCGCATCCGGGGGCCGTCCCGGCTGGGAAGATGGCGCATCGGCGGCAAGCGGCCGCCGGCCGATCCATCCCAAGGCAGGTATGCCATTGCCCGACCCGGCCCCGACTGGACCCCGCTGCCCCCGCGCCCGCACCCTGCCGGGCCGCCCGGCTCGGGCCCTGACCCCGGTCCCAACCCCGGCCCTCGGCCGCGGCGACCCCGCTTTCGCGAGGGCCGTAGTGGTGGCATCGGCGGCGGCGCGCACGCCCGCCCCGATCCGCAGGACCCCGATCCGCAGGGCGCCGCCCGTGCCGGCCTTGGGCCGCGGGCGGGGGCGCAAGACGGCAGGCCGCCCGTCCTGACCCGAACCAGCCACCCGGCCTTCCGCGACGGGCCGGGCAGCCATCATCAACGTCGCGACTGGGAGACGAGACCATGAAACGATCCTATCTTCTCGGCACCGCCTTCGCGCTGCCCTTCCTGGCGCTGGCCGGCACCGCCTCGGCCGATTGCGGCAGCCTGACCATCGCCAGCATGAACTGGCAAAGCGCCGAGCTCGCCGCGGCGCTGGACGCCTTCGTGCTGGGCAACGGCTATGGCTGCACCGTCGAGGTGATCCAGGGCGACACGGTGCCGACGCTGACCTCGATGGTGGAGAAGGGCCAGCCCGAGGTGGCGCCGGAAGGCTGGGTCGACCTGGTGCCGGAGGTCATCCAGTCGGGGCTGGCCGAGGACCGGATCGTCGTGGCCGGCGACATCCTGACCGACGGCGCCGTCCAGGGCTGGTGGATCCCGAAATACCTGGCCGACGCCAATCCCGAGCTGAAGACCATCGACGACGTGCTGGCACGGCCCGACCTGTTCCCCGATCCCGAGGACCCCTCGAAGGGCGCCATCTTCAACGGCCCGGCGGGCTGGGGCGGCACGGTGATCACCAGCCAGCTCTACAAGGCCTTCGGCGCCGAGGCGGCGGGGTTCAACCTGGTCGACACCGGCTCGGCCGCCGGGCTGGACGGCTCGATCGCGCGCGCCTACGAGCGCCAGCAGGGCTGGGTCGGCTATTACTGGGCGCCGACCGCGCTTCTGGGCCGCTACGAGATGGTCCGGCTGGAGCACGGCGTGGCCCTGGACATGGACGAGTGGCAGAACTGCACCTCGAACGCCGATTGCGCCGAGCCGAAGAAGAACGACTGGCCCACCGACAAGGTGCAGACCGTCGTCGCCAAGGGCTTTGCCGACGCCGCCCCGCCCGAGGTGATGGACTACCTGTCCAGGCGGTCCTGGTCGAACGACACCGTGAACGCGCTGATGGCCTGGATGACCGACAACCAGGCCCAGGGCGAGGACGGCGCCAAGGAGTTCCTGCGGGGCAACGAGGCGACCTGGACCGAATGGGTCACGCCCGAGGCCGCCGAGAAGATCAAGGCGGCGCTCTGACGCGATCCCTGTGCGGCGGGGGGCCGGCCGGCCCGCCCGCCGCCATGACCCGGCACCCCCATGCGCGAGGCCTCCATGACATCGTGGCTCACGTCCTTTCCCCAATTGAGCGATTCCCTGCTGCGCGCGCTGCAGCGCAGCATCGACAACGGTTTCCGCAGCTTCACCCGCAGCTACGGCGACCTGATCGAGGGCTTCTTCAGCCCCTTGCAGACCCTGCTGATCTGGTTCGAGCGGCTGCTTCTGGGCACGCCCTGGCCGGTGATCCTGCTGGTCGTGGCCGGCCTTGCCTGGGGCGCCAGCCGCAGCCTGCGGGTGGTGATCGGCTCGGTCCTGACGCTGGTGCTGATCGGGCTCTTCGGCATGTGGGACGACACTATGAAGACCATCTCCATGGTGCTGGCCGCCACGCTCCTGTCGATCGCCATCGGCCTGCCGCTGGGGGTGCTGATGGCGCGCTCGGCCCGGGTGCAGCGGGTCGTCAGCCCGATCCTGGACATCATGCAGACCATGCCCAGCTTCGTCTACCTGATCCCGGTGGTGATGCTTCTGGGCATCGGCCGGGTGCCGGGGCTGATCGCGGTGGTGATCTATGCGCTGCCGCCGATGATCCGGCTGACCAACCTGGGCATCCGGCAGGTCGATCCCGAGGTGCTGGAGGCCACCGACGCCTTCGGCTCCTCCGCCTGGCAGAAGCTGGTCAAGGCGCAGCTGCCGCTGGCGCTGCCCACGATCATGGCCGGGATCAACCAGACCATCATGATGGCGCTGGCCATGGTGGTGATCGCCTCGATGATCGGGGTGCAGGGGCTGGGCCAGCCGGTGCTGCGGGCGATCTCGAACCAGTATTTCACCCTGGGGCTGTTCAACGGCTTCGCCATCGTCGGCATCGCCATCCTCTTCGACCGCATCAGCCAGGCCTGGGGCAAGCGGCTGCAGAAACATCGCGAGGCCAGCCATGACTGATCCGATCGGCATCGAGATCCGCAACCTCTACAAGATCTTCGGCGCGAACCCCCAGGCCCATGTCGCAGCGGTGCGCGCCGGCATGACCAAGGCCGAGCTGCAGGCCCGCCACGGCCATGTGCTGGGGCTCAGCGACATCAACATCCAGATCGCGCCGGGCAGCATCCAGGTGATCATGGGCCTGTCGGGCTCGGGCAAGTCGACGCTGATCCGCCACATCAACCGGCTGATCGAGCCCACCGCGGGCGAGATCGTGATCGAGGGCCGCAACGTCGTCGGGATGTCCAAAGACGAGCTGCGCGAATTCCGCCGCCACCGGACCGCGATGGTGTTCCAGAAGTTCGGGCTGCTGCCGCATCGCACCGTGCTGGACAATGCCGCCTACGGGCTGGAGGTGCAGGGCATGGCCGAGGCCGAGCGCTACCGCACCGCCATGCGCTGGATCGAGCGGGTGGGGCTTTCCGGCTTCGAGAAGAGCTATCCCAGCCAGCTTTCGGGCGGCATGCAGCAGCGGGTGGGGCTGGCGCGCGCGCTGGCCAACGACGCGCCGATCCTCTTGATGGACGAGGCCTATTCGGCGCTGGACCCGCTGATCCGCTACGACATGCAGACGGTGCTGCTGGATTTGCAGCAGGAGGTCAGGAAGACCATCGTCTTCATCACCCACGACCTCGACGAGGCGCTGCGCATCGGCGACCGCATCGCGCTTTTGCGCGACGGCTCGGTGATCCAGCAGGGCACGGCGCAGGACATCGTGCTGCGCCCGGCCGACGATTACGTGGCGAATTTCGTGCAGCATGTCGACCGCGGCAAGGTGCTGAAGGTCGGCGCGGTCATGCTGGCCCAGCACGGCTTCGAC
>NZ_JASSPE010000050.1:0-4077 GCF_030234105.1 Paracoccus sp. SSJ | reverse complement strand
GCCATGAAGATGACGACTGAGGAGTCTTTTGTCAAAACCCTTCAATTGCACGGGATCGAGCATGCCTTTGGCATTATCGGCTCTGCGATGATGCCTGTTTCGGACCTGTTTCCGCGGGCCGGGATCACGTTCTGGGACTGTGCGCATGAGACGAATGCCGGGATGATGGCGGACGGTTTCACGCGCTCGACGGGGCGGATGTCGATGGCGATCGCGCAGAACGGCCCCGGGGTGACGGGGTTCGTGACGCCGGTCAAGACGGCCTACTGGAACCACACGCCCTTGCTGCTGGTGACGCCGCAGGCGGCGAACCGGACCATCGGGCAGGGCGGTTTCCAGGAGATGGAGCAGATGCGCATCTTCGCCGATTGCGTCTGCTACCAGGAGGAGGTGCGCGACCCGAGCCGCATCCCCGAGGTTCTGAACCGGGTGATCATGCAGGCCTGGCGCAACTCGGCGCCGGCGCAGATCAACATCCCGCGCGATTTCTGGACCCAGGTGATCGACGTGGATCTGCCGCAGGTGGTGGGCTTCGAGCGGCCGGCGGGCGGCGAGCGGGCGGTGGCCGAGGCGGCCAGGCTGCTTTCCGAGGCGCGGTTCCCGGTGATCCTGTCGGGCGCCGGCGTGGTGCTGTCGGGCGCCATTCCCGACCTGGTCGGGCTGGCCGAGCGGCTGGATGCGCCGGTCTGCTCGAACTACCAGCACAATGACAGCTTCCCGGGCAGCCATCCGCTGGCCATGGGGCCGCTGGGCTACAACGGCTCGAAGGCGGCGATGGAGATCATCGCCCGGGCCGACGTGGTGCTGGCGCTGGGGACGCGGCTCAATCCGTTCTCGACCCTGCCGGGCTACGGCATCGACTACTGGCCGAAGGATGCCAGGATCATCCAGGTCGACATCAATGCCGACCGCATCGGGCTGACCAAGAAGGTGGCGGTGGGCATCCAGGGCGATGCGGCCAAGGTGGCGCGCGGCATCCTGGCGCAGCTGGCCCCGGCCGCCGGCGATGCCGGGCGGCAGGAGCGCCGCGACCTGGTGGCGCAGACCCGGTCCCGCTGGGCGCAGGAACTGTCGAGCCTGGACCACGAGGAGGACGATCCCGGCACCGAATGGAACGAGCAGGCGCGGGCTCGCGACGCCGGTCTGATGAGCCCGCGCCAGGCCTGGCGGGCGATCATGCAGGCGGTGCCGAAGGAGGCGATCGTCAGCTCGGACATCGGCAACAACTGCGCCATCGGCAATGCCTATCCCAGCTTCGAGGCGGGGCGGAAATACCTGGCGCCGGGGCTGTTCGGTCCCTGCGGCTACGGCTTCCCGGCGATCCTGGGGGCCAAGATCGGCAATCCGGAGGTGCCGGTGATCGGCTTTGCCGGCGACGGCGCCTTCGGGATCTCGATGAACGAGATGACCGCCTGCGGGCGCGAGGACTGGCCGGCGATCACCATGGTGATCTTCCGCAACTACCAGTGGGGTGCGGAAAAGCGCAACACGACGCTGTGGTACGACAACAACTTCGTCGGCACCGAGCTCGACCGCGACACCTCCTATGCGAAGATCGCCCAGGCCTGCGGGCTGGTGGGCGTGCAGGTGCGCAGCCAGGAGGAGCTGACGGCGGCGCTGCACGATGCGGTCGAGCGGCAGATGCAGGGCCGCGAGACCACCTTCATCGAGGTGCTCTTGAACCAGGAGCTGGGCGAGCCCTTCCGCCGCGACGCGATGAAGAAGCCGGTGGCGGTGGCCGGCATCGACCCGGCCGACATGCGCCCGCAGCAGGGCGCCGCCTGATCGGGTGCGGGGTGCGGAGGCTCCCGGCCCCCGCACCCCGCCTTCTGCGTCCCGCCCCGCCCTGCCTTCCCCGCCCCACCTCGCCCCGCCCTGCCTCGCCCCGCCCTGCCTTCTCTGTTCGGCCAATACTCCGGGGGGCGCGCGCCAGCGCGGGGGGCAGAGCCCCCCTCGGCGCGGGACGCGCCGCACGCGACAGGCCGCGGCGGCGCCCGCATGACCCCAGAATGACCCCAGACCGGCGCGGAGCCTTCTGCGCCGGCCCCATCCCCGCATCCCGGTGAGCACGATGATTTCCACCATGATCCCTTCGCGCGGCCTGATCGAGGCGGCCTTTCCGGGCTTCGCGGTCTCGGCCCTGGTCGCGGCCACGGCGCAGTTCCTGTCCGACCATTACGGCGCCCCGGCCATGCTGCTGGCGCTGCTGCTGGGCCTGGCGCTGAACTTCCTGGCCGAGGACGGCACCCGCACCGCCCCGGGCGTCGCCTTCACCGCGCGCACCGTGCTGCGGCTGGGGGTGGCGCTCCTGGGCGCGCGCATCTCGGCCGGCATGCTGGCGGCGCTGGGACCCGGCGCCATCGCGCTGGTGGCGGCGGGGGTGGTGCTGACCATCCTCTTCGCGCTCGCCGCCAGCCGGCTGGTCGGCCGCGGCTGGCGCTTCGCGCTGCTGACCGGCGGCTCGGTGGCGATCTGCGGCGCCTCGGCGGCCATGGCCATCGCCGCGGTGCTGCCGCGCCACGAGAAATCCGAGCGCGACCTGGTCTTCACCGTGCTCTCGGTCACCGTGCTCTCGACCGTGGCCATGGTGCTCTATCCGATGCTGGCCGGGTTCTTCGGCTTCACCGCGCGCGACAGCGGCGTCTTCCTGGGCGGCACCATCCACGACGTGGCCCAGGTGGTCGGCGCCGGCTTCTCGATCGGTCCCGAGGCCGGCGAGACCGCCACCCTGGTCAAGCTGATCCGCGTCTCCATGCTGGCGCCGGTGGTGCTGTGCTTCTCGCTGGCGATCCGGGCGCGCGGGCTGGCCGACAGCCGGGGCGGCAAGGCGCCGCCGCTCCTGCCGGGCTTCGTCATCGGCTTTTTGGTGCTGGCGGCGCTCAACAGCCTGGGGCTGGTGCCCGCCGCGGTCTCGGAACTGGCCGGCCAGCTCTCCCGCTGGGCGCTGCTGATCGCCATCGCCGCGGTCGGCATCAAGACCTCGCTGAAGAAGATGTTCGAGGTCGGCACCGGCGCCATCGCGCTGATCCTGGCCGAAACCGTGTTCCTGGCCGTCTTCGTCACCATCGGCCTGCATGTCCTGGGCTAGGGGAGGCAAGCCATGAAACCGCTCGACCGCATCCACGAGGCCGCGAAGGCCCTGGACCGCCACATCATCCTGCCCGAGGGCGAGGATCCGCGCGTCGCCGAGGCCGCCCGCCGCCTGCTGGCCGGGGGGCTGGCGCGCGTCACCCTGATGGGCGGGCCCGAGATCGCGGGCGCCGGCCGCATCGACCCGGCCGGCGCCCCCGACCTGGCCGAGCTGGCCGACCACTGGCACCGCATGCGCGCCGCCCGCGGCATGACCGCCGAGCGCGCGCTCACCGAGATGCGCGACCCGATCCGCCAGGCCGCCATGCGGGTGCGGCTGGGCCAGGCCGACGGCACCGTGGGCGGCGCGGTCGCCACCACCGCCGACACCGTGCGCGCGGCGCTGCAGATCATCGGCAAGGCGCCCGGGGCCGGCATCGTGTCGAGCTTCTTTCTGATGCTGTCCTGCGGGCCCGGGGCGCCCGTCAGGGGCGGGATGATCTTCGCCGATTGCGGGCTGGTGATCCAGCCCGACGCGCGGGAACTGGCCGCCATCGCGCTCTCGGCCGCCGACAGCTGCCGGCGCATCCTGGCCGAGGAGCCGCGGGTGGCGCTGCTCTCCTTCTCGACCGCCGGCTCGGCCGAGCATCCGAGCCTCGGCCGCATCCGCGAGGCCCTGGCCTTGATCCGCGCCGCCGCACCGGGTCTCGAGGTCGACGGCGAGATGCAGTTCGACGCCGCGCTCGACGAGGCGATCCGGGCCAGGAAGGCCCCGGAAAGCCCGCTGACCGGACGGCCCAACGTCTTCGTCTTCCCCGACCTCGCCGCCGGCAATATCGGCTACAAGATCGCCGAGCGCCTCGCAGGCCTCACCGCCATAGGACCCATCCTGCAAGGCCTCGCAAAACCCGCAAACGACCTCTCGCGCGCCTGCTCGGTCCAGGACATCGTAAACGCAACAGCAATAACCGCTATGCAGACGAAATAGACACAAAAACACCAGAATGG
>NZ_JASSPE010000005.1:0-266313 GCF_030234105.1 Paracoccus sp. SSJ | reverse complement strand
GAAGCTGACACTCTCATCATCGGTTGCCCTAGAGAGCCGATATACAAGCTTCCTAGTCGAAAAACGACCAGACCGCCCACATATCCCTTCAAATATACAGCAATGTCAAAAAGCAGAGGAAAGAAAAACACGGAAGTTGCGCCATTCTAGCGACGCCCCGTCCGGTCGTTCATTCCCAGATTGTCTCCGGAACCGCGCCCTTCGGCGCCGCGTCCCGTCCCGTTCCGACCGTCCCGTCGTCTCGGTGAGCGGGTATTTAGGCCGGCCGCCCGGAACCCGCAAGAGACAAAATTCAAAAAAATGACAAAGAATGATAAGAAGCTGAAATCAAAATGGAAATTCTGAACAGACCCAGCACGCCAAGCCCCCGGCCCAGCAATCACCCAGCGCGCCGAACCACACCAAACACGCCCGACCAGCCCCATTTCCTCAGCAAACGCAGAAACAACAACAAAAGAATCGTCCCGAGAATCGTCAGCGGCCACGATTCCCACACCTTCAACGCCCAGAGCCAATGCACCCCCGCCAGAATCGCCGCCGGATAGACCAGCCGATGCAATTTCCGCCAACCCGCCCCCATGCGGCGGATCGAGAATCGGTTCGAGGTCAGCGCCAGCGCCAGCAGCATGGCAAAGGCCAGCATGCCGAAGACCAGATAGGGCCGCTTCACCACGTCCTTGAGCATCTGCGCCCAGAGAAAGGCCATGTCGAAGACCACCCAGGCCACCAGATGGCAGGCGACATAGGCAAAGCAGATCAGGCCAAGCGCTTGGCGGAATCGCATCAGGTTCAGCCGCGTCAGCCGCAGCAGCGGGGTCACGGTCAGGGTCGCCAGCAGGAAATAGATCGCGGTGCGGCCCAGGCGATGCTCGATATCCCGCACCGGGTCGACGCCCAGATGGCCCTGCAGCGCATCCCAGACCAGCAGGCCCAGCGGGACCAGCCCCAGCAGCCAGACCGCCCAGACAGGGACGTGCCGCAGCCAGCGATTGAGGTGCTGCACCATCAGTAATGCTTCGCGAGGTCCATGCCCGCATAGAGCCCGGCCACCTGATCGCCATAGCCGTTGAACATCAGCGTGTCCTGCCGTCCGCCGAAAAGCCCCCTGCCGATCCGTCTTTCGGTGGCCTGCGACCAGCGCGGATGATCCACCTGCGGGTTCACATTGGCATAAAAACCATATTCGCCGGGCTGCATCATCTGCCAGCTGCATTGCGGCTGCGTGTCCGTCAGGGTGATCCCCACCACCGACTTGATCGACTTGAAGCCGTATTTCCACGGCACCACCAGCCGGATCGGCGCGCCGTTCTGGTTGGGCAGCACCCGGCCGTAAAGCCCGGTCGCCAGGATCGTCAGCGGATGCATGGCCTCGTCCAGCCGCAACCCCTCGCGATAGGGCCAGTCCAAGATGCGGCTGCGCTGGCCGGGCATCTGCTCGGGGTCGTGAAGCGTGCGGAAGGCCACGAACTTCGCGCCCGGCTGCACGCCCGCCTTGTCCAGAGCGCCGGCCAGCGGCACCCCCAGCCACGGGATGACCATCGACCAGGCCTCGACGCAGCGCAGGCGATAGATGCGCTCCTCCAGCGCCGATTCGGGCGCCAGATCCTCGACCCCGTAATTGCCGGGCCGGTCCACCATGCCGTCGATCGTCACCGACCAGGGCGAGGTCTTCAGGCTGCCGGAATATTGCGCCGGATCGCTTTTGCCGGTGCCGAACTCATAGAAGTTGTTGTAATGAGTGATGTCCTCGAGGCTGTTCGCCGCCTCGTCGGTCGAAAAGGCCGAGGGCGCCCCCCCCAGCCCAAGGGCGGGCGTCGCCAGCGCCGCGATGCCCGCGGCCAGAAAGGTCCGCCGGTTCAGGTAATCCGCTTCGGGCGTCACCTCGGACCATTTCATCGTCATGGCGGCTCCTCCTGTGTCGCCTATGCATCATGCCGCCCGGCCCGCCGGATGCCGATGAAACTCCGCGTGAGTTCCGCGCGAGCGTCGGATCGGAAAAGGGCGGATACACAAGCATCCGCCCCTTCGCTTCTTAGTGCAGCGGCACCCGCGGCCCGCTTTCATCCGCCGGGCCCAGATGGGCAGTGCTCACGCGGTTGCCCACGATCAGGCCATCGGGTCCGGCGCTGACATGCACGGTCTGGCCATCCAGCACCTCGCCGGCCAGGATCATCTCGGCCAGGGGGTTTTGCAGGCTGCGCTGCATCACCCGCTTCAAGGGCCGGGCACCGAAGACCGGGTCATAGCCTTCGTCCGCCAGCCATTTCAGCGCCGCCTCGTCCAGATCCAGCCCGATCTTGTGCTGCGCGAGACGGGTTTCCAGCTGCCAGAGCTGGATCCTGACGATCCCGTCCATGTTCTCGCGCGTGAGCCGGTGGAAGATGATGATCTCGTCCAGACGGTTCAGGAACTCGGGCCGGAAATGCGCCCGGACCGCATCCATGACCTGCGCGCGGGCCTGGCCCGAATCCGCCCCCTCCGGCAGCGCCGACA
Organism: Paracoccus sp. SSJ; assembly: GCF_030234105.1. NCBI lineage: Bacteria > Pseudomonadati > Pseudomonadota > Alphaproteobacteria > Rhodobacterales > Paracoccaceae > Paracoccus > Paracoccus sp. SSJ. The sequence continues at coordinate 263,820 of NZ_JASSPE010000005.1, read as the reverse complement.
GCGCCTGCGCCCCAAGGTTCGAGGTCAGCACGATCAGCGTCTGCTTGAAGTCCACAGTACGGCCCTGGCCGTCGGTCAGCTGGCCGTCGTCCAGAACCTGCAACAGCACGTTGAACACGTCGGGGTGCGCCTTTTCGACCTCGTCGAACAGGATCACCTGATAGGGACGCCGCCGCACCGCCTCGGTCAGCACACCGCCCTCGTCATAGCCGACATAACCCGGAGGCGCGCCGATCAGCCGCGCGACCGAATGCTTCTCCATGAACTCGGACATGTCGATGCGGACCATGGCGCTGTCGTCATCGAACAGGTATTCGGCGATGGCCTTGGTCAGCTCGGTCTTGCCGACGCCGGTCGGGCCCAGGAACAGGAAGCTGCCCAGCGGCCGCTTGGGGTCGTTCAGCCCCGCCCGCGCCCGGCGCACCGCGTTCGAGATCGCGGTCACCGCCTCGGACTGGCCGATGACGCGCTTGCTCAGCACATCCTCCATCTTCAGCAGCTTCTCGCGCTCGCCCTCCAGCATCTTGCTGGTGGGGATGCCGGTCCAGCGTTCCACCACCTCGGCGATCTGCTCGGGACGGACGGCTTCCTCGACCATCGGGCCATCCTCGCTGCCTTCGGATTCGGCCAGTTGCCGCTCCAGCCCGGGAATGATGCCATAGCTGAGTTCGCCGGCGCGGGCCAGGTTGCCCTCGCGCTTGGCCTGGTCCAGCTCGGCGCGGGCACGGTCGAGCTGCTCCTTGAGGTTGCGCGAGCCTTCCAGCTTGTCGCGCTCGGCCTGCCAGCGCGCCGTCATGGTCGCGGATTTCTCCTGCAGTTCCGAAAGCTGCTTCTCCAGCTTCTCCAGCCGGTCCTGCGAGGCGGCGTCGTCCTCTTTCTTCAGTGCCTCGGCCTCGATCTGCATCTGCAGGATCTGGCGGTCCAGCGCGTCAAGCTCTTCGGGCTTGCTGTCCACCTCCATGCGCAGCCGGCTCGCGGCCTCGTCCATAAGGTCGATGGCCTTGTCGGGCAGGAAACGGTCGGTGATGTAGCGGTGCGACAGCGTCGCGGCAGCCACCAGCGCGGCATCGCTGATGCGCACGCCGTGATGCAGCTCGTATTTCTCCTTGATGCCGCGCAGGATCGAAATCGTGTCCTCGACCGTCGGCTCCTCGATCATGACCGGCTGGAAGCGCCGGGCCAGGGCAGCATCCTTTTCGATATACTTGCGGTATTCGTCCAGCGTGGTGGCACCGACGCAATGCAGCTCGCCCCGCGCCAGGGCGGGCTTGATCAGGTTCGCGGCATCCATGGCGCCGTCGGTCTTGCCGGCACCGACCAGCACATGCAGCTCATCGATGAACAGCACGATCTCACCGGCGGCGTTCTCGATCTCCTTCAGGACGGATTTCAGCCGCTCCTCGAACTCGCCGCGATATTTCGCGCCGGCGATCAGCGCGCCCATGTCCAGCGCCCAAAGCTGCTTGTTGCGCAGGCTTTCGGGCACGTCGCCATCGACGATGCGCAGCGCCAGGCCCTCGGCGATGGCGGTCTTGCCGACGCCCGGCTCGCCGATCAGCACCGGGTTGTTCTTGGTGCGGCGGGACAGCACCTGCATGGCACGGCGGATTTCCTCGTCCCGGCCGATGATCGGGTCGATCTTGCCCTCGGCCGCGGCCTCGGTCAGGTTGCGGGCGTATTTCGACAGCGCCTCATAGCTGTCCTCGGCGCTGGCGGTATCGGCCGTCCGACCCTTGCGAACATCGTTGATCGCCGAGTTCAGCGCCTGCGCGGTCACCTTGCCGGCAGCCAGCGCATCACGGGCATTGGTGTTGACGATGGCCAGCGCGGTCAGCACGCGCTCTGCCGGAACGAAGCTGTCGCCGGCCTTCTTGGCCAGCTTCTCGGCCTCGTCCAGCACGCGGACCATGCTGGGATCGATATAGACCTGCCCCTGCCCGCCGCTGACCTTGGGTTGTTTCTCCACCGCCTGATCGACGGCTTGGCGGACGGCCTGGGCATCGCCGCCGGCCCGGGTGATCAGGTTGCTGGCAAAGCCTTGATCGTCATCCATCAGCGCCTTCAGCAGATGCTCGGGCATCACGCGCTGGTTTTCCTCGCGGATCGCGATGGTCTGCGCCGCTTGCAGGAAGCCCCGCGACCGTTCCGTGAACTTTTCCATGTCCATGGTTGTCTCCTTTCAAAAGCGCCGATCCGGCTGCGCCCGCTTGGCGGCACGCAGCCTGTTGGCCTTCGAGGGATATGTGGAAACGCGTCCGCGGCTCTGCAAGGTGTCAGCGACGTTGTTTCGCAACCAGCAGCTTGGCCGGGCGTGCCGCCTCGGCAGCCCTGAACAGCGAGAAGGTCTGGTTGGCAAAGTTCACGACGCCCGAGACATGGTCGATATAGCTTTGCAGTTCCGGCGTGCGCTCGGCCTCGACAAGCTGCAAGGGACGCTCGGGACCGTCGCCCTCCAGCTGGACGTAGAACAGCGGCTCGCCGCGCTTGAGGATCAGGTCCTTGTCGGGTTCGTGCCATTCGAAGGCCCACATCAACTGGCGCGGCCAGATATTGATGGGAAAGCGCCCGCCGAAGATCGTGCCCGGCAGCGGACGGCGCCGGTAATGCGCGAAACTGTCCAGCTGGGTCATATAGACCGGCTCGTCCGCGATGAAGATATAGGGCAGCTTCATCTGGATCGTCGGCCGGTCGGGATAGCGCCACTCGGCCTCGCTCACCAGCATCAGCACGTCGGACATGCGGCCGCTGCGAACCGCACCTGCGGCACCGGCGCGGTTGATGAGCCTGGCCCGCCCCTGCTCGTCGCGGTCAAAGCCGATATGCAGGTCGAACGGGCACTTGATCATGAAATAGCGCGCTTCCAGCGCGATCACCGCCGGGCAGCGCGCGGCGGATTTCGCACTCGCGCGGTTGGTGTCGCGAAAGGACACGCGCTCGGGCGGTTCGAACAGCACCCCGCCTTTGTCGGTTGCCCGCAACCAGCCGACGGTGATAGGGCCGGATCGAGGATCTTCCGGGTCGCGCTGGATGGTGATGTTGAACTGCATGACATACCCCTTAAAAAAAACCCGCCGGAGTTTCCCCGTCGCATTCGGGCGCGTCAATAGGACATTCGGGCGCGCCGACAGGAACCGCTGAAAGGACCAAGCATGACCCAAACCCCCGATGAACGCCTGATCGTGGCGCTGGACGTGCCGAACGCGCTGGCCGGGCTTGAGCTGGCCGAAAAGATCGGCGATGCCGCCGGCTTCTACAAGATCGGCCTGGGCATGCTGACCGGCGGCGGGCTGGCGCTGGCCAACGAGCTGAAGCAGGAACACGGCAAGCGCATCTTCCTGGACATGAAGTTCTTCGACATCGGCGCCACGGTCGAGGCGGCGGTCCGCGGCATCGCGCAATACGACCTCGATTTCCTGACCGTGCATGGCGATCCGCATGTGGTGCGGGCGGCAAAGCAGGGGGCAAGCGGTTCGGGGTTGAAGATCCTGGCGGTGACGATCCTGACCTCGCTGGACCGCGCCGACCTCGATGCCGGGCTGATCGTGCCGGGCGACGTGGCCGAGATCGTGGCCACCCGCGCCGCCCGCGCCTTCGAGGCCGGGGCCGATGGGATCATCGCCAGCCCGCGCGAGGCCGCGGCGATCCGCGCGCTGCCCGAGGCGGCGGGCCGGTTGATCGTGACCCCCGGCGTGCGCCCGGCGGGCAGCGATGCCGGCGACCAGAAGCGGATCGAGACCCCCGCCACCGCCATCGCCAACGGCGCCGACCATATCGTCGTCGGCCGGCCGATCTGGCAGGCGGCGGACCCGCGCGCCGCGGCACAGGCGATCGCGGCGGAACTGGCCGGGCTCTGATCAGCCGAAATTGCGCCGGAATACCGGCGCCAGATCGTCCCGCGCCACCGTGGCGCGGGCGATGGACCAGACCTTGGGCGCATGGGCCTCGAACCATTCCGGGCCGGGTTTCCAGTTGGTCATCACCGCCAGATAGATGTCCAGCGCCGAGAAGCGCTCGCCCAGGAACCACGGCGCGCCCACCGCGCCCTCCAGCGCGGTCCAAAGCTCTTGCAGCCGTGCCGTGGTGGCCTCGCCCAGCTCCTTCTGCGCTGCCGGATCGGTCAGGAACCGCGCCGGATCGTCGCCGAAGGTAAAGCAGGGATAGACCTGCGCGACCAGAAAGATCAGCCAGCGCAGGAATCGCGGCCGCTCGGCGGCTCCGGCGGCCGGCACCAGATCGTCCCGCTCGGTCATGTCGGCCAGGTGCAGCGTGATCGCCGCGCTTTCCGACAGCACCCGCCCGTCGGGCAGGATCAGCACCGGGATCTGCCCCGCGGGGCTGATCCGCATCAGCTCGCGCCTTGCAGCCGAATCGAGGAACAGGTCCGCGACCTCGACCCCCTCGGCCTCAAGCCCGTAATGCGCCAGCTGCGCCTCGACGATGGCCGAGCCCCAGCCGTTGCGGCGGTAGAGCTGCATCCGAGACATGCATGCCTCCTTCCTGTCGATGGGCCGATCATGCACGGCAGCGGCCGATTCTCAAATCCCGCAGCCCGCTCCGGCAAGAACGAGCCGCACCCGATCCCGGAAATGCGGCACGGCGCGCGGATGGGCGACGAATTCCGCAATCGGCATCATCCGCCATTCCTGCCCCTCGTCGCCAAAGCGGATCGCGGCGATCTCGGCGGCGGTGATCGTGCCGCAAAACAGCCACGAGGCCCGGGGCGGAGCGTGGACCGAAACGAAGGGCTGTCCCGTCAGCCGCCCGGCGGAAAGCCGCAGCCCGAATTCCTCCTCAAGCTCGCGCAGGGCGCATTCGACCGGCGTCTCGCCCGGTTCGGCGGCCCCGCCCGGCAGGTCCCAATGCGCCGGAAAGCGAATCCAGCGGTAATCGTCGCGCAGGCAGGTCAGCAGATGCGCGCCATGGGTCAGCACCAGATTGGCACCGACAAAGCCTAGTTGTCGTTGATGTCGCGTGTCCAGTGTCGCACCTCGCCCCGGTTCCTGCCGAAGATGCGCCGCAGCGCCAGCCAGATCACCCCGGTCAGCACCGCGGTGACCACCAGCGCCATCGGCAGCCCACCCGGCCACAGGCCCAAGAGCAGCGCCAGCCCCATCAACAGCACCGCGCCGGCCAGGCCCAGGAAGAACCAGCCCGGCAGCGCCAGCTCCACCGCCGCCAGGATCAACGCCGCAATGATCCAGATCCAGCCGTTCGCCCAGCTCATTTGCCGCCCCGCAGCATGCGGAAGGCGTCACCCAGCGCCTCTACGGCCGAGGCGGGGACGATCACGGTCTGCTTGCCCTGGCCCTTGCCGACCTCGGCCAGCACATCGACCTGGCGCATGGCGATCTGGTATTGCGCCGCCTCAATCCCGCCTTCGCGGATCGCCGTGGCGATGGCCGCGGTGGCATAGGCCTCGGCGTCGGCCAGCAGCCGCTTGGCCTTGGCCTGCTGCTCGGCGGCGTAAAGATCGCCGTCGGCGGCCAGTTCCACGGCGCGGCGGCGCCCCTCGGCCTCGGTCACCTGGGCGCGGCGGGCGCGTTCGGCGTTCAACTGCTGCAGCATGGCGGCCCGCGTCGCCTCGTCCAGGTTGACGTCCAGGATCTCGGCCCGGGTCACCTCGATGCCCCAGTCGTCTACGATATTGGCCAGCGATTCGCGGATGCGTTCGATCAGGGGCGCGCGATTCGACTGCACCTGGTCCAGCTCCATCGTGCCGATCTCCGAGCGCACGATCCCCGCCACCGTGGTAGTGATCGCCGCATCCACGTCGCGGATGCGATAGACGGTCTTTTCCGGCTCGATGATGCGATAGAAGACGCTGGTCTCGACCTGCACCAGCACGTTGTCCGCGGTGATCGCATCCTGGCGCGAGGTCGGCAACTGGCGCTCCAGCACCGAGATCCGGTGCGCCACCCGGTCAAGGAAGGGCACGATGAAGTTGATCCCCGGCCCCAGCACGGCATGCAGCCGGCCAAAGCGTTCGACCACGTATTTCTCGGATTGCGGGACGATGCGGACGGCGCGGCTGACGGCGAACAGGATCACCAGCGCCAGCACGATCAGGGCAAGGTTCTGGCCGATCATCTCAGCGAATTCGGGCGGCATCGCATCTCCTTTCCTGGGTCACTCGGCGGCGAAGGCCGCATCGCTGGCGTCCGGGCGCAGCCGCGCCAGCCGCGTGATGACGCGGGCGAAACGGGCCTGGAACAGCTCGAAATCCGCCCGCGGCTCGATCCGCCCCTCGTCCATGTAAAGCGAGCGGTCCAGTTCCAGTTGCACCACATGGACATTGTTGCGCGGCCGGCCATAGGTCTGGGTGATATAGGCGCCCGAAAAGGGCGAGTTGCGCCGCAGCCGAAAGCCCTCGGCCACCACGGCATCGGCCACGCCGGCGCTGATCCGGGGAGCGGCCGAGACCCCGTTGCGATCCCCCAGCACCATGTCGGGACGCGGGCGCGGCAGATGGGCCAGCGCGTCGCGCGGCATGGAGTGCATGTCGATCAGGATGGCGCCGCCGAATCGCGCCACCGCCTCGTCGATCAGCGCGGAAAGCGCCCGGTGATAGGGATGCCACAGGCGGGCGATGCGGCTTTCGGCCTCGGTCCGCGGGATCGGCCGGTCGTGGATGGCGCGCCCCTGCGACACAACGCGGGGAATCACCCCCAGCCCGGCCATGATGCGCGGATTGGTCAATCCCGGCGGCGCCCCCGAGACGACCAGCGGGTCGATCTCTTCGGGGCCGCGGTTCAGGTCCACCACGCAGCGCGGCACCCGCGCGGTCAGCATCGTGGCGCCATGGTCCAGCGCCGGCTGGATCAGCCGGTCCACGAAGGCATCCTCGGACGAGCGCAGCTGCTGCGCATTCAGCCGCGATTCGGCCAGGAACCAGTCGGGATAGGCCCGCCCCGAATGCGGCGAGGCAAAGATCACCCCGCCCAGCCACCGTTGCGGCCGCATCAGATCGAAAGTCGGCTCTTCCCTGGTCATTCCTGGCGTTCCCCGGCGGCGCGACCGGCGCCAATTCTGGACGGTCAAGACAGAAAGGTTATAAACCATGATCGGCAGAGGCCAATAGCTGTCGATTGAGGGCTTGAAACCCCCGGGCGAGGTGGCTATAGACACGCCGATCAAGGCGATCTGGCGGCGCAAGCTGGCAGAATCACCTGTCGGGGGGCGGTTAGCTCAGCGGTAGAGCACTACGTTGACATCGTAGTGGCCACTGGTTCGATCCCAGTACCGCCCACCATGATTTCGCGCCCCCGGGGCTTGTCCGGGGGTATTTTGTTTCCAAGGCGCGACCTAGCGATGCGCCGCGATAGGAGAAGACCGATGAAGGTTCGCAATTCGCTCCGCTCGCTCAAGAGCCGCCACCGCGATTGTCAAGTCGTGCGCCGCAAAGGCCGCATCTACGTCATCAACAAGACCAACCCGCGCTTCAAGGCCCGTCAAGGCTGAGATCCGGCGGATCATCCGAATTCAGAACGCCCGCAGCCTCGCGCTGCGGGCGTCTTGCTTTTCAGACCCGCTTGGCGTCCGGCATGGTTATCGGCTGGCAAAGTAGCGCGGCCCCGCCAGCCTGGCGAAGACGCCGGTCAGAAGCGAAGATAGGTTGGATCTGCCTTGCAGCGGCCCCGGCGCAGCGCGCCCGTCAGCAGGCCCGAAACACTCTGCCGCGCAACAGGTTGGCGGCGCGCGGGGTTACGGTAGCGCAGCCTCGTGCGAATCTCGTCGGTGAATACGCCTTGGATCGGACCGCATTGCGACGCCGGCCCGACCTATCCTCGATCAGACGACGCCCCAGCGCCAAATTCTTCGCGCCCCTGGGCATCGCAGTCGCCAGCATGCCCGAAACGGTCATATTGGGAACGCGGCGCCAACCGACTCTCGCCTCAAGCGGTCGCCGCCCCGACCAGGGGGGCGGCGCTGCCCCATTGGGCAACCTCCGAATCAGTCGTAGCTGCGCCGATCCTCGATCACCTTTCCGTCGTTCGGCAGCGAGCCCGGCGCAACCAGTTCCACCCGTCCGCGAAGCTTCAGCGTATCCAGCACCGTTCCCTCGTATCTCGCCGCATCATCGGCCCCGGTTTCCAGCAGCACCGTCATCACATCCATGTCGCCCGAGCGATCCGCGACGACCCGGGCGCGGCTGATCTCGGGGTGGCGGGCGACCAGCGCCGCGACCTGCTCGGGGCGGACGAACATGCCCTTGATCTTGGTGGTCTGGTCGGCGCGACCCATCCAGCCCTTGATGCGCATGTTCGTGCGCCCGCAGGGGCTGACCCCCGGCAGCACCGCCGAAAGATCGCCGGTCGCGAAACGCACCAGCGGATAGTCCGGGTTCAGCGTGGTCACGACCACCTCGCCCACCTCGCCCTCGGGAACGGGATCGCCGGTGCCGGGGCGGACGATCTCGACGATCACCCGCTCGTCCACGATCATCCCCTCCATGGCGGGCGCTTCATAGGCGATCAGGCCCAGGTCGGCCGTGGCATAACATTGCGTGGTAGCGATGCCGCGATCCGCGTAACCCTGCCGCAGGCTGGGAAACAGCGCCCCGCCCGAGACGACGGCGCGGGTAAAGGACAGCCGCTCGCCCAGTTCCTCGGCCTTGTCGAGCATGATCTTCAGGTAGTCCGGCGTTCCGGCATAGACCGTGGTGCCGATATCGACGGCGGCACGGACCTGCAATTCGGTTTGGCCGGTCCCGGCCGGCAGGGTCGCGGCCCCGACCGCACGGGCGGCGCTTTCGAACATCATCCCCGCCGGCGTCAGGTGATAGCCGAAGCAGTTGTGGATGATGTCGCCCCGCCCCACGCCCGCCGCATGCAGGAATCGCCCCAGCCGCCACCAGTCCTCGCCGCGCCGGCCGGGCTCATAGATCGGGCCGGGGCTCTGGAACACGTTCTCGAAATCCGGCGCCGGCCGGGTGGTGAAGCCGCCGAAGGGCGGCGTCCTCTTCTGCGCCTCGGAGAGTTCGGACTTTCGGATCACCGGCAGCCGGGCCAGCGCCTCGCGCGTGGTGACCTGGTCCGGTGCGACATCGCCCAGGATGCGGGCCAGCGCCGGCGCGGTCCCGGCGCGGGCAATGGCCGCGGGCAGTTCGGCCGCCTGCCACAGCGCCCGCTCATCGGCGCTGCGGGTTTCAAGCTTGTCGTAGAATGTCATGGGGATGCCTTTCTGCCTTCAGGCCAGCCAGCGCTTGCGCCGGCGATAGGACCGCACGTCGCGAAAGCTCTTGCGGCCCTGGTCGGACATGCCGAGATAGAATTCCTTGACGTCGGGGTTCTCGCGCAGCGCATCCGCCGGCCCGTCCATCACCACGCGGCCGCTTTCCAGGATATAGCCGTAATGGGCATAGCGCAGCGCGACGTTGGTGTTCTGCTCGGCCAGCAGGAAGGTCACGCCCTCGCCCTCGTTCACCGCCTTGACGATCTCGAAGATCTGCTCGACCAGCTGCGGGGCAAGGCCCATCGAGGGTTCGTCCAGCAGGATCGTCTCGGGGCGCGACATCAGCGCGCGGCCCATCGCGCACATCTGCTGCTCGCCGCCCGAGGTATAGCCGGCCTGGCTTTTCCGGCGTTCCTTGAGCCGGGGAAAATAGGAGTAGACCATCTCCAGGTCCTGCCGGATCGCCGCGCTGCCGTCGGTGCGGGTATAGGCGCCGGTCAGCAGGTTTTCCTCGATGGTCAGGTGCTCGAAGCAATGGCGCCCTTCCATCACCTGGATGATGCCCTTCTTCACCACCGAGGCGGGGTCCATGTCCTGGATCCGCTCGCCGCGATAGCTGATCGAGCCCTTGGTGACCTCGCCGCGCTCGGAATGCAGCAGGTTCGAGATCGCCTTCAGCGTCGTCGTCTTGCCCGCGCCGTTTCCGCCCAGCAGCGCGGTGATGCCGCCCTTGGGCACCGACAGGCTGACGCCCTTCAGCACCAGGATGACGTGATTGTAGATCACCTCGATATTGTTGACCTCGAGCAGGGTCTCGCGTTGGGGCGCGGCGTCGAACATGGGCTTTCCCTCCGGGTCGATGGACCCCGGCGGCGAACCGCCGGGGCAAGGGATCAGCAGCGCGGCGAGATGCCGGCTTCCTTGGCATAAGCCTCGCTGTCCTCAAGGATCAGCGGGTCCAGCACGTCCTGATCGGGTTGGGTAAAGTCGGTGATCAGCGTCCATTTCCCGGCCGAGGCGTCCCATTGCTGAAGCCGCGCCATGCCGCTGCCACCATGGTTGTCGCAGGACATCTTGATCTCGGGACCGAAGTCCGGCAGCCCCAGCTCGGCCAGACGCTCCGGCGTGATGTCCAGCGCCTCGAACCCGTCGCGCAACTGCGCCGCGGTGATCTGCGACGTGCCGGCCAGTTCCTGCGCCTTCTTGATCGCCTCGGCGATCACCACCCCGGCATACATGCCGCGCGAGTAAAGCACCGAGCCGACGAACTGCCCGCCCTGCGAAGCCTTGCCCGGATCGATGACATGCTTCTTCATGTCCTCATAGATCGGATAATCCATGCCGACGCCGTGGAAGGTCAGCGCCTTGTAGCCGTTGGCGCCCGCGCCTACCGGCTTCACGTCCACTTCCGAGCCCGACCAATAGGTGCCGATGAAGTTCTCCATCGGGAAGCGGATGTTGGCGGCTTCCTGGATGGCGGTCTGGTTCATCACGCCCCAGCCCCACATCAGCACGTAATCCGGCTTGTCGCGGCGGATCTGCAGCCACTGGCTCTTCTGTTCCTGGCCCGGCGGATCGACCGGCAGTTCGGTCAGGGTGAAGCCGTGCTTCTTGCCAAGCTCCTGAAGGGTGCGGATCGGCTCCTTGCCATAGGCCGAGTTGTGATAGACCAGCGCGATCTTCTTGCCTTCAAGGCTGCCGCCGTTCTGGTCCAGCAGATACTTGATCGCCACGCTGGCACCGTCCCAGTAGTTCGCCGGCGCGTTGAACACCCATTCGAAGACCTTGCCGTTCTTGGCCGAGGTCCGGCCATAGCCCGGCGTGTAAAGCGGGATCTTGTCCGCCGCCACCTTGGGGATCAGCTGATAGGTGATGCCGGTCGAGAGCGGGTTGTAGACCAGCGCGCCCGAGCCCTTGGTCGCCTCGTAGCACTCGACGCCCTTCTCGGTGTTATAGGCGGTCTCGCATTCCGGGGTCCGGATCTTTTCGCCGCCAATGCCACCGTCGCGCTCGTTCAGCAGGGTGAAGTAATCGTTGAACCCGTCGGCATATTGCGTGCCGTTCGCGCCATAGGGCCCGGTGCGATAGCTGAGATTGGGCACCACCAGGTCGGCCATGGCCGGCGCCGCCGCCATGACGGCACCCAGTGCGACAGTTGCGAGTTTCAGTTTCATCTTGGTCTCCTCCCAAGGGTTTTCGTCCGCCGGTTGTCCGGTCGTTAATGCGGGAACGGCCAGAGCCGCAGCTTCTCTTTCGTCAGTGCCCAGAGCCGCGCCAGCCCGTGCGGCTCGACGATCAGGAAGAACACGATCAGCGCGCCGACGATCATCAGCTCGATATGGGCGGCCAGGTCGGTCGGCCAGCCGAACTGCGCCACCAGCACGTTCTTCAGCAGGACCGGCAGCAGCACCAGGAAGGCGGCACCGGCAAAGCTGCCGAAGATGCTGCCGAGCCCGCCGATGATGATCATGAACAGCACCAGGAAGCTCTTGTTGATGCCGAAGGCTTCGCTGGCCTCGGCCGCACCCAGATAGACCGAGAACAGCAGTGCCCCGGCGATACCCACGAAGAAGCTGGAGACGGCAAAGGCCGACAGCTTGGCGGTCAGCGGGTTCACCCCGATGATTTCGGCCGCGATGTCCATGTCGCGGATCGCCATCCATTTCCGCCCCACGCTACCGCGGGTCAGGTTGCGCGCCATCCAGGCCAGCCCGACGGCAAAGCACAGGCAGATCAGGTATTTCGCCGAAGCCGAGGTGGCGGGCCCGGTCACCGCCCAGCCCAGGATGGTGCGTTCGGGCGCGTTGATCTGGCCCGAGGCCGAGTAGTTGTAGAACCACGGCACCTTGTTGAACAGCCACACCAGGAAGAACTGCGCGGCCAGCGTCGCCACGGCCAGGTAGAAGCCCTTGATGCGCAGGCTGGGCAGGCCGAAGAGCATGCCGACGACGGCGGTGATCGCTCCGGCAAGGATGATGTGGACGACGATCGGCACGCCGGGAAAGGCGACCATCAGCTTGTAGACCGCATAGGCGCCCACCGCCATGAAGCCGCCAGTGCCCAGGCTGACCTGCCCGGCATAGCCGGTCAGGATGTTCAGCCCCAGCGCGGCGATGGCATAGATCAGGAAAGGCACCAGGACCGCATTGGCCCAATAGCTGTCGATGACCAATGGCACCACCAGGAACGCCACCGCCAGGATCGCGTAATATCCCCAGCGATCCAGCTTGATCGGAAAGGTCTGGCCATCGTCGCGATAGCTCGTCTTGAAGTCGCCCGCCTCACGATAGAACATCCGCCCCTCCCGGCTTCGTCGTTTCGACATTTGAGTATTTATGGAACAGAGAAGGCTTCTTCGTTCTGCAAATACTCAATCTCGAGTCCTCAACTTGCGCCATGGCTACACCCGCTCGATGATGCGCTCGCCAAACAGGCCCTGCGGCCGGAAGACGAGGAAGAGCAGCGCCAGCACATAGGCGAACCAGTTCTCGGTCGCGCCGCCGACCGCGGGGCCGACGAAATATTCGAAGAGCTTCTCGCCCATGCCGATGATCAGCCCGCCGACGATGGCGCCGGGGATCGAGGTGAAGCCCCCGAGCATCAGCACCGGCAGCGCCTTGAGCGCGATCAGCGAAAGGCTGAACTGCACCCCCGACTTCGTGCCCCACATGATGCCCGCGACCAGCGCCACGAAGCCCGCGATCGACCAGACCATGATCCAGATGAATTGCAGGCTGATGCCCACCGACAGCGCCGCCTGGTGGTCGTCGGCCACCGCGCGCATCGCCCGGCCCTGCTTGGTATATTGCGAGAAGCCGACCAGGGCCGCGACCAGCACCGCCGCGATCACCGTCGCCCAGATGTCCAGCCGGTCGATGAAGAAGCCATAGCCGAACAAACCGTCGGTCATCGTCTCGACCGTCTCGGAGATGCCTTGCGGCAGGCCCACGTCCAGCACCTTCACGTCGGCGCCCCACATCACGTCGCCGAGCCCCTCGAGGAACCAGGCGAGGCCGATGGTGGCCATGAACAGGATGATCGGCTCTTGCCCGACCAGGTGCTTCAGCACCAGCTTTTCGATGGCGATGGCAAGGCCGACCATGATCAGCGCCGTCAGAAGGATGGCCAGCAGCCCCGGCACCGTCCAGCCGAAGCTCGACAGATGCACGCCGAAGGCCGCGTTGATCAGATGCGCAAAGGGCACGCGGCCCTCCATGATGCCGACCAGCGTCATGGCCGCGAACAGCGCCATCACCCCCTGGGCATAGTTGAAGATGCCCGAGGCCTTGTAGATCAGCACGAAGCCCAGCGCGACCAGCGAATACATCACCCCGGCCATCAGGCCGTTCAGCAGGACCTCGCTTGCGTACAGAAATTCCATCGCCGTCCCCTTATTCGTGCGCCACGCCCAGATAGGCGCTGATGACTTCGGGATTGTTGCGCACCTCGTCGGGGGTGCCGTCGCCGATCTTGCGTCCGTAATCCATCACCACCACCCGGTCACTGAGGTCCATGACGACGCCCATGTCGTGCTCGATCAGCGCGATGGTGGTGCCGAATTCGTCGTTCACGTCCAGGATGAAGCGGCACATGTCCTCTTTCTCCTCGACGTTCATGCCGGCCATCGGCTCGTCGAGCAGCAGGATCTTCGGCTCGGCCGCCAGTGCCCGCGCCAGTTCCACGCGCTTCTTCAAGCCGTAAGGCAGACGGCCGACCGGCGTCTTGCGGATGTTCTGGATTTCCAGGAAGTCGATGATCTTCTCGACCTGCTCGCGGTTCTCGACCTCCTCGCGCTCGGCTCGGCCCCACCACAGGGCTTGGCTCCAGATCGGCGCCTTCATCATGTTCAGCCGGCCGGTCATGATGTTGTCCAGCACCGACATGCCGTCGAACAGCGCGATGTTCTGGAAGGTGCGGGCGATGCCCAGCCGCGCCACCTCGTAGGGCTTCATCGGGCCGCGGCGATAGCCCTTGAACCAGATCTCGCCCTCTTGCGGGACATAGAACCCCGAAATCACGTTCAGCATCGAGGATTTCCCGGCGCCGTTCGGGCCGATGATGGCGCGGATCTCGCCCTCGCGGATATCGAAGCTGATGTCCTTGATGGCCGTCACGCCGCCAAAGCGCAGGGTGATGTTCCTCAGGTCCATCAGCACGTCGCCGATCTGGCGGCCGTCGGGGGTGATTGTCGTCTGGGTCATTCCGCGGCCACCTTCTGCATGGTCCGGGTCGGGAAGGTCCGGGCGTCCTCGATCTTCAGGGTCGCGCGGATCTCGCCCTTGCGGCCGTCCTCATAGGTCACCTCGGTGCGGGTGCTGACCGTGTCGCGGCCGTCATAGAGCGCCTCGATCAGGTCGGCATATTTCTCGGCGATGATGTTGCGGCGCACCTTGCGCGTGCGGGTCATCTCGCCGTCGTCGGGATCAAGCTCCTTGTGCAGCACCAGGAAGCGGCTGATCTGGCAGCCCGACAGCATCGGGTCCTGGGCGACGGATTCGTTCACCGCCTCGACATGTTCCTTGATCGTCGCATAGACCTGCGGATGGCCGGCCAGTTCCTGATAGCTGGCATAGGCGATGTTGTTGCGCTCGGCCCAGTTGCCGACCGCGGTCAGGTCGATGTTGACGAAGGCGGTGCACATGTCGCGACCGGCGCCGAAGACCACCGCCTCCAGGATGTTGGGATAGAACTTCAGCTTGTTCTCGACATATTTCGGCGCGAACATCCGGCCGTCGGCCATGCGGCCCACGTCCTTGGCACGGTCGATGATGCGCAGGTGGCCCGACTCTTCCTCGAAGAAGCCGGCGTCGCCCGTCGCCACCCAGCCCTCGGCATCCTTGGTCGAGGCGGTGCTGTCGGGGTTGTTGTAATATTCGACGAAGGTGCCGGGCGAGCGATAGAAGACCTCGCCGTTCTCGGCAATCTTCAGTTCAACCCCCGGGGACGGCACGCCCACCGTATCCGAGCGCACTTGCCCGTCCGGCTGCTGGGTGATGAAGACGCTGGCCTCGGTCTGGCCGTAGAGCTGTTTCAGGTTGATGCCAAGGCTGCGATAGAAATCAAAGATCTCGGGCCCGATCGCCTCGCCCGCGGTATAGCCGACGCGGATGCGCGAATAGCCCAGCGTGTTCTTCAGCGGGCCATAGACCAGCAGGTTGCCCAGCATGTAGCGCAGCCGGTCCAGCGCCCCGACCGGCTTGCCGTCCAGAAGCGCCGGGCCGATGCGGCGGGCGATCTCCATATAGTGCTTGAACAGCCGGCGCTTGATGCGGCTGGCATCCTCCATGCGGATCATCACCGAGGTCAGCTGGCCCTCGAAGACGCGCGGCGGGGCGAAGAAATAGGTCGGCCCGATCTCGCGCAGGTCGGTCATCATCGTATGCGCGCCCTCGGGGCAGTTCACGGTGAAGCCGGCCCAATAGGCCTGCCCGACCGAAAAGATGAAGTCGCCGACCCAGGCCATCGGCAGATAGGCCAGCACCTCCTCGCGCGCGGTCAGTTGGTCGAAGGAGGCGGTGTTCTTGCCGGTCTCGATGATGTTGCGGTTAGACAGCACCACGCCCTTGGGCTTGCCGGTAGTGCCCGAAGTATACAGCATCACGCAGGTGTCGTCGTAGCCCAGCTCGGCAATGCGCTCGTCCAGTTCATGGCCCAGCCGCTGCTGGGCCGCGCGGCCCTCGGCCTGCACATCGGCCAGCGCGTTCATGCGGGCATGGTCGTATTTCCGCATTCCGCGCTTGTCGGTATAGACGAGATGCTGGACCGAAGGGGCGCGGTCGCCCACCTCCAGCACCTTGTCCACCTGTTCCTGGTCGCCACAGACGACGAAACGCGCGCCGCAATGGTCCAGCACATAGGCCATCTCCTCGGCCACCGCGTCCTGATACAGCGGCACCGGCACCGCGCCGCACATCTGCGCCGCGACCATCGCCCAGTAATGCGCCGGGCGGTTGCGGCCGATGATGGCGACATGATCGCCCCGGTTCAGGCCCAGCACCAGAAAGCCCAGCGCCAGGTCGCGGATCTCGGTCGCGGCCTCGGCCCAGGTCCAGCTTTGCCAGATCCCGAATTCCTTTTCCCGATAGGCCGGCCGGTCGCCGAAGCGTTCGGCATTGCGCGCCAGCAACGCTGGAATCGACTGCAAACCGGCCTGGGCCGCCTCAGCGTTCTGCATGTATCCTCCCCTTGCCGTCAGGGCTCCTCTTCCCTCTGGCAATTGCAGCTTACAGCGGCAATCCTTGCGTCAGTTTTTCCTGAATCCTACGAATTGTTACAGGGGTTGCGCAATGCTGGGGACGGACATGCCCTCGAACGACCGGCACGCCGAGTTGACCCGCTCGGGGTTGAACCTGATCCAGCAGGCGATCTCGATCTTCGACGCCGACCTGCGGCTGGCCGTCAGCAATCGCCCCTATCAGGCGATGTTCGGCCTGCCGGACAAACTGACCCGCGCCGGCGCCACCTTCCAGGACACGATCCGCTATCTGGTCCATCGCGGCGAATACGGCCCCCAGGACGACCCCGAGGCCGCGATCCGCGAGCGCGTCGACCAGGCCCGCACCTTCCAGCCGCATTACATGGAGCGAAAGCGCGCCGACGGCCGCTGGATCTCGGTCGAGGGGGCGCCCCTGTCGCAGGGCGGCTGGATCGCCGTCTATACCGACATCACCCATATCAAGCGGCAGGAGGAACTGCTGCGCGCCCGGTCCGAGGAACTCTCCGAACGGGTGCTGGAGAATGCCGAGCGGCTTTCGGCCGCGAACCGGGCGCTGGCCGCGACCAATGCCGCGCTGGAGGAGGCAAAGCGCATCCTGACCGAATCCGAGGCCCGCACCCGCCATGTCACCGCCATGGTCCCGGCCCATATCGCGCATATGGACCGGGACTATCGCTATACCTTCTCGAACAACCAGATCTCGATGGTGTTCCCGGGCTCGAACGCGTCGATCATCGGCCGGCAATGCGAAACGGTGCTGGGGGCCGAGACCTTCGCCCGCATCCGCACGCATCTGGACCGCGCCATCGCCGGCCAGCCGCAAGTGTTCGAGATCACGCACCCGCCCTCGGGCCGACGCATCCGCATCGCGCTGACCCCGGACCAGAACGGGCGCGGCGTCTATATCCTGTCCACCGACGTCACCGCCGAGGTGCAGGCGCGCGAGGCGCTGACCCATGCGGCCAAGCGCGCGGTGGCGGCGCAGATGACCTCGGGGCTGGCGCATGACTTCGGCAACCTGCTGACCATCATCCTCGGCCTGCAGGGCCGGCTGGCCCGCGCCGGGCTGCCGCACGAACAGGCCGAGGACGTGCAGGCCACGCTGGCCGCCGCCCGGCGCGGGGTGCGCCTGCTAGACGGCATCTCGGCGCTGACCGGCGGGCGCGAGCACCAGCCGCAGCCGGTCGAACTGCGCGCCATGCTGGACGACCTGGCGGCGATGACCCGGCCGACGCTGGGCGCCGGCGTTGCGCTGGACAGCCGCATTGGCGAACTGCCGGCGCGGGTGATGCTGGACCCCGGCGCATTGCAGGACGCGCTGCTCAACCTGATCCTGAACGCGCGCGACGCCATGCGGGGCCAGGGCCGCATCACGGTCGAGGCCCGGCCCGCCGGGCGCTGGCTGGAAATCTCGGTCACCGATACCGGCCCGGGTTTTTCCGACGAGGCGCTGGCGCGGGCCACCGAGCCCTTCTTCACCACCAAGGGCAGCCAGGGCACCGGACTTGGCCTGTCGATGGTCTATGACCAGATCAAGCTTTCGGGCGGCACCCTGCGGCTTGGCAATGCCGAGAGCGGCGGTGCCCGGATCACCATCCGGCTGCCGCTGCGCGCCGTGCGCCCGCATCTGGTGCTGCTGGTCGAGGACGACGACGCCATCCGCGCCCATATCCGCGAGATGCTGACCGCCCAGGGCCATTCCGTGATCGAAGCCGGCTCGCTCTCCGAGGCGCGGGGCCTGACCGACCTCGCCGGCCTGACGCTGATCCTGTCCGACCTGCAACTGGGCGACGGCTCGGGCGCTGATCTGCGGGGCTGCGGCCTGCCCCTGATCCTGATGACGGCGCTGCCGCCGGGCGATCCGCGCAGATCGGGGCTTGACTGCCCGGTCCTGACCAAGCCCTTTGGCGACACCGAACTGGCCGTGGCCATGGCAGAGACCGATGACTGACACCCCCCTGATCGCCATTCTCGACGACGAGCCCGAAATCCGCCGCCTGCTGTCCTCGGCGCTGGAGGAGGCCGGCTTTCGCACCGTCAGCTTCGCCCGCGCCACCGAATTCGAGGCGGCGCTGCGCCGCATCCAGCCCGATGCCTGCCTGATCGACCTGGGCCTGCCCGACCGCGACGGGCTGGCGCTGGTCCACCGGCTGGCCAGCGAATCCGGCGCGGCGATCATCATCATCTCGGGCCGGGCGCAAGTGCAGGACCGCGTGACCGGGCTGGAGCTGGGCGCCGACGACTACATCATCAAGCCCTTCGATCCGGCCGAGGTGGTGGCCCGCATCCGCGCGCGGCTGCGCAAGCCGCAGCGCGAGACGGGCCCCGGCCGCCAGCAGATCCGCTTTGCCGGCTGGTCCGCGGATTTCGACCGCTATACGCTGACCTCGCCCGAAGGGGCCGAGACCCCGATCAGCCATGCCGAGGCCGAGGTGCTGCGGCTGTTTCTCGACAATCCGCGCCGGCTGATCTCGCGCGCGCAGATGCTGGAAACGCTGGGAGGCACGGCGGGCGAAAGCTTCGACCGGGCGATGGACGTGCGCATCTCGCGCCTGCGCACCAAGCTGGGCGAGGACCCCAAGAACCCGCGCCTGATCAAGACGATCTACGGCGCGGGCTATATCTTCCTGGCCGAACTGGGCTAGATTGCCCCCATCTTCGCGGAGAACGCCATGCCCACCGTCTATGTCCTGAACGGCCCGAACCTGAACCTCCTGGGCCAGCGCCAGCCCGAGATCTATGGCAGCACCACGCTGGCCGACGTGGAACGCGACTGCAAGGCGCTGGGGGCCGAGCTGGGGCTGGAGATCGCCTTCCACCAGTCGAACCACGAGGGCGCGATCATCGACCTGATCCACGAGGCGCGGCTGAAGGCGCAGGCCATCGTCATCAACCCGGCCGCCTTTACCCATACCTCGGTCGTGATCCTGGACGCGCTGAACACCTTCGACGGGCCGGTGATCGAGGTGCATATCTCGAACGTCCACAAGCGCGAAAGCTTCCGGCACCATTCCTATGTCAGCCTGCGCGCCGAGGGCGTGATCGCCGGCTTCGGCATACACGGCTACCTGCTGGCGCTGCGCCATGTGGCGAAGCTGGTGGGATAGGCGGCTCCTGCGGCACCGGCATCGCTCGAACACGGCGACCCGACGCAGCCCCGGCGCGCGGGATTCACGGCGCCCATTCGGCCTTGATCGTTATCGAGGTGCCATTCGGCGTCAGGGACCAGATTTCCCGCATCTCGTCGTTGGTCACGGCAATGCAGCCATCGGTCCAGTCCAACAGCCGATGCAACCGGCCCATCGCCCCCCATCCGTTGGGCAGGCCATGGATCATGATATTCCCGCCCGGACTGTATCCCGCCTGCCGCGCCCGTTCGCTGTCCTCGGCATTGGGATAGGAAACGTGCAGGCTGAGATGGGCGATAGAGCGGGGATTGCGCCAATCGATCCGATAGGTGCCCTCGGGCGTCCGCTCGTCCCCTTCCCGCTGCTTGTGGCCCTGGTTCCAGTTTGATCCCATGGCGATGCGATAGGTTTTCAGGATTCTATCGCCACGCAGCAGATACATGGTCTTGTCGCCCTTCGAGACGACGATGCGATCCGCCTGCTGTTCCGGCAGGGCATAGGCCGGGGGCTGGCCCGAGCCGATCCTTGCCATCACCTTGGTATAGCCGACCGCCGCTCCTGCCAGAAGCAGCAGGGCAACGGGGATGAAATAGAGGGAACGGTATCGCAAAGGGTCAACTCACTGCCAACTGCGCCCATGCTGGCAAGAAAGCGCCGCAGGTTCAATGACCCCGGCGCGACAGCCACCTGAGCAGGGCGCGACGCTCAAATCACCCCGCGCCGCGCCAGCTCCTCGCCCAGCGCCTCGGCGCCCGTAAAGTGGATCGCGTCGATGCCCAGCGCGCGGGCGCCCTCGGCATTGGCCGCGCTGTCGTCGATGAAGATGCAATCCTCGGCCACCAGCCCGTTGCGATCCATCAGCAGCCGATAGATCGCCGGCTCGGGCTTCAGCACGCCGACCTGGCCCGAGACCAGGATATCGGCAAAAAGCCCGCCCAGCCGGGGATGCAGTTCCAGCGCATGCGGCCAGGTTTCGGCCGACCAGTTGGTCAGCGCATAAAGCGGCACGCCGCGCGCCAGAAGCGCCTCGGCAATCGCCCAGGTGCCGGGCACGGTCTTTTCGATGGCGACCGGAAAGGCCAGCGGATAGCCGGCCAGATGCCGCGCCTCGTCGCCATGGACGGCGCGGGCGGCGGCCACCCCCTCGGCAAAGCTGCGCCCACCGTCCTGTATCCGGTTCCAGTCGGCAAAACCGATGCGCTTCATCCAGGCCTCGGCCTCGGCCCGGCTGGTGAACACATCCGCAAAGGCCAGTGCCGGATCCCAGTCGATCAGCACCCCACCCAGGTCGAAGATCACGCTTTTCATCGCATCCTTCCGTTTCCGTCGGGCACAGATCGGCCCGAATGGCCGGTGCTGTAAAGCCCGAAAAATCGCCGCCCGCCGTCTCCCTTGCAAAGCGGGGCGCCAGGGCCTAGTGTCACGCGGAAGACTCATACACTTGGGGAGCCTCGCACGAGGCTGAGAGGTGCCCGGCACCGACCCATCGAACCTGATCCGGGTCATGCCGGCGTAGGGAAGGGTAGAGTGAAGCGGCCCTGATACCTTGGCCGCCACCCATCCGCCCCGCGTCCCCATGCCCGGCCGAAACGAAAGGCGGGCCATGTCGGGATTGCAGCCCCATCCCATCGCACTGACCATCGCCGGCTCGGACAGCGGCGGCGGCGCCGGAATCCAGGCGGACCTGAAGACCTTCTCGGCGCTGGGCGTCTATGGCGCCTCGGTGATCACCGCGATCACCGCGCAGAACACCCGCACCGTCGCCGCGGTCGAGCCCGTCAGCCCGGCCATGGTCGCGGCCCAGATCGACGCGGTCTTCGGCGATCTGGAGGTGCGCGCGATCAAGATCGGCATGGTCGGCGGCGTGGATGCGATCACGGTCGTCGCCGACCGGCTGGCCGCGCTTCTGGCGGACAATCCGGTGCCGGTGGTGCTGGACCCGGTGATGGTGGCGAAATCCGGCGACGCGCTTTTGCCGGACGAGGCCGTCTCGGCGCTGCGCGAGCAGTTGATCCCGCTGGCGACCGTGCTGACCCCGAACCTGCCCGAGGCGGCGCGCCTTCTGGACCGCGAGCCCGCCGCGACGCCCGAAGAGATGCGCCGGCAAGGCGAGGCGCTGCGCGCGCTGGGCGCCGCCCATGTGCTGATGAAGGGCGGCCATGCGACCGAGGACACCTGCACCGACCTGCTGGTCGGGTCCGAACCCCTGATCCTGACCGCACCGCGCCAGCAGACCCACAACACCCACGGCACCGGCTGTTCGCTGTCCTCGGCCATCGCGGCGGGGCTGGCGCAGGGGCTGACGGTGGCGCAGGCCGCGACCCGCGCCCATGGCTGGCTGCAAGGCGCCATCGCCCGCGCCGATGAGCTGGCGGTCGGGCTGGGTCATGGCCCGGTGCATCATTTCCACCAGCTCTGGAGGCAGGCATGAACCAGATCACCATCCTGGGCTCTGGGGTGATGGGGCTTTGCATCGCCACCGAACTGGCCGCACGCGGAATCGCACCGCGCATCGTCGACCCCGCCGGCAAGCCCGGCTCACAGGCTTGCAGCTGGCGCGCCGGGGGCATGCTGGCGCCTTATTGCGAGGCGGAAAGCGCCGAGCCGGTGGTCCTGCGCCTGGGCGTCGATGCCGCAGACTGGTGGCAGGCGAACGGCGCCGAAGTCGTCCGTCGCGGCACGCTGGTCCTGGCCCCCTCGCGCGACCGGGCGGAACTCGACCGCTTCGCCCGGCTGACCGAGGCGCATCAACCCGTCGCCGCCGAGGAAATCGCGGCGCTGGAGCCCGAACTGGCCGGCCGTTTCCCGCGCGGGCTGCATTTCGCCACCGAGGCGCATCTGAACCCGCGCGCCGCACTGCTGGCGCTGCGCGACAGACTGGAGGCGCAGGGCATTCGCATCGAGACCGAGGGCAATCCCACCGGGATGGTCGTCGATGCACGCGGCCTTGCCGCCCGCGACGAACTCCACGACCTGCGCGGCGTGCGCGGCGAGATGCTGGTGATCCGCTGCCCCGAGGTGACCCTGACCCGCACCGTCCGCCTGCTGCATCCGCGCATCCCGCTTTATGTCGTGCCGCGCGGCGAGGGCGTCTACATGATCGGCGCCACCATGCTGGAGACCGGCGGCAAGTATCGCGTCACCGCCCGCTCGGCGGTCGAGATGCTTTCCGCCGCCTATGCCCTGCATCCCGGCTTTGCCGAGGCCGAGATCCTGGAGCTTGGCTCGGATGCGCGCCCCGCATTCCCCGACAACCTGCCCCGCCTGCGCCGGCGCGGCGGCACGCTTTACGCAAACGGCCTTTACCGCCACGGCTATCTTCTGGCCCCCGCCGTGGCCCGCATGGCCGCCGATTACCTTGTCGAGGGCCGGAAACCGGAGTTCATGGATGAAGATCACCCTTAACGGAGCGGCGCGCGACCTGACCGGCCCGACCGTGCAGGACGCGCTGGCCGAGATCGGACTGGGCGCGGCCAAGGTGGCGACGGCGCTGAACGGCGCCTTCCTGCCCGCCGCCGCGCGACCCGAAACCACGCTGAAAGACGGCGACGCGCTGGAAATCGTGGCGCCGATGCAGGGGGGCTGAGATGCCGGTTTTTTATGGAACCCGGGTCGAAAGCCCGCTGATGCTGGGCACGGCGCAATATCCCTCGCCCGCGATCATGGCCGAGGCGTTCCGCGCCTCGCGCGCCGGCATCGCCACTGTCAGCCTGCGGCGCGAAGGCGGCGCGGGCCAGGATTTTCATCGCCTGATCAAGGATCTGGGCATCCCCGTCCTGCCCAATACCGCCGGCTGCCATTCGGTGCGCGAGGCGGTGACGACCGCGCAGATGGCGCGTGAGCTGTTCGAGACGCCCTGGATCAAGCTGGAGGTGATCCGCGACGACGACACGCTTTGTCCCGACGTGATCGCGCTGGTCGAGGCGGCGCGGGTGCTGTCCGACGACGGCTTCCAGGTCTTTCCCTATTGCACCGAGGATCTGTCGGTCTGCGGCCGGCTGCTGGATGCGGGCTGCCAGGTGCTGATGCCCTGGGGGGCGCCCATCGGCTCGGGCCGGGGGCTGAACAATCCCTACGGGCTGCGCAGCCTGCGGGCGCATTTTCCCGACGTGCCGCTGGTGGTGGATGCCGGCATCGGCCTGCCCAGCCATGCGGCGCAGGCGATGGAGCTGGGCTATGACGCCGTTCTGCTGAACACAGCCGTCGCCAAGGCCGGCGATCCGGTGGCCATGGCCCGCGCCATGGCGCTGGCGATCGAGGCGGGACAGCTGGCGCATGGCGCGAACCCGATCGAGGCCCGCGACATGGCCGCGCCCTCGACCCCCCTGTTCGGAATGGCGGTGCTGGGATGAGATTGCCGCGCTTCTATCCGATCTTCGACAGCAGCGACTGGCTGCGCCGCGCCCTGCCGCTGGGCGTGAAGCTGGTGCAGATCCGCATCAAGGACCAGCCCCCCGCCCGGCTCTTGGGTGAACTGGCTCTGTGCCAGGAGCTTTGCCGCGAACATGGCGCGATGCTGGTCGTCAACGATCACTGGCAGGCCGCCATCGACCTTGGCTGCGATTTCATCCATCTGGGACAGGAGGATCTGGACGAGGCCGACATTCCTGCGATCCGCAAGGCGGGGTTGCGGCTGGGCATCTCGACCCATGACCATGCCGAACTGGACCGGGCGCTGGCGCTGCGGCCCGATTACGTCGCGCTGGGGCCGGTCTGGCCGACGATCCTGAAGAAGATGAAATGGGAACAACAAGGGCTGGACCGGGTGCGCGAATGGCGCCGGCTGGTCGGCGCGACGCCCCTGGTTGCCATCGGTGGCGTGACCCCCGAGCGCGCGCTGGAGGCATTCACCGCCGGCGCCGACGTCGCCTCGGCCGTGACCGACATCACGCTCAACCCCGACCCCGAGGGCCGCATCCGCGAATGGCTGCGGGTGGCGGCATGAACCGCTACGCCCGCCAGATGGTCCTGCCCGAGGTCGGCGCCGAGGGGCAGGAACGCATCGCCGCCGCCCATGTGCTGGTCGTCGGCGCGGGCGGGCTGGGCGTGCCGGTGCTGCAATATCTGGCAGGCGCCGGCATCGGGCGCATCACCCTGGTGGACCCCGACACGGTCGAGGAATCGAACCTGCATCGCCAGCCGCTTTACCGCATGAAGGACATCGGCCAGCCCAAGGTCCGCGCCGCAGCGCAGGCCGTGGCCCGGCTGAATCCTGCGGTGGAAATCGAGGCGCTGGCGGACCGTCTGACACCCCTGAACGCGCCGGTGCTGGTCGCGGCGGCAGATGTGGTGCTGGATTGCGCCGACAGCTATGCCGCCAGCTATACGCTCTCGGACGCCTGCCTCGCGGCGGGCAAGCCGCTGATCTCGGCCTCGGCCCTGGGGCTTGCGGGCTATGTCGGCGGCTTCTGTGGGGGCGCCCCCAGTCTGCGGGCGCTGTTCCCCGACCCGCCCGACAGCGGCCAGACCTGCGCCACGGCCGGGGTGCTGGGCCCGGTGGTCGGGATGCTCGGTTGCATCCAGGCGCAGATGGCGCTGCGGCTGCTTCTGGGCACGACCCCCTCTCCCTTGGGCGAATTCATCCGCTTCGACAACGGCCGCTTCACGCAGTTCCGTTTCGATGCCGCACCCGAGGCCGACGGCCCGCGCTTCATCGCCCGCGAGGAGATCCGCGCGGCCGACCTGGTCATCGACCTGCGCCCCGAGGACGAGGCGCCGCGCAAGGCCACACCGGACGCGCTGCGCATCCCCGGCTACGGTGCCGCCGGCCCCCTGCCCGATCCCGGCCAGCGCGTGGTGCTGGCCTGCCGTTCCGGCCTGCGCTCATGGCGCGCCGCCGACGCCCTTTCACGCCGCTGGAGCGGCGAGATCACCCTTCTTGCCCTTGGAGACGACGACCGATGAAACATCTCACCCTTGCCGCCGCCTTCGCCATGCTCGCCCTGCCTGCCCATGCGCAGGACAAGGTCACGCTGATCCTGGACTGGTTCGTGAACCCCGACCACGCACCGATCATCGTCGCCCAGGAAAAGGGCTTCTTCGCCGAGGAAGGGCTGGAGGTCGAGGTCGTCGCCCCCGCCGATCCCTCGGACCCGCCGAAGCTGGTCGCCGCCGGCAGGGCCGATTACGCGATCAGCTACCAGCCGCAACTGCATCTGCAGGTGCATGAGGGCCTGCCGCTGAAGCGCGTCGGCACGCTGGTCGCAACGCCGCTGAACTGCCTGATGGTCAAGGCCGACGGCCCGGTGCAGGAGATCGCCGATCTCAAGGGCAAGAAGATCGGCTATTCCGTCTCGGGCGTCGAAGAGGCGCTGGTCGGCCAGATCCTCAGGACTGCCGGCCTGACCATGCAGGATGTCGAGATGGTCAACGTGAACTGGTCGCTTTCGCCCGCGCTGATCGCCGGCCAGGTCGATGCCACCATCGGCGCCTATCGCAATTTCGAACTGACCCAGATGCGGCTGGAGGGCGCCGAGGGCAAATGCTTCTTCGTCGAGGAGCAGGGCGTGCCGACCTATGACGAGCTGATCTTCATCGCCAACCCGGCCGATCTGGACCTGGATCGCACCCGCCGCCTGCTGCATGCGGTCGAACGCGGCGCGCAATACATGGTCAACCACCCCGAGGAAAGCTGGGAACTGTTCTCGGCCACCGCGCCCGACCTGAAGGACGAATTGAACGCCGAGGCGTGGAAGGACACGCTGCCCCGCTTTTCGCAAAGCCCGGCGGCGCTGGACCAGGGCCGCTATGCGCGGTTCGAAGCCTTCCTGCACGAAGCCGGGCTGGTCGACGGCGTGCTGCCGGTCTCGGACCTGGCGCTGGACGTGGGGGCGCAGGACATGGAAGCGCAGGACATGGGGGCGGCGCAATGAACCGCTACGGCCATGCCTTTGCAGCCTGGCGGGCCGAGGCGCAGCCCGACTGGGACGCCTATACCCGCCACCCCTTCGTCGAGGGGCTGCGCGACGGCACGCTGCCGCAATCCCGCTTTCTGACCTATCTGGTGCAGGACTACCTGTTCCTGAAGAACTTCTCGCGCGCCTGGGCGCTGGCCGTGGTCAAGGCCGGCGACCTCGATGAGATGCGGGCCTGTTCCGCGACGGTCCACACGCTGCTCGACCACGAGATGAGCCTGCATGTCCAGACCTGCGCCCGCGCCGGCATGGGCCCCGAGGTGCTGGCCAATGCGCAAGAGGCCGTCACCAACATCGCCTATACCCGCTATGTGCTGGAGGCCGGCTATTCAGGCGATTTCCTTGATCTCCTGGCGGCGCTGATGCCCTGCGTGATCGGTTACGGCGAAATCGGGCTGCGGCTGGCGACCGAGGCGGCGCCCGACACGCCCTATCGCGAATGGATCGACACCTATGCCGGCGCGGAATACCAGGCCGCCTGCGTTTCGGCCGGCGCGTTGCTGGACAGCGCCATCCGCAAGCGGCTGGGCGAGGCGCCCGAGAAAAGCCCGCGTTGGGCCGCGCTGTCGGATCGCTTCGCCACCGCCACGCGGCTCGAAGTCGCCTTCTGGGAACTGGGCCGCGAATGACTGCCGCAGCGGCCTCGGTTCGCGGCCGTGCATGGGTCGGCGATGCGCCACTGTTCGCGCCCGTCGATCTGGTGCTGCACCCGGGCGGCTGGACCTGCCTGCTCGGTCCCTCGGGCGTCGGCAAATCGACCATCCTGCGCCTGATCGCCGGGCTGGAAACCGGCGCGCGCTTCGAGGGCGAGGTAACGCGCAACCGTCCCGTCGCGTTGATGGCGCAGGATCCCGGGCTGATCCCCTGGCTGGACGTGACCGGCAATGTCACGCTGGGCGCGCGCCTGCGCGGCACGCTGCGAGCTTCTGCGTCGTCCCAACACGCCGATGGGCCCCCCGGGCAGGAAGCAGACCCAACCGCCCGCGCGGTCGCGCTGATCGAGGCCGTTGGCCTTACCGACCGTGCCCATCACCTGCCCGCCAATCTTTCGGGCGGCCAGCGCCAGCGCGTCGCCCTGGCCCGCACGCTGTTCGAGGACCGGCCGCTGGTGCTGCTGGACGAGCCCTTCTCGGCGCTCGATGCGCGCACAAGGGCGCAGATGCAGGATCTGGCGGCACGGCTGCTGGACACCCGCACGGTGCTGCTGGTCACCCACGACCCGGCCGAGGCCGCGCGGCTGGGCGACCGCATCCTGCTGCTGCGCGAGACGGGGCTGACCGACTGGCCCATCGCCAGCCCGCGTCCGAAAGCCGCCGCCCGGCCCTATGACGCACCCGAGGTGCTAAGCCTGCAAGCCGATCTGATGCGCGGGATGATGGCATGAGAACCGTCGCCGCCCTGATCGTCACCGTCCTGCTGCTGTGGCAGGGGATCATCTGGCTGGCCGGCATGCCGCCCTTTCTGCTGCCCTCGCCGCTCAGGGTGCTGGATGCGCTGTGGCTGAACCGGGCCGAGATCGCCCGCCATGCCGGCTTCACCCTGACCGAGGTGGTGCTGGGCTTTGCGCTGGGCTCGGCCCTCGGCGCGACTCTCGCGGTGGCAATGGGGTTTTCGCAGAAGCTGACCGGCGTCCTGCGGCCGATCCTGACCTTCAGCCAGACCATCCCGGTCTTTGCCCTGGCGCCGATCCTGACGCTGTGGCTGGGCTTCGGCATGGCGCCCAAGATCGCCATGACCGTTCTGATCGTGTTCTTTCCGGTGGCCAGCGCCTTTCTGGACGGGCTGATGCGCACGCCGCAGGCGGCGCTGGACCTGGCGCAGGTCATGGGCGCCAGCCGCATCCGCATCATGCGCCACCTACGCATTCCGGCGGCGCTGCCCAGCCTTGCCACCGGGCTGCGGCTGGCGGCGGTCTATGCGCCCATCGGCGCGGTGATCGGCGAATGGGTCGGCGGCGCCCGCGGCCTGGGCGCCCTGATGATCCATGCCAACGGCCGGATGAAGACCGACCTGGTCTTTGCCGCACTGCTGGTTCTGTCGGTGATGACGGTGATCTTTGCCAGGGCGGTCGCCATCGCGCTGCACCGGCTGCTGCGCCGCTATGGCGTCTAGACCAGGCGCGCGGCGCGGGCCAGATCCTCGGGGGTGTTGAGGTTCAGGAACGGGTCCACGGGGCGGCTGTCGAACACCGCCCGCCCCGGATCATGCGCGGCCGCAAACTGGCCGATCCGGTGCAGGCCGGATTCCAGCGCGTCGCGCAATTCCCCGCGCAGCGACACGGGCCAAAGCGCACAGGTCGGATGATCGCGCAACTGGCCGCTGTCGTCCGGGCTGGCGGCGATGGCGACGCCTGAACGGCCGGCCGCCTCGCGCAGCCGATGCACCAGATCCTCGGGCAGAAAGGGCGTATCGACGCTGACGCTGACCACGCTGTCGGCCCCCTCGCCCGCCGCCCATTCCATGCCGGCCAGAACCCCGGCCAGCGGCCCGGCGAAACCGGCGATGCCATCCGCGATCACCGGCAGCCCGTATCCCTCGAACTGCCCCGGCTCGCCATTGGCATTGATCGCAAGCCGCCCGCATTGCGGCGAAAGCCGGGCGATCACCCGCGACAGCAACGTCTCTCCCGCCAGCATCCGCAGCGCCTTGTTGCCGCCGCCCATGCGGGTCGACAGCCCTCCGGCCAGGATGACGGCGGGGACCGGGCTCATTGCAGCCCCGCCGCGATGGCACGGGCCAGCGCAAAGACCCGCTGCTCCAGGATCACCGGCGTCTCGCAGACATAGGTCAGCGCCTGCTGGCGGTCCTGGAAGATGCGCATGTCCCAGTCCAGCCGTTCCTCTTCGGCGTCGATGGCGTCGAAATCCGGGGCTTCGGCCTTTTGCATCTCTTCCATCTTGGCACGGTGATCCTGGATCCTTTGTGCCAGATCGACCTGCTTGTGGCCATAGCGCGCGATACCGGCGATCAGCGCGGCGCGATGCGGCTCGATCCGGTCGAAGATCGCCACCACAAGCGCCGTCAGTTGCTGGTTGTCCGCGGTCTTGGCGAACTCGGCGATCTCGGCCTCGGCCTCGGCCAGCGGCAGGCGGCGCTGTTCCAGCCGGTCGGCCAGCGCTGCGATCCCGGGCGTGCGTGCCAGGTCCCGCGCGGCCTCGTCCGGCTCGGGTCCGCTCCACATCTGGCCCAGAGACAGATTCGGCTGCTTGCGCTGCACGCAGGGCCACTCGGGATCGGTGCCGTTTTCCGCCTGCGCCGCACCCGCAGCCAGACAAAGCGCCAGAACAAGGTATCTCATGCTCCCCCCTTTCGCCGGGCCCAAAGCCCCTTGGCCGGATCATACATGACGACGGCCCCTGCAAAGAACAGGATCAGGCAACCCGACACCACCGAGAAGGACAGAAGATCGAAGCGCGCGTAAAGGGCAAAGCGGACCAACTCAACCGCATGGGTGAAGGGATTGACCGCGCAGATGTCATGCAGGAGCGGCGAGCTTTCGTTCATCCGCCACAGCGGGTAAAGCGCACTGGAGGCGAAGAACATCGGGAAGATGACGAAATTCATCACCCCCGCAAAGTTTTCCAGCTGGCGGATGGCGGAGGACAGGAACAACCCCATCGCCCCCAGCATCAGCCCGGACAGGAACAGCGCCGGCAGCACGGCCAGATAGCCGATGGCGGGCGGGCGCACGTCCCAGAACCAAGCGATGGCCAGGAAGGTATAGACCTGGATGATCGACACGATCACCCCCGCCACCAGCTTGCTGGCCAGCAGGAACCAGCGCGGGAACGGGCTGACCAGCAGCGTGCGCATCGCCCCGGTCTCGCGGTCATGCACCATCGAGAGCGAGCTTTGCATGCCGTTGAACAACTGGATCATCGCGCAAAGACCGGGCGTCACATAGACCTCGTAAAGCACATAGGTCTGATAGGGTGGCGTGATCGACAGGCCCAGCACGGCACGGAAACCCGCGGCAAAGATGAAAAGCCAGACCAGCGGCCGCACCAGCGCCGCCAGGAAGCGGCCGCGCTGGTTGACGAAACGCAGGGTCTCGCGCCGGGCGATGCCCAGAAAGGCGGTCAGCCACATGCGCGGGGTCAGGCGGCGGCTCATGCCGGCTCCCCGGTCAGGCGCAGGAAGGTGGCGGTCAGGTCGTCGCCGCCGATCTCTCCGGCATTGCCGCGCGCCAGCACCTCGCCCTTGTGCAGGATGACCAGCCCGTCCTCGGGCCGGATCTCGTCGAGGATATGCGTGGCCCACAGTGCAGAGACCCCGCCCCGCACCAGTTCGCGGGTCAGCGCCACCACCTCGGCGCGGGATTTCACGTCAAGGCCGACGGTCGCCTCGTCCAGAAGCAGGATCTCGGGGCGGTGGATCAGGGCACGGGCGATCTCGGCCCGGCGGCTCTGCCCGCCGGACAGCGCCGAGACCCTGGCATGCAGCCGGTCCGACAGATCGACCTGCGCCAGCACCTCGACACTGCGCGCCCGCGCCTCGCGCCGGGGAATGCCATGCAGCGCGGCATGATATTCCAGGTTCTGCGCCACGGTCAGGTCGGCATCCAGCGCGCGGGACTGGAACACCACCCCCAGCCGCGCCAGCGCCGCGCCGGGCTGGCGGCGCAGGTCATGCCCCGCCACCTCGATCCGGCCCGAGCGGTTGTCGTAAAGCCTGGTGATCAGTGAGAACAGCGTGGTCTTGCCAGCGCCGTTCACGCCCAGAAGCGCGGTGAAGCCGCCGCGCGGCACGGTCAGCGACACGTCCTTCAGCGCGGGGACGCGGCCGAAGCTGTGGCTGACATGCTGGATGGAAAGCGCGTCCTGCGGCATCTGGCGAAGGGCGGAGCCAAAGACCCCGCCCCCTTTGTTACTGGATGTTGAACACCGCCTGCTGGGTTTCACCCTGCGAGCCGGGGATCGACAGCGTATAGCGGCCCGGAACGATGGCGATGAAGCTGATCGTCGCGGTGCCGGCATCGTCGAATTCCAGCGAATGCACGCCCATCGGCCGGATCTCGATGTCGTTGATGACGATTTCGTTGACCCAGATGGCGCGGAAGAAGTCGCCGCCCGACAGCGCCAGTTCCTGGCTGCCGTCCGCGTTGATGTCGATGCGATAGAAGCCGCCCGATTTCAGCTTGTATTCCGCCGTCGCGACCGGCTTGCCGGACGCCAGCGTCAGCGGCGCAAGCTGGGTGCGGTTGTCGCGCGCCATGATCCCCGAGAAACCGAAGTCGAACTTGGACCCGGCCTCGTGCACGCCCTCGGCGGCCCCGGCTGCCTCGCCGTTGTCGTCATCATCGTCGTCGTCATCGTCGTCCTGTTCTGCGGCGGCGGCGCCATCGGCCGCAGCACCGGCTTCGGGCATGGTTTCCTGCGCCGTGGCAGGCAGGGCCAGGCCGGCCATGAGCAGCAGGATGGTCAGCAAACGGGTCATGGTTCTTTCTCCCTCTTGGACTGTCAGTTGGGCGCGACGACCACGCCCCAGGGCTGCTGGCCCACGGGCACGGACTTGACGACCGTCAGCGCCGCCACGTCGATCACCGAGACATCGTTGGAATTGCCGTTGGTGGTGAACAGGTATTTCTCGTCCGGCGTGAAGGCCATCTGCCAGACGCGCTGGCCGACCAGCAGGTAATCCTCGACCTCGTCCGTCTCGCCATTGATCACGGCCACGCGGTTCGCGGGACCCAGGGCGACAAAGACCTTGCTGCCGTCGCTCGTCACGCGCACGCCGACCGGCTGGATGGCCTCGGGCAGGACGCCGGGGATCTCGAAGCTGATCTTCCTGGTGATCTCCTGCGTCGCCGGATCGATCACGCTGACCGTGCCGCCGATTTCCGAGCTGACGTAAAGCTTGGTTCCCGCATCGTTGAACTGCGCGAAGCGCGGGCGCGAATCCACCAGGACATTGGCAAAGATCTCGAAGCTTTCGCTGTCGATGAAATGCGCCATGTTGGTGGTTTCCGAGGTGTTGATCACCACCTTGCCGTCGGGGCTGACGCCCATGCCCTCGGGCTCGACGCCGACCGGGATCTCGGCCAGGACCTTATGGGTCTGGGTGTCGACCACGGTCACCAGGTTGTCGTCCTCGTTCGCGATGTAAAGCGGGTTGCCCGAAGGGTGCAGCACGAAAAGCTCGGGGTCGGGGCCCGAGGGCAGCGTATGCATCTCCTCCATCGTCTCGGGGTTGAACACCCGCACCAGGTCGTCGTCCGAGGCGCAGACGTAAAGCTCTTTCCCGTCGGGGCTGATGGTGATGCCGCGCGGGCGGGCACCGACCGGATAGGTGCCGATCACCTCCAGCGTCTCGCTGTCCAGCACGGTCACGTCATTGCCCTTTTCATTGCTGACGAAGACCCGGTTGGCGGCGGCCGGCAGGGCGAAACCAAGGCACAGGGCCGAGGTCAGGATGGCGGTTGAAACTTTCATCGTTCACCTCAGAACTTGCATTCGGTTTCGGGACGGTCGAAGCCCAGCGTGTCCAGCGCCGAGTTCTGGTGCAGATACTGGTCCTGCGGGCTGACCGAGGCGGTGACGGAACCCGTGGCCAGCAGGATCGGCTGGCGCAGCTGGTGGTCCCAGTCGCGCAAGGTCAGCTTCTGGCCCTTGAAGCCCGCGACCTCGAAATTCTCGGACAGCATGAATTCCTTGAGCGTGGCGGGATCGGTGCTTTGCGTCCGTGTCGCCGCCTCGCCGATCATGCGCAGCGCGATCCAGGTCTGGTAATCCTCCTCGCGGATCGGGCGGCCGGCCAGCTTTTCGAAACGGTTCTGGAACTGCGTCGCCCCCCAGGCTTCCAGCGAGGGCGCCCAGCTGCGCGGCACCAGCCCGGCCGAGCCCGCGACCGGGCGCGCATCCCAGGTCGCATAGGGCAGCCAGTCGGCAAAGACGCCGTTCTCGTCCGCCGCGATCAGCACGTCATGGGCCGGCGCGCGCTGGGTAAAGACCGGCATCTGTTGCTGGACCTGCACATGGCCGCTGTCGCTGCGCCGGCTGCCGCCGGTATCCTCATAGGTGCGGGCCTCGACGATCCTGGCTCCGAATTTGGTCGCAGCGCGGCGATAGGCATCGGCCAGCGCCACATCCTCGGGATGGCTGCCGGCGATCAGGAACCAATTCGGCCATTTCTTCCACATCAGGAACTGCGCCAGCGCATCCGCCAGCATCGCATGGCTGGGCGCGGCGTGGATCACGTTGAAGCGGCAATCCTTGCCGCGCAGGTGGTCGCCCCGCGCCCGCGCATTCAGAACCAGGGCCCGGTCTCCGGCCTGGTCGGCCAGTGCCAGCGTTTCGGCATCATCGGCCAAAGTGACGATGAAGGGGATGCCCTCGGCCAGCAGCTTGTCCATCTCGGCCGCGGCGGTTTCGGGGGTGGCGGTAACCTCCAGCGCCTCGAAATCCTGGCCCATGAAGC
The DNA here is from genome assembly GCF_030234105.1 of Paracoccus sp. SSJ. Lineage (NCBI taxonomy): Bacteria > Pseudomonadati > Pseudomonadota > Alphaproteobacteria > Rhodobacterales > Paracoccaceae > Paracoccus > Paracoccus sp. SSJ. Next base: position 229,975 of record NZ_JASSPE010000005.1, on the reverse strand, counting down.
GGCCGGTGGTATCGTTGTCCTCGATGGCGAGCCGCGCGCCCGCAAAGCCCAGATCCTGGGGCGGGGCATCCAGCCGCGAGATCGGCGGCAGGCTGGGCACGTCCACCCGCAGCACCGCGGCGCGCACGGTCTGCGCGTCCGGGGAATCCTGTGCAAGGGCCGGATTTGCCATGGACAAACCAGCCAAAAGTATGATGATTCTGCCTTTCATGGCCTTCCTCCCACCGGTATCATGCCGGGCCAATCCGCCTGCGCCAACCCGGCAGATGCCCCGGGTTTGATCGGGGAAAATCCCCTGATACCTAAGTCCTAGGGACTTTCGTCCTATGGACGCACACGCGGGCCGGGCGCATGGTCTGCGCATGGCATTTCTGCGGCTGATCCTGATCGTCTGTGCCGCCGCCCTGGCCGGAGCGGGCACCGGGGCGGCCCAGCCGGCTCACGGTTCCGCACCATCGCCCGACAGCGCCGTCTGGTTCGGCCTGCATTTCATCGACACCTCGACCGAGGGCGCGATCAACGGCGTGCGCGAGGACGAGACCCGCCGCATCGAGATGGCCGAGACGGTCATCGCCGAGGACCTGCGCAGCCGCGGCTTTACCCTGCTCAATCCGCCCGCCGACCAGGTGGCGCGGATCAAGAACCCGACCCAGTCCAACGGCAGCGACAGCCGCATCGCGCGCGATATGGGCGCGCATTACGCGATCTCGGGCGAGGTGCAGAAGGTCTCGAACCTGATCCTGTCCCTGAACCTTTATATCCGCGATGCCGAAAGCGGCGACACGGTCCGCGCCGGCGTGGTCGATATCCGCGGCAATACCGACGAAAGCTTTCGCCGCGGCTATCTCTACCTATTGAAGAACATCATCTTTCGGGAGGAGTGACGGATGATCCGACTGTTGGCCCTGACGATGGGAGCAGCCATGGCGCTGGCACCGGCCGCCGAGGCGCATGGCCCGCCGCGGCTGAAGCTGGAGATGCAGCAAAAGCTGGATGCCACCCCGGACGAGGTCTGGACCGCAATCGGCAGATTCGACGACATGAGCTGGCATCCGGCGATCGCCAGCCTGGAACTGACCGGCGACGGCTCGGCCGACCAGCCCGAGACATCCACCCGCGTGTTGCATCTGAAATCCGACGCAGGCGACCCGACCATCACCGAGGTCCTGTCGAAATGGCAGCCCGAAAAACACTGCTATGCCTATCGGATCGAGGCGGTCGAGGTGACGGTCCTGCCGGTGACGAATTATGCCGCGACGCTTTGCGTCAAGGATGAGGGCGGCAAGGCCGTGGTCAACTGGAAGGGCGGCTTCTATCGCGGCTATCCGAACAACGAGCCTCCGCCCGAACTGAGCGACGAGGCGGCGATCCAGGCGGTAACCGGGGTCTACCAGGCCGGTCTCGACGCGCTGGCCGAAAGGTTCGGCAAGGCGGAATGACCAATCCGCCGCCTGCCGGCCTCTTGACGAGTCATGGGCCGGCAGGGCTGGCAGGTTCCAGGGAACCGCCCTGCTCCTGCCAGCCCTCGACCCCGTCGGGAAACCAGATCACGCCGCGATAGCCCAGCGCCACGGCGCGCTTGGCGGCATTCCAGCTCATCCAGCAGTCGCGCTTGCAAAAGATCACCATGGGCGCCGCCCTGTCGCCCCCCGACAGCCGTGCCAGCCCCTCGGCCAGCCGCGCCTGTTCCGCCGGGGCCAGCCGGTCATATCCGGTATCGTAAAGCCAGGCCGCGCCGGGAATGGACGGATGCGGCGGTTCGTTCCAAAACGTGCCTTCGGGCAAGCCCTCGGGCCGGGCGGTGCGGGGCAGAACGTCGATAAAGGGCACGCCTTGCGCATGCAGCCGCATCGCCTCGGCCGCATCGATCACCTGCGCGCCGGCCAGGGTGGCCGGGGTCTCGGACCGATAGGGCTCGCCATGAAAGCTTGGCGGCTCGGGCACTTGGGCCTGGACCGCGCCGGCCAGAACCACAGCCAGCGCCGCCCAGGCCCATCTCATTGTTTCAAAGCCTTGCCGTAATCGTCCAGCAGCGGCACCCCGGCATCGCGCAGGATGGCGTCGATCTCGTCCTGGTGGCGGCGGATCAGGCTGTTCAGCTCGCGCTTCCATTCCTGCTCGCCCAAGCGCACGCCCATGGTGATGCGATAGAACATGCGCGGCCCGTCGCTTTCCTTGAGAAGCGGGGTAAATTGCAGTTCAGGATCCTGCTTGACCAGCGGTCCGGCCAGCGGACCCCAGATCACCGCGGCAGCCAGTTCGCCCGACTTCACCTGCGCAAGCATGTCGCCCACCGGGTCCTCGACCCGGCGATCCACGAACAGGTCCCAGCCGCGCATGTTCTTGGCCAGCCCCGCCCGCGCCAGGTTGCTTGCAGGCGGCGTGCCCGCCACCACGCCGATGGGATGGCCACCGAGCGCCGGATCATCCAGCGCCTCGACCGAGGCCAGCGGGCTGTCCTTGCGCGTCACGATGCCATAGGCCGAGGTGTAGTAATGATTGGTATTCTGCACCATCTCGTCGCCCTGGGCATAGCCGATGACGACATCGCACAGCCCGGCGCGCAGGGTCTTGCGGATGAAGCCGGGACCCTGCGGGAACCAGGTATAGGCGACCGGCACGCCCAGCTTTTCGGCGAAAAGCTGGGCGATGCGGTTCTCGAAGCCCTTGCCGTCCTGGGACGACATCGGCACCGCGGCGGGATCGGCACAGACCCGGAACTCGGTCTTGGAGCGCAGGTCGGCAACCTGCGCCAAGGCGGGCAGCACGGCGCAGGTCGCCAGGACGGCAAGGGTAAGGGCGCGTCTCATCCGCTCATGCAGGAATCTTCCTGCGCAACGAATTCATCGGACTTGTCCTCTCTCTTCGCCGGGCGGCCGCGCGGCAAGTCTCCCGTGCCCCGCGCCAGCAGATAGGCATAGATGTCGTCGATATAGCACCAGACGTTCTTGTTGGTGCCAAAGGCCGGCATGACCAGATTGGCGGCGGTGTTGACCTCTTGCTTGCCCGAGGCGGCGATCTCCAGGAAATCGTAATAGCCCATGGTCAGCACCGATTTCCGCAGGGCCGGGGCATAGGTCGAACCCTCGCCATCCGGGCCGTGGCAGACATGGCATTCGGCGGAATAGCGGCGATAGCCCGAGAAGGTCGCCCAATCCACCGCGCCGTCCTCGGCGATCTTGTAGGTCGGGATATCCTCGGCCGTATACCACCGGCCGTTCTCCATATGGTCCGGGGTGATGTCCTGGCCGTTCGGCAGCACAAGCTTGCCGTCCGTTGCGGCGACCGCTGGCGTCTCCTCCTCCTCTTCGGCGGGGGCTTCCGCGGCCGGTTGCTGCTGCGCATCGCCCGAGACGGCGGCGGCAGCGCCTGCCCCGGCCTGGGCCGGGGGCGTTTCGGCGGTCTGCGCAAGGGCCGTTCCGGCGATGGCAGAGGCCGCGCATGCGACACAGATCGCCAAAAGACTGGCGGTCGTCTTGCTGGTCATGAATTTCCTCCCTGGCTGTCACCCGAAGATGATGGCGCGCCCCAAGGTTACCCCTGGGGCGCCCAGTTTCGAGTCACAGTTTGCTTTCCGGCACCAAAGTATTAGCCCGGCAGTTCGAACACGGTCAGCTGGCCGCCCAGCTCGGTATATTGCGACAGCGAGGCATAGCCGCCCACCGCGCCAAGCCCATCGTTGGGATTGGTCAGGCCCGCGGCAAGGCCGATCCCGGCCCAGCCGCCGACACCCGACAGGATGCCGACATACTGCTTGCCGCCATGTTCGTAGGTCATCACGTTGCCGATGATGCCCGAGGGGGTCTTGAACTTGTAAAGCTCCTCGCCCGTCTGGGCATCGACGGCCTTCAGATAGCCCTCCAGCGTGCCGTAGAAGACCACGTCGCCCGCCGTCGCCAAAGCGCCCGACCAGACCGAGAACTGCTCGGGAACGGACCACTTGATCTCGCCCGTGGTGTTGTCCCAGGCGATGAAGTTGCCCATGCCGCCATGGCTGTTCGGCGCGGGATACATGGACAGCGTGGCGCCGACATAGGGCTGGCCGGCGGTATAGGCCACCCGGAACGGCTCGTAATCCATGCAGACGTGGTTCGTCGGCACATAGAACAGGTTGGTCTTGGGCGAGAAGGCCGCCGGCTGCTGGTCCTTGGTACCCAGTGCCGCAGGGCAGACGCCGGTGGTGTTCTCGTCCTCGCCGTTCTGGGCGGTCGAGTATTCGGCCACCACGGCCGGGCGGCCATAGGTTTCCGAATTCGGGTCCATGTCGACGCCGGTGGTCCAGTTCACCACCGGATCGTATTTCTCGGCCACCAGCAACTCGCCGGTCTCGCGATCCATCGTATAGGCCAGGCCGTTGCGGTCGAAATGGGTCAGCAGCTTGCGCTCTTGCCCGTCGACGGTCTGGTTGGTCAGGATCATCTCGTTGACGCCGTCATAGTCCCATTCGTCATGGGGCGTCATCTGATAGAACCACTTGGCCATGCCGGTATCGGCATCCCGCGCCATGATCGTCATCGACCACTTGTTGTCGCCCGGCCGCTGCGAGGGGTTCCAGGTCGAGGGGTTGCCGGTGCCGTAATAGACCAGGTTCAGGTCCGGGTCATACGAGAACCAGCCCCAGATCGTGCCGCCGCCGATCTGCCACTGATCGCCTTCCCAGCTGTTGAGCGAGCTGTCGGCGCCGATGGGCTTGCCCAGATGCGTGGTCGTTTCGGGATCGACCAGCAACTCCTCGTCCGGGCCGGTGGACCAGGCTTTCCAGGCCTCGCTGCCATCGGTGAGGTTCAGCGCGGTCATCCGGCCGCGCACGCCGTATTCGCCGCCCGAGATGCCGACCAGGACCTTGTCCTTGACCGGAACGACGGTGGCGGTCAGCGTCTCGCCGATGCCCGGGTCGCCGATCTTGGTCGACCATTTCACCTCGCCGCTCGTGGCGTCCAGGGCCACGACCGTGGTGTCGGCCTGGCCCAGCAGGATCATGCCGTCGGCATAGGAAAGGCCGCGATAGACCGTGTCGCAGCACATCACCGCAATGACGTTTGGATCCTGCTGCGGTTCATAGCGCCACAGGATCTTGCCGCTGTCGTTCAGGTCCAGCGCAAACACCCGGTTTGGGAAAGGGGTGTGGACATACATGACATCGCCGATCACCAGCGGCGAGCCTTCGTGTCCGCGCAGCACCCCGGTCGAGAAGGTCCAGGCGACGCGCAGATCCTTGACGTTGTCCTTGTTGATCTGGTCCAGGGTCGAATATCGCGTGTTCGCGTAATCGCCCATCTGGATCGCCCATTGCTGGGGCTTGGCGATCTCGGCCAGCACGCTGTCATTGGCCAGCGCCGCAGTGCCGGACATGAGCAGCGCAAGGCAGGCGCCATTCATTAGGTTTTTCATGAATTTTCCTCCGCATGCCGGTGGTCGCGCCTCTCCTCATGCGCAAGCACCTACTGCTGGAAGGTTCGGGTCCGGCCGCATTGGCGTCAACGCGGCCGGCAGGCTCCTTGGACCAAAGTATTAGGGAAATTCGGCAATAGGTATGGGGCAATCACCCTGCCTCACCCTGCCCGGTGCCCCTTGGGCCGTCCCGGCCGCCTAGCCCAGCCGCTCGGCGTGCCAGCGGATATGGTCGGCCATGAAGCTTTGCACGAAGAAATAGCTGTGATCGTAGCCCTCTTGCATGCGGAATGTGCCGGGCTGGCGACGTTCGGCCATGGCATGGGCCAGCGCCTCGGGCTTCAGAAGATCGAGGAACTGGTCGCTCGCGCCCTGGTCGATCAGCACCTCGCCGGGATAGCCCTTTTCGCGCATCAGGATGGTCGAATCATGCCTTTTCCATGCCGCCTTGTCGTCACCCAGATAGGCGGCGAACTGTTTGCGCCCCCAGTCGGATTCGCTGGGATGCGCGATCGGCGCAAAGGCCGAGACCGAGCGATAGCGCTCCGGGAAGGTCATGGCGATGGTCAGCGCACCGTGCCCGCCCATGGAATGGCCGGTGATGCCCTGCGCCTCGCGGTCCAGCGGGAAGTTGTTGAAGACCAGCTCGGGCAGTTCATGGGTGACATAGTGCCACATCCTGAAATGCGGCGCCCAGGGCGCCTCGGTCGCATCGACATAGAAGCCGGCGCCCTGGCCCAGGTCGTAGGTCTCGTCGTTGGCCACGCCTTCGCCGCGCGGCGAGGTGTCGGGAAAGATCACCGCGATGCCGTATTCCGCCGCCCATTCCTGTGCACCGGCCTTGGTCATGGCATTTTCATGCGTGCAGGTCAGGCCCGAAAGATACCACAGCACCGGCACCTTGCCGTGCCGGGCATCGGGCGGCAGGTAGATGGCAAAGGTCATCGGCGTGCCGGTCGCCTGCGACTGGTGGCGATAGACGCCCTGGATACCGCCGAAGCTGCGGTTTTCCGATACGGTTTCATAGGCCAGCGTCATGGGTTCTTCCCTTCTGTCAAGTCGTGGAACATGACCAGCGCATCCACATAGCCATGCCGGGGATGAAGAAATGCAGCCGGCAGGCGGCCGACAATATCGAAACCGGCTTTCTGCCACGAATGAACGGCATCGGCATTGGTCGAGACGACGAAGTTGAACTGCATCGCCCGGAAACCCTGCGCCCGCGCCCAATCCTTGGCATGGCCGACCAGTTCGCGGGCGATACCATGGCCACGCGCATCCGGGTGGGTGGCAAAGCTGGCATTGGCGACATGGCTTGCGGGGCCGGGCCGGTTGCGGCCGACATGGCTGGTGCCCAGCACCCGCCCGTCCAGCTCGGCCACGAAAACCGTGAAAGGCACGGCGAACCAGTCGGCCAGCGCCTCGTCCCGCGAGATGTCGGGCGGGATGCAATAGGTCTCGCCCGCCCGATAGACGGGCTCCAGGATCGCCCAGATCGCCTGATGGTCGTCGGGCGTGGCGGGACGGATCAGGATGCCTGTCCCGCCCGCGCTCATTTCAGCTCGTCCACCGAGCGGATGACCTTGCCCAGGAGGCCGTAGTCCAGCGCCTCTTGCGTGTTCAGCCAGAAGTCGCGCTGGGTGTCCTTTTCGATCCGCTCGACCGGCTGGCCGGTGGCCTCGGCAAAGATCTGGTTCAGCCGGTCGCGCATCAGCCGCACCTGCTCGGCCTGGATCATCATGTCCGTGGACGTGCCGCCGATCCCGCCCGAGGGCTGGTGGATCAGGAAGCGGGTGTTGGGCAGGCAATAGCGGTTTTCCTTGTCCGCGCCGACAAAGATCAGCGCGCCGGCCGAGGCGACCCAGCCCGAGCCGATGGTGCGCACGGTCGGGCGGATGAACTTTATCACGTCATGGATCATGTCGCCGGATTCGACATGGCCGCCGGGCGACGAGATCAGCATGTTGATCGGCTCGTCGCTGTCCTCGGCCAGGGCCAGCAGATGCGCCACGGTGCGCTGCGCCAGCTTGTCGGTGATCGGCCCGGCGACGATCACCGTCCGCGACTTGAAATAGAGCTTGCCGATCTTGTCGCCCTCGGGCAGGCCGAGCCCCTCGTCCTTAGACCCTTCCTGGCGGCGCTCGTCGTCATCGTCGTCATCGTCGTCCAGGTGGAAATGCTTTGCCATGATCGGTCCTTTCATGTTGACGGCGGGGCCGGTCGCCCGCCCCCGCCGTCCTTTTAACTAAGCAGCCCTTGACGATCAGTAAAGGACGACCGAGCGGATGGATTCGCCCGCATGCATCAGGTCGAAGCCCTTGTTGATGTCGTCCAGCGACAGGGTGTGGGTGATCATCGGGTCGATCTCGATCTTGCCGTCCATATACCAGTCGACGATCTGCGGCACGTCGGTGCGGCCGCGGGCGCCGCCGAAGGCCGTGCCCTTCCAGACCCGGCCGGTGACCAGCTGGAACGGGCGGGTGCTGATCTCGGCCCCCGCCGGCGCCACGCCGATGATGATCGACTGGCCCCAGCCGCGATGGGTGCATTCCAGCGCGTCGCGCATCACCTTGACGTTGCCGGTGCAGTCGAAGCTGTAATCCGCGCCGCCGATCTGGTCGAAGGGCGTCTTGGTCAGGTTCACGATCTCCTGCACCACGTTCTCGCAATTCTTCGGGTTGATGAAATGCGTCATGCCGAAATGCTCGGCCATCGGCTTCTTGTCGTCGTTCAGATCGACGCCGATGATCATGTCCGCGCCGGCCAGGCGCAGCCCCTGCAGCACGTTCAGCCCGATGCCGCCCAGGCCGAAGACCACCGCCTTGGCGCCGATTTCCACCTTGGCGGTGTTGATCACCGCGCCGATGCCGGTAGTGACGCCGCAGCCGATGTAGCAGATCTTGTCGAAGGGCGCGTCCTCGCGCACCTTGGCCACCGCGATTTCCGGCAGCACGGTGTAGTTCGAGAAGGTCGAGCAGCCCATGTAATGAAAGATCGGCGTGCCGTCGAGCATGCTGAACCGGCTGGTTCCGTCCGGCATCAGGCCCTGACCCTGGGTAGCGCGAATGGCGGTGCAGAGGTTGGTCTTGCCCGACAGGCAGGACGCGCATTGCCGGCATTCGGGGGTGTAAAGCGGGATGACATGATCGCCCGGCTTGACCGAGGTAACGCCCGGGCCGACCTCGACCACGACGCCCGCGCCCTCATGGCCCAGGATCGAGGGGAAGAGCCCCTCGGGATCGGCGCCCGACAGGGTGAATTCGTCGGTGTGGCAGATGCCGGTGGCCTTGATCTCGACCATCACCTCGCCGGCCTTCGGGCCTTCCAGGTTGACCTCCATCACTTCCAGCGGTTTGCCAGCCTCAAGGGCCACGGCGGCACGGGTTCTCATCTTGTCTTCTCCTTCATGTCGGCCCTGGGCCTGTTGTGCTTCTCATGGCCTCGGGGGCCGGTAAACCGACCCCCGCCGTTTATCGTCGTGACCTGTCAGGCGCTCAGGCCGCAAGAGCGCCGGACCGTTTCGCGATATGGGTGGCGATCGCGTCCATCAGCGGCGGCGAAAGCGCATCATAGGGCTCCAGCCCCAGTTCGCGCAATCTGGCGCGGATCGCCTCCATGCGGCTGGGATCGACCCCCGATTCGATGATCGAGCTGACGAAGGCCGCAAATTCCGGCGCCGACCAGCCGTCCTCGTCGGAAAGCTCGGTATGGACGAAGTCCAGCCCGTAGAAGGGATGGTCCCTGTTCTCGATCCGGCCATACATGTGCACGCCGCAATCCCGGCAGCGATGGCGCTGGATCGGGGCCTCGGCATTGACGATTTCGAGCTTTTCGGCGCCCTCCAGCACTTCGAGCGCATCGCGGCCCACCACCGCCACCTGCGAAAAGATCGCGCCCTCGGGCTTCCAGCATTTCGTGCAGCCGCAGACATGGTTGTGGGCGGTCTGCGCCCGGACCGCGACCCGGACCGGGTTGGTGCTGCACTTGCAATGCAGCGTGCCGCCCGCGAACCCGGGCTGGGCCGGCTTGATGCCGTTGTCGACTGCGGGGTGGATCTTCACCCCCGATGTATCCACCATGGTCCCGTTCCTCCCCTCAGACCTATGCGCCGAGGTTCGCGCCATGGCAGGGCCGGAACAAGTGGGCAAAAGGTTGTAATCCCTGCCGGCTCAGATCTCGGGGCGGGTCACCAGCCAGGCGGCGATGGCGGTGCAGGCCAATGCCTGCGCAGCGATGAAGCGCGGATCAAGGCCCAGCCAGACCGCCCATGCGACGCCGGCCGACATGCCGGCGACGGCCCAGATCTTGGCCCCGCGGCCGATGACGCCACGCTTGCGCCAGGCGCGGATCGGCGGGCCGAATTGCGGGTGGCGCATGATGCGCGCGCCCAGCCGGGGGGACGAGCGCATGAAGGCCCAGACCGCAAGCAGCAGGAACGGCACGGTCGGCAGGACCGGCACGAAGACCCCGATCGCGCCCAGCGTCAAGGTCAGCCAGCCCATGGAGAACCAGAGATATCGCATCTTACTCCGCCAGTTCGCGCAGGATCGCATTGAGCACGGGCCGCCCCGCCGCCGTCGCCGCCAGACGGTCGCCCCGCAGCGAGATAAGCCCCAGCTCGGCCAGATTCATCAGCCGATCCTGCGGCAATTCGGCGCCATGCGCCAGATAGCGCGGGACATCCAGCCCCTCGACCAGCCGCATGGACATCAGCAGGTATTCCAGCGCCCGGTCGGAAAGACCCAGCATCTCGCGCTGGCTGTCGCCGTTGCCGCGCGCCTCGACCGCCTCCAGCCACGCGCCCGGCGCAAGATGCGCCTCGGTCGCCCAGCGGCCCGAGGGCAGCGTCAGCCGGCCATGCGCGCCCGGACCCACGGCGGCCCAATCCCCCTGCCGCCAGTAGATCAGGTTGTGCCGGCTTTCGGCACCGGGCCGGGCGTGGTTCGAGATTTCATAGGTCGGCATCCCGGCCGCCGCGCAGATCTCTTGCGTGTCCAGATACATGTCCGCGGACAGATCGTCGTCGGGCAGGCCCTTGAGCCCGCCTTTCGCGTGCCGGGCGCCAAAGGCTGTGCCGGGCTCGATGGTCAGCTGATAGGCCGAGAGGTGATCGACGGCCATGCCGAGCGCCTCGCCCAGCTCGCGCCGCCAATGGGCGCGATCCTGGTCCTGGCGCGCATAAATCAGGTCGAAGCTGACCCGCGTGAAACAATCCCGGGCGATGTCGAAGGCCGCACGGGCCTCGCCCGCCGAATGCATCCGGCCCAGCCGGCGCAGGTCGTCGTCGTTCAGCGCCTGCACGCCCATCGAGACGCGGTTGACGCCCGCATCCGCATAGGCGCGAAAGCGGCCGGTCTCGACGCTGGTCGGGTTGGCCTCCAGCGTGATCTCGATGTCATTGGCAAAGGGCCATGCGGCGCGTGCCGCCTCGATCACGCCGGCGACCGTCTCGGGCGCCATCAGGCTGGGCGTGCCGCCGCCGAAAAAGATGCTGTTCAGCACCCGGCCCGGCGTTTCGCGCCCCAGCCGCGCGATCTCGGCGCGATAGGCGGCCAGCCAGCGGCCCTGCTCGATCGTCGCCACGACATGGCTGTTGAAATCGCAATAGGGGCATTTCGCGGCGCAAAACGGCCAATGGACGTAAAGCCCGAATCCGCCCGCCCGCCAATCCTCGGCAAGGGGCGCGGTGCTGGCGGCTGGGGCTGGCATGGGCTGGTTCATTCCCGATAGGCGGTCACTTCGATCTCGACCTTCATTTCGGGTCGGATGAGCCCGGCGACAACCATGGTCGCGGCCGGTAACGCATCCTTCATCGCCTCGCCCAGCACCGGGGCAATTTCATCGATCAAGGCCGGGTCGGTGATGGTGTATTGCACCCGCACGATATCCGACACCGCGAAACCCGCCTCGGCCAGCGTGGCGAAGATGGTGGCAAAGGCGTTGCGCGCCTGTTCGGCGGCGCTGTCGGGCATGGCCATGGCCGCATAGTCATAACCCGTCGTGCCCGAGACGAAGCACCACGGCCCCTTCACCACGGCCCGGCTGTAGCCAAGCGCGGATTCGAAGGGCGAGCCGGTCGAGATCCTATGCAAAGAGCGTCTCCAGCTTGCGAAAGGCGCGGGCGCGGTGGCTGATGGCGTTCTTCTGCTCGGACGGCATCTCGGCATAGGTCACATCGTGGCCGTCGGGCACGAAGATCGGGTCGTAGCCATGGCCATGCACACCGCGCGGCGGCCAGACCAGGCGACCGGGTGCCACGCCCTCGAAGATCTCCTCATGCCCATCGGGCCAGAGCAGGATCAGCGTGGCGCGGAACTGGGCGGTGCGAGGCTCGGGGGCACCGCGCTCGTCCAGTTCGGTCCAGGTGCGGGTCATGGCCTGCATGAAGTCACGGCCATTCGGCGTCTCTGCCCAGTCCGCGGTATAAACGCCGGGCGCACCGTCCAGCCCGTCCACCGTGATGCCGCTGTCATCGGCCAGCACCGGCAAGCCGGTCGCCTGCATGGCGGCGCGGGCCTTGATGCGGGCATTGCCGATGAAGCTCGACTCGGTCTCGGCCGGTTCGGGCAGGCCCATCTCGCCGGCCGAGGTCACCTCGATGCCATGCGGGGCCATCATGGCGCGGATCTCGTCCAGCTTGCCCTTGTTATGCGTGGCGACCAGCAGCTTTCTTTCGGTCAGCCTGCGCATGCCACGGCCTCGTTCTGGGCGCGGACCAGTTCGGAGATGCCGGCTTCGGCCAGATCGAGCAACTGGTTCATCTCGGGACGCGAGAAGGTGGCACCCTCGGCCGACATCTGCACCTCGATCAGCCGCCCTGCCCCGGTCATGATGAAATTGCCGTCGGTGCCGGCCTCGCTGTCCTCGGCATAGTCCAGGTCCAGGATTGGCTGCCCGGCATAGATGCCGCAGGACACAGCAGCGACATGGTCCATGATCGGATCGGCGGTGACGATGCCGGCCTTGAGCAGCTTGTTCATCGCCAGCCGCAGCGCCACCCAGCCGCCGGTGATCGCGGCGCAGCGGGTGCCGCCATCGGCCTGGATCACGTCGCAATCGACGACGATCTGCCGCTCGCCCAGGGCCCGGCGGTCCACCCCGGCACGCAGCGCACGGCCGATCAGGCGCTGGATTTCCTGGGTGCGGCCGGATTGCTTGCCGGCCGCCGCCTCGCGCCGGTTGCGGGTGTTGGTCGCGCGCGGCAGCATGCCGTATTCTGCCGTCACCCAGCCCTGGCCCGACCCTTTCAGGAAGGGCGGCGCCTTCTCCTCGATGCTGGCCGAACACAGCACGCGGGTGTCGCCGCAAGAGATCAGGCAAGAGCCCTCGGCATGGCGCATGATGCCCGTTTCGATTGAAATCGGGCGCATATCACTTAAATTCCGGCCAGAGGGGCGCATCATTCATTCCTTTCGGGGGTTTTGCCGTCCAAATACAGGTCCGAAGCCCTAGACCGCAACCCGAGAACGTCCTGACAGATTGCCCATGCTAGAAACCGCGCTGCTTTCCGATCTCAACGACCGCTCACGCGAGGTTTTCCGCCGCGTGGTCGAAGCCTATCTCGCCACCGGCGAGCCGGTCGGCTCGCGCACGCTGACCCGGGAAATGTCCGAGAAGCTCAGCGCCGCGACGATTCGCAACGTGATGCAGGACCTGGAGCTTCTGGGTCTTCTGGATCACCCGCATATCTCGGCCGGGCGCATGCCGACGCAATTGGGGCTGCGGCTGTTCGTGGACGGGCTGATGGAGGCCGGGCCGGTCTCGTCCAGCGACCGCGAGATGATCGAGGAAACCCTGGGCGACGACAATCGCGATACCGGCGTCATGCTGGACCGGGTCAGCACGGCGCTGTCGGCCCTGACCCGGGGCGCCTCGCTGGTGCTGATGCCCAAGCAGGAGGCGCCGGTGCGGCATATCGAATTCGTCAGCCTGGCTCCCGACAGGTCGCTGGTCGTGCTGGTCTTTGCCGATGGCCGGGTCGAAAATCGGGTCTTTACCCCCCCGCCCGGTCATACGGCCAGTTCAATGCGCGAGGCGGCGAACTTCCTGAACGCCGTAGCCGAGGGCCGGACCCTGGCCGAGCTGCGGCGCAGCGTCGCACATGAGATCGAGGCGAGCCGTCAGAAGCTGGACAGCGTGGCGGCCCAGCTGGTCTCTTCGGGCTTGGCGCAATGGGAGGGGGAAAGCAGCGATCCGCGGCTTATCGTGCGCGGCCGCGCCAATCTTTTGGCGCATGAGCTGGCCGATCTCGACCGGATCCGCACCTTGTTCGACGACCTGGAACGCAAGCGCGACATCGCCGAGTTCCTGGAACTGGCCGAACAGGGCGAGGGCGTGCGCATTTTCATCGGTTCCGAGAACAAGCTTTTTTCACTTTCCGGTTCCTCTCTCGTCGTTTCGCCCTATATGAATGCCGACCGAAAGATTGTTGGCGCGGTCGGCGTCATCGGTCCGACGCGGCTGAACTATGGCCGCATCGTGCCGATCGTGGACTATACTGCGCAGCTTGTCGGCCGGTTGATCTCTGGCCGGAAAGGATGATGAGGACATGACGAACGAAAACCCGAACGGCAGCCCGCTGGATGAGGAGATCATCGACCCGCCGGCCGATGAGGTGCCCTCGCCCGAAGTCGAGGCGCTGATCGCCGAACGGGACGAATATCGCGACCGCTTCATGCGCGCGCTGGCCGATGCCGAGAACGCCCGCAAGAGGGCCGAAAAAGATCGCCGCGATGCCGAGCAATATGGCGGCTCGCGCCTGGCGCGCGACCTGCTGCCGGTGCATGACGCACTGACCCGCGCGCTGGAAGCCGCCAGCGAGGATCAGCGCGCCGCCGCCGCCGCGCTGATCGAGGGCGTCGAATTGACCCTGCGCGAATTGAACAACGTTTTCGCAAAGCATGGCATCAAGGTCATCACCCCGGCCCCGGGCGAGAAATTCGATCCCCAGCAGCACGAGGCGATGTTCGAGGCCCCCGTGCCCGGCACGGTTGCCGGCAGCATCATCCAGGTCATGGATAACGGCTTCATGCTGCACGACCGACTGCTGCGCCCGGCCAAGGTCGGCGTCAGCTCGACCCCCGCAAGCTGAGCCGGTTACGGCGAGATACCCGGCAGCACAAAGCCCCGGAGTGATCCTCCGGGGCTTTTTCTTGGTGGCCAGTGCCGATGATACCAGCTTTTCTAGTGTCTTTTTGCTTGAACTATACTAGATATGGTGTTCAGTCGCCGGCAAGGATCTGGCAAAGACGATCAAGCTGATCAAGGTCGCGATAGGTGATCACAAGCTGGCCACCGTCGGTCCCGGAATGGTTGATCGCCACCTTCATCTTGAGATGCGCGGTCAAATCGCCTTCCAGCGCGCGGGTGTCGGCATCCTTTTCCTGGCTGGCGCTCCTGGATTTCTGCGCCTTGGGGCCTTCGGCTTGGCGACGCACCAGTTCTTCAGTCTCGCGCACGGAAAGGTTCTTCTCGATCACCTTGCGCGCAAGCTCGACGGCATTGGATGCGGTAATCAGCGCCCGGGCATGGCCGGCAGTCAGCTTGCCTTCCTTGAGCCAGGCCTGCACCTGTTCCGGCAGGTTCAGCAGCCGCAGCAGGTTGGCGATATGGCTGCGGCTCTTGTTAAGCGCCTCCCCCAGCTTTTCCTGGGTGTGGCCGAACCTGTCCATGAGCTGGCGATAAGAAGCCGCCTCCTCGATCGCGTTCAGGTCGGCACGCTGGATGTTCTCGACAATGGCGACTTCCAGCACTTCCGTATCGTTCAGATCGCGAACGATGACCGGCACCTCATGGAGCTGGGCGATCTGAGCGGCACGCCAGCGGCGCTCACCAGCAACGATCTGGTAAAGGCCGCGATCGGTCGGATGCGGGCGCACGATCAACGGCTGCAGCATGCCGCGAGTCTTTAGCGAATCGGCAAGCTCCTGCAACGCTTCAGGGGCAAAACTGCGGCGAGGCTGATCCGGGTTCGGCGTCAGCTGTTCGACCGGAAGGATCTGCCGGGGCGCGGGACGCTCGGAAGGAATCAGATCCACATCGGCCATCAACGCCGACAATCCACGGCCCAGACCGCGCTTTTCAAGCTTGTTCTCTGCCATGATTCCTCCTCAGGCGGTCGCGAGTTGACGGGACAGGAACTCCCTTGCCAGATCGCGATAGGCGTGGCTTCCCTTGGAGTTCGGATCGTATTGCAGCACCGGCATGGCGTGCGATGGCGCCTCGGACAGCCGCACATTGCGCGGAATCACCGTGCGATAGACCAGGCCGGAAAGCGTGCTGCGCGCATCCGCCTCGACTTGCTGAGACAGGTTGTTGCGATTGTCGGACATGGTCAGCAGCACGCCCTCGATGCGCAAATCGGGATTTGCGGTTTGCCGCACCTCGCGCACCGTCATCAACAGCTGCGAAAGCCCCTCCAGCGCATAGAACTCGGCTTGCAGCGGCACCAGGACGCTGTCCGACGCCACCATGGCATTCACGGTAAGAAGGCCAAGCGCCGGCGGACAATCGATCAGAATATAGTCGAATTCCGAAGGAGCCGACAGTTTCCGGCGCAAAAGCTGGGTCCGACCGGGTCGGTTGGAGAGCTCGAAATCCGCCGAGGCAAGGTCGCGGTTCGACGGCACGACGCGGAGATTGGCAATCGCCGTGTCGCGCAGCGTTTCCTGCAATGCGCGCTCCCCGGTCAGCAGGTCATAGGACGTCAGCTCGCGTTCTTCCAACGGCACGCCCAAACCAGTGGAGGCATTGCCCTGCGGGTCAAGGTCAATAATGGCGACGCGCTGACCTTGTTCGGCCAAGGCCGCACCAAGATTGATTGCCGTGGTAGTCTTTCCGACCCCACCCTTCTGGTTTGCAACAGCAATGATGCGTGTGTCAGGCATGGCGGAGTCCCGTGATTTCCAGAATGGCCGCGTCAGGATCTGTCGCGCTTTGGTGGGTTTTCAGGTCGAACTTCCAATCGCTTTGCGCCTGAGAAACCTCGGCTTGCCAGTTTCGGCCTTTCATCAGCCATGCTGTTCCAGACGGGCTCAGGTGCCGCTCTACATATGCCATGAGCTGCGGAAGCGGAGCAAGGGCTCTTGCACTGAGATTGGCGGCATCGAGCCGATCCAAAGCCTCGATGCGTTTGCACAGCACCTTTGCGTGCGGCAGTGCCAGCTCGCGAATGGCATTGCGCAAGAACGCCGCCTTGCGCTGGTCGCTTTCCACCATGGACAGCTCCAGATCGGGCCGCATGATCGCGACCACGATGCCGGGAAGCCCGCCACCGCTGCCCAGATCGACCCAGCTTCCTTGTGCATTCTTCGCGATCTCGACCAGATGCAAACTGTCAGCGATATGACGCGCCTCGATCTGATCAATTGTCGAAGCAGCAATCAGATTGATGGCCGGATTCCATTTCCGCAACAGCCCGGCATAAGTCGCGAGGCGTTCTGTTTCACGTGAAACACTCATCAGGCGCTGCGGCGATTGCCGGCACGGATCACGGCGAGGATCAAGGTCAGCGCAGCCGGGGTCATCCCCTCGATATTCGCAGCGGCAGCCAGCGTTGCCGGGCGATGTTGGTTCAGCTTGAATTTGAGTTCGTTGGACAGGCCAGAAAGCGCGTCATAATCAAACTCGGCTGGTATGGCTACTGCCTCTTCCTTTCGGAGCAGCTCGGCATCCTTGCCCTGACGGTCCGTATACTGATGATAAAGCGCATCTGTGGCCAACTGGCGGATGATGGCGGGATCTTGCAATACAAGCTGATCATCCAGCGCAAGGACTTGATCTTGCGGTATTTCCTGCTGAGCCAGCAGAGCAAACAGGCTGCGTCGAGCCCCATCGTGACGCACCTCGATCCCCGAACGGGAAAGCTCCGTCGGAGTAAAGGATATGGACTCGGCACGGTCCCGCGCCGCAGTATAGCGCCGCATCTTTTCAGAGAATGCCGCTCTGCGCTCCTGGCCGACACAGCCAATATCGATACCAAAAGGCGTCAAACGCTGATCAGCGTTATCCGCGCGAAGCGAGAGCCGGAATTCGGCACGCGACGTGAACATGCGATAGGGCTCGCTGACACCGCGCGTGGTGAGATCATCGATCATCACCCCGATATAGCTTTGCGACCGGCTGAAATGCAACGCCTCGCGGCCTTGCGCCTTCAATGCGGCATTGAGACCAGCGACCAGCCCTTGCGCCGCCGCCTCTTCATAACCCGTCGTGCCATTGATCTGCCCGGCCAGGAACAGCCCTGACAAATTCTTGACCTCCAGCGACGCAGCCAAGGCACGCGGGTCAACATAGTCATATTCCACCGCATAGCCCGGCTGCACGATCTGCGCCTGTTCAAGACCACGGATTGAACGAACGTAAGCGAGTTGGATATCTTCCGGCAAAGACGTCGAAATCCCGTTTGGATAGACAAGATCGCTATCCAGACCTTCCGGTTCCAGGAAGATCTGATGCGATTCCTTATCGGCAAAACGGACGACCTTGTCCTCAATCGAAGGGCAGTATCGCGGTCCCACGCCATCGATTCGCCCCCCATACATCGCTGATCGCGCAAGGTTTTCGCGAATTATTCGGTGCGTGTCGGGGTTGGTATGCGTGATCGCGCAGCTGACTTGCGGAGCTTCCGGCACCGTATTCAGGTAAGAGAACATCACCGGCTCTTCATCACCCGGCTGCTGATCCAGGCTCTCCCAATCGATGGTCTGCCGCAGAATGCGCGGAGGCGTTCCAGTCTTCAATCTCCCCAGCGGCAGGTTCAACGGGCGGAGCGAAGCGGCCAAGGTCACGGAGGCGGACCCGCCCCAGCGGCCTGCTTGGCGGCTGATTTCCCCTATGTGAATCAAACCGTTCAGGAATGTTCCGGTGGTCAGGATGATCTGCCGCGCCTGCAATTCGCTACCATCGGCCAGCCGCAAGCCAGTGACTTGGCCACGCTGATGCAGTAATTCGGCAGCCTCGCCCAGGATCAGAGACAGACCGTCCTGTCCGGCCACTATCTTCGCCGCAGCCGAACGATAAAGCTTGCGATCCGCCTGTGCACGAGGCCCTTGCACAGCAGGACCCTTGCGTCGGTTCAAAAGCCGAAACTGAATGCCGGCGGTATCGGCGAGCTTCCCCATGACTCCATCGAGCGCGTCGATTTCTCGGACCAGATGGCCCTTTCCCAGCCCCCCGATCGCAGGGTTGCAGGACATGGTGCCGATATCGTCGCGGTGCAACGTGACCAGCGCGGTTTCCACACCCATGCGGGCCGCAGCCATGGCCGCTTCCACGCCGGCATGGCCTCCACCAATCACGATTACGTCGAATTGTTTCACGTGGAACCTTACTTTCCGATACAGAAGGAACTGAAGATCTCGTCCAGATAATCCTCGGCCCCGACCCGCCCAACCATCATCGCCAACGCTTGCGCTGCCTGCCGCAAGGCTTCTGCCAGAAACTCCGGTGCCAAGCTGCCTTCAATCTCCAAAGCCGCCGCCGCGCGCTGCAAGGCTTCTGCCTGTCGCTTATGCCCAACCAACCCGGAATCGGCAGCCCTGACTCGCAGCCGATCATAGACCAAATCCAGAAGCTCCGCGACCCCTTCCCCGGTCAGGCCGGAAATGGCATTTTCCTCGCCCCGGCCCAGATCCGCCTTGGAACGGACGATGATATCGCCCTCCATCACGGCTTCTTCAGGAACACCATCGACCGACAAATGGATGCGCAGATCCGCTTCCGCAGCCCGTTGCACAGCTCGTGCAACCCCCATCGCCTCTACCGGATCACTGCTCTCGCGCAGGCCGGCCGTATCCAGGAAAGTTACCGGCAAGCCACGCAAATCCGTATGCAATTCAAGGATATCCCGCGTGGTCCCCGCAATCTCTGAAACCAGCGCGATTTCCCTTTGGCCGATCCGGTTCAGCAAAGTCGATTTCCCGGCATTTGGCGGTCCAATGATGGCCACTTCATAGCCCTGGCGCAGCCGTTCGGTGGCCGGATAGCTTGCCAACATCCCCTGAATATCGCTGCAGACCGTCTTTATCAGTTCCAACGCCTCTTCAGGAACCTCATCAGGCACTTCCTCATCGGCAAAATCGATGCTGGCCTCGATCAATGCGCCGGCGCGGATCAGTTTGGACCGCAGCTCGTCGGCCTTGCGTCCCAACTCGCCTTCCGTCGCTCGCATGGCAAGCTTGCGCTGTGCCTCGGTCTCGGCCGAAAGCAGGTCAGCCAAACCTTCGGCTTCGGCCAGATCGATGCGACCGTTGAGGAAGGCGCGCTTGGTAAATTCGCCTGCTTCGGCGCGCCGCAATCCCCTTGCCAGCAACGCCTGCGACAGTCGGCTGGCGATGACGGGCGCGCCATGCAGATGCAGTTCGGCCACTTCCTCGCCGGTAAAGCTGTGACCTTCCGCAAACCATATCACCAGCGCGCGGTCGATCAGGTCGTCGCCATCCCGCAACGCCCGCAACGCCACCATCCGGGGCGTTGCAACTGGTCCAGCCAAGGATTCCAGTGTCGTATGCGCCTTCGGTCCGCTGAGGCGGACAACGGAAACGCCCCCTCGACCGGGCGGGGTCGCCTCGGCAAAGATCGTATCCACCGCATCCTCCGCGCCGTCAGGCGTTCATCGAATCGAAGAATTCGCCATTGGTCTTGGTCTGCTTCAGCTTCGAGATCAGGAATTCGATGGCATCCGTGGTCCCCATCGGGTTCAGGATACGCCGCAGCAGATAGGTCTTTTGCAGATCCTTGGCATCGACCAGCAATTCTTCCTTGCGGGTGCCGGACTTGAGAATATCCATGGCCGGGAACACGCGCTTGTCGGCCACCTTGCGATCCAGCACGATCTCGCTGTTGCCGGTGCCCTTGAATTCCTCGAAGATCACCTCATCCATGCGCGAGCCGGTATCGATCAGCGCCGTAGCGATGATGGTCAGCGAACCGCCCTCTTCGATATTGCGGGCCGCGCCAAAGAATCGCTTCGGACGCTGCAAGGCATTCGCGTCGACACCGCCGGTCAGGACCTTGCCCGAACTGGGCACCACGGTATTGAAAGCCCTACCAAGTCTCGTGATAGAATCCAGAAGGATCACAACATCTCGTTTATGCTCGACAAGGCGCTTGGCCTTCTCGATCACCATCTCCGACACGGCGACGTGCCGGCTGGCCGGTTCGTCGAAGGTCGAGGAAATCACCTCGCCTTTCACGGAACGCTGCATATCGGTCACCTCTTCCGGCCGCTCGTCGATCAGCAGCACGATCAGATAGCATTCCGGGTGATTCTTCTCGATCGAATGGGCGATGTTCTGCAGCAACACCGTCTTGCCGGTGCGCGGCGGCGCCACGATCAACGAACGCTGGCCCTTGCCGATCGGCGCCACCAGGTCGATGATCCGGGCCGAACGGTCCTTGATGGTCGGATCCTCGATCTCCATCTTCAGGCGTTCGTTCGGATAAAGCGGGGTCAGGTTGTCGAAGGCGACCTTGTGGCGGGCTTTCTCGGGATTCTCGAAGTTGATCTTCTCGACCTTGGTCAGGGCGAAATACCGTTCGTTCTCGCCCGGGGCGCGGATCACGCCCTCGACCGTGTCGCCGGTGCGCAGGCTGTGCTGGCGGATCATGTCGGGGCTGACATAGATGTCGTCGGGCCCCGGCAGATAGTTCGCCTCGGGCGAGCGCAGGAAGCCGAAACCGTCCTGGACAACCTCCAGCACGCCGTCGCCGCCGATCTCGAAGCCTTCCTCGGCATGCTCCTTGAGGATCGAGAACATCATCTCGCCCTTGCGCATGGTCGAGGCGTTCTCGATCTCCCACTCCTCGGCCATGGCCAGCAGGTCGGCCGGGCTCTTGGCCTTGAGATCGGACAGGTTGAGGCGTTCTTCGGTCATGTCTAGCCTATGGGCGCGCACTATCCGACGCATGATCGGTCCGCGCAGAAAACTGTGTCAGGAAAAACCCCACCGGACGGCGGTTGCGGGTCACATAGGCAGAATCCGGGCGCGAGTCAATTCTTCTAGAATTTCACGATCACCGACAGCACGATCAGGACCATGAGAAGGGTCGGAACCTCGTTCATCATGCGATAGCGCCGGCCGCTTAGCCCCTGGCCAAGCAGAAGCGCCTTGCGCTGGCCGGCCAGCCACATGTGAAACCAGGTCATTCCCAGCACCCCGGCTGCCTTGGTCCAGGGCCAGATCATCGTCCAGTCCACGATGCCAGGCGTCAGCACCAGCGCAAGACCTGCGATCCATGTGACGATCATCGCCGGATTCATGATCAGGTGCAGCAACTTGTCTTCCATGATCCGAAAGGATTGCACCGGCTCTTGCCCAAGATGGCCGCGTTCGGCGTGATAGACGAACAGCCGGGGCAGATAGAACAGTCCAGCCATCCAGGAAAGCACCGCCATGACATGCAAGGCTTTGATCCAGGGATAAGCGAGCGGCAGGAAATCGGTCATGTCACACCTCCGGCGCACCTTCTCTCTATCAAAAAGAAATAAAGATAAAGATAAGGATGTTGTTGTGGTTGGCCCTGTGGATGACGGGAAACCCCCGTTTCACGACAAAATTCCCCAGCTGGCGGCATTTGGGGAAAAAACGTGCCCTAAAGATCTGTTATTGAAAAAACGTCAAGGAAACAGCGGTATAGCTGGAATGCACCTGTGGATAAGTTTGTGAAAATTTTTCTTTTCTACAGCTTGTGGGCTGTTTGTGACAGGTTTTGGACATGTGGAGAAACCGGCTTCGTTCATGCTCTGTCCTCTCATCGGATCTGGAGGGCAGGAGGAAGGGGCGCGATCTCCACAGATCCCGCCCCCTGAGTCGCCCCGGCTTATCCACAGGGTTATGCGCGCGGGGTCTCCCCGCGACCGGACGGAGGCCGTCCGTCCCGTCCGTCCCGGGAACAATCCCTTGAAAAACCCCCGGGGAAAGGGTTGCTGCAAGCCGCCGGCGGCGGATCGAAAACAGGATCATCTGCTTGTCGCGATATTCGGCTGCCTGCGCACCGTTTCGCTCTGCGGTGTGCCGCTCGCCTCGTTGCGGCACGCTGCGGCGAGGCGCAAAACCGGCCGATGTCCGTTTCCGTCATCCGGGCGTCGCATTTGGCAAGTTGCGGCCGGGCAAAGGGGTGCAATGCTTTGCGCAGGATGCCCCTTTGTGACGGAATCAAGCCATGCTGAACACAGCTGAAATCCTGGACCAGCTCGCCAACCGGCGGAAGAACTTCTCGCTCAGCCGCGACCTCTACTGCGACGAGGGCGTCTTTCATGCCGATCTGGAAAACCTCTGGTATCGCGAATGGCTCTTTGCCATTCCTTCCTGCGACATCCCCAAGACCGGTAACCACGCCACCCTGCAGATCGGCGAATATCCGGTGGTGATCGTGCGCGGCGCCGACGGGCAGATCCGCGCCTTTCACAACGTCTGCCGCCATCGTGGCCAGCGGCTTTGCCCCAAGCAGAACGGCACGTCGCCCAAGCTGGTCTGCCCCTATCACCAATGGACCTATGACCTCGACGGCAAGCTTCTGTTCGCCCGCGACATGGGCCCCGATTTCGATCCGTCGAAATTCAGCCTCAAGCCGGTGCATTGCCGGACCGAGGGCGGCATGGTCTTCATCTGCCTGGCCGACAATCCGCCGGATTTCGAGCAGCTCGGCGGTTTCCTGCGCGACTATGTCGGCGCAAGCGACCTGTCGAACGCCAAGGTCGCCTTTACCTCGACCATCGTCGAGAAGGGTAACTGGAAGCTGGTGATCGAGAACAACCGCGAATGCTATCACTGCGGCGGCAGCCATCCCTCGCTTTGCCGGACCTATTCCGACAACCCGCTGATGACGGTGATGGAGGGGCCGAATGCCGCCTCGCCCGAGATCCTGTCGCATTGGAACCGCTGCGACAAGGCCGGCCTGCCCGCGCGCTTCGTGAACGAGCCGGGGATGCAATGGCGCTTTGCCCGCGTGCCGCTGCTGAACAATGCCGAAAGCTTTACCATGTCCACCAAGGCGGCGGTGAACCGGCGCATGGGCACGATCCCGTGGAACGATGCGGGCAGCCTGATGTTCTATCACTTCCCGTCGAGCTGGAACCACTTCCTGCCCGACCATGCCATCGTGTTCCGCCTGCTGCCGATCTCGCCCACCGAGACCGAGGTGACCTCGAAATGGCTGGTCCACAAGGATGCGGTCGAAGGGGTCGACTACGACCTGCAAAAGCTGACCGAGGTGTGGCTGGCGACCAACGACGAGGACCGCCGCGTGGTCGAGGAGAACCAGAAGGGTATCCTGTCCCCCGCCTATGAGCCCGGCCCCTATTCCCCCAACCAGGAAGAGGGCGTGATCCATTTCGTCGACTGGTATGTGCAGCAGATGATGGATCGCCTGTCGCCGCGTCCGGCCATGGCGGCGGAATAATGGCAGTCCTGGTCAAGGCATTCGGCGACCGGCCGTGGAAGGATGACGAGCCGCTGGAATGCGCGATGGTTGTGCCCGAGACCTCGGACACCGCCACCTTCACCTTCCGCGCGCCTTCTGGGGCCTATTTCGACTACCAGCCCGGCCAGTTCGTCACGCTGGACCTGCCGGTCCCCGGCGGCAACGTGCAGCGGACCTATACGATCAGCTCCAGCCCCTCGCGGCCGCTGTCGATCTCGGTCACGGTCAAGGCGCAGCCGGGCAGCGTCGGCGGGCGCTGGATGATCGACCATCTGCGGCCGGGGATGCGGCTGAAGGCCTTTGGGCCGGCGGGGATCTTTTCCTTCGTCCGGCACGAGGCGCCGAAATACCTGTTCATCTCGGCCGGCTCGGGCATCACGCCGGTGATGTCGATGACCACCTGGGCCTGGGATTCGGGCGAGATGCCGGACATCGTCTTCGTCCATGCCGCGCGCGCCCCGGCCGACATCATCTTTCGCCAGCGGCTGGAGGGCATGGCCGACCGTGTTCCGGGCCTGCAACTGCGCTTCGCGGTCGAGGAATCCGACCCGTTCCGCACCTGGCACGGTTATCGCGGCCGGCTGAACCAGATCATGCTGGGCCTGATGGCGCCGGATTACCTGGAGCGCGAGGTGTTCTGTTGCGGACCCGAGCCCTTCATGCAGGCGGTGCGCGACATGCTGATCGCCTTGGGCTTCGACATGGACCACTATCACCAGGAAAGCTTCGGTGCGCCCATCCGCAACGAGGCCGAGGCGCCGGTGCTGGACGACGTGGTCCCGGACGAGGAAAGCGCTGCCCAGATCACCTTCGAAAGCTCGGGCGTGGTGGCGAAGTGCCAGGAAACCGACACCGTGCTGGCAGTGGCCAAGGCCAACGGGCTCAACATCCCCTCGGGCTGCACCTTCGGCCTTTGCGGCACCTGCAAGGTCAGGAAAACTGCCGGCGAGGTGCATATGGTCCATAACGGCGGCATCACCGACGAGGACATCGAGGAAGGCTATATCCTGGCCTGCTGCTCGCATCCGATCGGTGCGGTCTCGGTCGAGGTCTGAGCCTCCGTTATGCAACAATAAACACAACGGAATAACAAGAACTTGAGGGCGCGGCCACGGCTGCGCCTTTTTCGTGCCAAGCTTGACAGAACTACCATACCGCGCGATCCTGACCCCGTACCTATCTCTTCGACAGGCAAAAGGAGGGCACGATGAATATCGACCTCTCGCGGCGCGGTTTCCTGAAACTGGCGGGTGCGGGTGTCGCGGCGACATCGCTGGGGGCCATGGGCTTCGGCGGAGCCGAGGCGGCGGAACAGGCGCATGTGCGCGCCTTCAAGCTGGCCTCGACGACCGAGACGCGCAACACCTGTCCCTATTGCTCGGTGGCCTGCGGCATCATCATCTATTCGGACGGCGACCTGAAGGCCGGCGAAGAGGCCAAAGTGGTGCATATCGAGGGCGACGCCGACCATCCGACCAACCGCGGCACGCTTTGCCCGAAAGGCGCGGCGCTGAAGGATTTCGTCAATGCCGAGACGCGGCTGACCACGCCCCGCATTCGCCGCCCCGGCGCGGCGAGCTTCGAGGAGATTTCCTGGGAAGAGGCGCTGGACAAGATCGCCCGCGCACTCAAGGACGACCGCGACGCCAACATGGTGCTGACCAACGACGACGGCGTGCCCGTCAACCGCTGGACCACCACCGGCTATCTGGCGGCCTCGGCCACCACCAATGAAACCGCATGGCTGACCTACAAGGTGGTCAGGTCCATGGGGATCGTCGGATTCGACAACCAGGCGCGCGTCTGACACGGCCCCACGGTGTCCAGTTTGGGCCCGACATTTGGCCGTGGAGCGATGACCAACTCCTGGACCGACATCAAGAATACCGACCTCGTTGTCGTCATGGGCGGCAATGCCGCCGAAGCGCATCCCTGCGGCTTCAAATGGGTGACCGAAGCCAAGGCCACGC
This sequence comes from Paracoccus sp. SSJ, assembly GCF_030234105.1. NCBI lineage: Bacteria > Pseudomonadati > Pseudomonadota > Alphaproteobacteria > Rhodobacterales > Paracoccaceae > Paracoccus > Paracoccus sp. SSJ. The sequence goes on along the minus strand of NZ_JASSPE010000005.1, from coordinate 204,191 downwards.
GCGGCGCCAGGCTGATCGTGGTGGATCCGCGCTTTACCCGCACGGCTTCGGTAGCCGACTATTATGCGCCGATCCGGCCCGGTTCGGACATCGTCTTCCTGATGGCGATGATCAACTGGCTGATCCAGAACGACAAGGTGCAGTGGGACTATGTGAAGAACTTCACCAACGCCCCCCTGATCGTGAAGGACGAATACGGCTGGAGCGACGGGCTGTTCACCGGCTACGACCCGGAAAAGCGCGATTATGACAAGTCGAGCTGGGACTACGTGATCGGCGAGGACGGCTTTGCCGCCGTGGACATGGCGCTGGAGCATCCGCGCTGCGTCTGGAACCTGCTCAAGGAGCATGTCTCGCGCTACACGCCCGAGCTGGTCGAAGAGGTTTGCGGCACGCCCAGGGACCGCTTCCTGAAGATCGCCGAGATGATCGGCGAATGCTCGGCGCCCGACAAGACCATGACCTCGATGTATGCACTTGGCTGGACCCAGCACTCGAAAGGGGCGCAGAACATCCGCGGCATGGCGATGCTGCAGCTGATCCTGGGCAATATCGGCGTCCGGGGCGGCGGGATGAACGCGCTGCGGGGCCATTCCAACATCCAGGGCCTGACCGATATCGGGCTGATGTCGAACCTGATCCCCGGCTATCTGAACATCCCGACCGAGAAAGAGCCGGACTGGCAGACCTACATGTCCAGCCGCAGCTTCAAGCCGCTGCGTCGGGGCCAGACCAGCTATTGGCAGAACTATCCCAAGTTCATGGTCAGCTTCATGAAGGCGATGTGGGGCGACGCGGCCACGGCCGAGAACGACTGGGCCTATCACTACCTGCCCAAGCTGGACGTGCCGACCTATGACATCCTGCGCATGTTCGAGCTGATGAATGCGGGACAGGTGAACCTGTATTTCTGCCAGGGCTTCAACCCGCTCCTGTCCTTTCCGAACCGGGCCAAGGTCACGGAGGCGCTCAGCAAGCTGAAGCTTCTGGTGGTCATGGACCCGCTTGAGACCGAGACGGCGCATTTCTGGGAAAACCACGGCGAGCACAACGACGTGGACACCGCCTCGATCCAGACCGAAGTGCTGGAACTGCCCTCGTCCTGCTTTGCCGAGGACGACGGCGCGCTGGTCAATTCGGGGCGCTGGCTGCAATGGCACTGGTCGGCGGCGACCCCGCCCGGCCAGGCCAGGCATGACACCTGGATCATGGCGCAGATCTTCCTGCGGGTGAAAAAGCTCTATCAGGAAGAAGGCGGCGTGTTCCCCGACCCGATCCTGAACCTGACCTGGAACTATGCCGATCCCGACGAGCCCTCGCCCGAGGAACTGGCCAAGGAGATGAACGGCCGGGCGCTGGAGGATGTCTACGACACCGCCGACCCGACGAAACTGCTGACCGCCAGGGGCAAGCAGCTTCTGAACTTCAGCCAGTATCGCGACGACGGCTCGACCATGGGCGCCTGCTGGATCTACTCCGGCTGCTGGAACGAGGACGGCAACAACATGGCCCGCCGGGACAATGCCGACCCCGACGAGACCGGCGCCTATCCGAACTGGACCTTTTCCTGGCCGCTGAACCGGCGGATCCTCTACAACCGGGCCTCGGCGGATATGCAGGGCCGGCCCTGGGATCCCTCTCGCAAGCTGCTGGAATGGGATGGCGAGAAATGGACCGGCTACGACGTGCCCGACATCGCGCCCACGGCCAAGCCCGGCGATGTCGGTCCGTTCATCATGAACCAGGAGGGCGTCTCGCGCCTGTTCACGCGGGGCATGATGCGCGACGGTCCCTTCCCGACGCATATGGAGCCGTTCGAGTCGCCCATCGCCAACGTGTTCAACCCGCAGATGCGCGGCAACCCGGTGGCGCGGGTCTTTGCCAGCGATGCCGAGCAATTCGCCACCAGCGAGGAATTCCCGATCGCGGCGACCTCGTATCGCCTGACCGAGCATTTCCACTACTGGACCAAGCACAACCGCATCAACGCGGCCTTGCAGCCCGAGTTCTTCGTCGAGATCAGCGAAGAGCTGGCCGCCGAAAAGGGCATCCGGCGAGGCGGCTGGGTGCGGGTCTGGTCCAAGCGGGGCGAGGTCAAGGCCAAGGCGTTGGTGACGGGGCGGCTGAAGCCGATGCAATGCGGCGACAAGCTGGTGCATGTCATCGGCATCCCGCTGCATTGGGGCTTCATGGGTGCGGCGCGCAAGGGGTTCGGGCCGAACAGCCTGACGCCCTTTGTCGGCGACGCCAATGTGGAAACGCCTGAATTCAAGGCGTTCCTGGTCAATATCGAACCCGCGACAGGGGAGGCCGTGTCATGACGACGGAACCGAACCTCGACAGCCCGCGCACGGCGGTCTCGAACCCGCCGGTGCAGCCGATGCAGGCCAACCTGGGGCCGGGCGATGTCGTCCGTTCCTCGGCTATGCCCGACCTGCCGCCGCCGACGCGCGAGTTGACGCCGGTGGCCAAGCTGATCGACGTGTCGAAATGCATCGGCTGCAAGGCGTGCCAATCGGCCTGCGCCGAATGGAACGACACCTATCCCGAGATCGAGCAGAACGTCGGCCTTTACGAAAACCCGCACGACCTGACGCCCGACATGTTCACCCTGATGCGGTTTTCCGAATACGAGAACCCGCAGACCGGCGATTTCGAATGGTTGATCCGCAAGGACGGCTGCATGCATTGCGCCGATCCGGGCTGTCTCAAGGCTTGCCCGGCCCCCGGCGCCATCGTGCAATATTCGAACGGCATCGTGGATTTCATCCACGAGAACTGCATTGGCTGCGGCTATTGCGTGACGGGCTGTCCGTTCAACATCCCGCGCATCAGCCAGAAAACCCATGTGAGCTACAAATGCACGCTGTGTTCGGACCGGGTGGCGGTAGGCCAGGGTCCGGCCTGCGCCAAGGCCTGCCCTACCCAGGCCATCGTCTTCGGCACCAAGGAGGACATGCTGGCCCATGCCGAAGCGCGGGTCGAGGACCTGAAGTCGCGCGGCTACGACAATGCCGGCATCTATGATCCGCAGGGGGTGGGCGGCACGCATGTCTTCTATGTGCTGCATCATGCGGACCAGCCCTCGCTTTACTCCAACCTGCCCGAGGAGCCGCGCATCTCGCCGGTGGTCGAGGGCTGGAAGGGCGTGACCAAGACGCTGGGCCTGGCCGCCATCGGTGCAGCGGCCATCGGCTCGGTCCTGCACGGGCTGATGACACGCGCCAACAAGGTCTCGGCCGAGGATGAAACCCATGCCGAGGAACTGGTCGAGGCGCGCGAACCCCCGGTCCCGCCGGGAAGGGAGGTGCTGTGATGCCGAAACGCATGTTCTCGCAACCGGGCGACCATATCGAAAGCCGGCATCCGGTCACGGTCAGCCGCTATCGCGGCATCACCCGGCTGAACCACTGGGTGACGGCGGCCAGCCTGATCGTGCTGCTGCTTTCGGGGCTGGCGCTGTTCCACCCCTCGCTCTACTTCCTGACCGGGCTGTTCGGCGGCGGGCAGACGACGCGCTGGCTGCATCCCTTTGTCGGCGTGCTGCTATTCTTCAGCTTCCTGTTGCTGTTCCTGCAGATGTGGCGGCTGAACCTGCCCCGCCCCGAGGATCGCACCTGGGTCAGCCATATCGGCGAGGTCGTCCGCGGCGAAGAGGAGAAACTGCCCGAGCTTGGCAAATACAATGCCGGGCAGAAATTCGTCTTCTGGGCCATGTCGGTGCTGATCGTGGTGCTGATCGTGTCGGGCGTGATGATCTGGCAGCAATATTTCCCCGACCTGGTCTCGATCCCGGTGCGGCGCTGGGCGGTGCTGATCCATGCGCTGGCGGCGGTGGCGATCATTCTGACCTTCATCCTGCACGTCTATGCGGCGATCTGGACGCGGGGCACCATCCGCGCCATGACGCGCGGCACGGTGACCGGCGGCTGGGCCTGGCGGCACCATCGCAAATGGCTGCGCGAACTGGCTGGACGCGAGGGAGGCGGCCCGGCAGAGTAGAGCAAAGCGATCCGAAAGGAAGCCATGTCCACTGCCCTGAAACCCGATCCCGCGATGATCGGCGGCGTCGCCAAGGTTCCGCTGGCGCGCCTGCCCCAGCCCGTGGCGCTGTTCTCGACCCGCGCCGAGCGGTTCGATTTCCTGGCCGGGCACAGCCCGAACCTTGCGCCCTACCTGCGCTTTCTGGCCGGCATCTGCCGGGCGCAGGCCGATCTGGCCCGCGAATTGCCCCAGCCCGAACCGTTGCCGCCCGAGCGGATCGAACTGGCCCGCGCCAGCCGCATGCCGCCGCTCGACCGCAATGCCATGCGCGAGGGGCTGGCACAGGCGCTGCCCCTGCTGCTGGAGCGGCTCGCGTCCCTTGAGATGCCCGAACCCGCCCGGCTGGCGCTGGCGGCATTGCAGGCGGCAGAGCCCTCGGATCTGGGCTGGGTGATGGGCAATGTGCTGGCCGACACCATCCCCGAGGACAGCGTGGCCCCGCATCTTTTCGCCGCCGCCGCCTTGCAGGTCCATGCCGCGATGCAGGCGGCGACGCTGGATGCCGCGCAACTGGTGCCGATCCGCACCGGTACCTGCCCGGCCTGCGGCGGCCGGCCGGTCGCCAGCCTGGTGACCGAAAGCATCGGCGCCGAAGGGGCGCGCTATTGTTCCTGCGCCACCTGCCAGGTGCTGTGGAACGAGGTACGGGTGAAATGCCTCTGCTGCGGCTCGACCAAGGGCATCAGCTATCGCTCGGTCGAGACCGGCGAGGCCACGGTCAAGGCCGAGGTCTGCCGCGAATGCGATCGCTGGGTCAAGGTCCTGTATCAGAACCGCAATCCCTCGCTGGAACCCGTCGCCGACGATGTGGCGAGCCTGGGCCTCGACCTGATGATGCGGGACACCGAATGGAAGCGGGGCGGCTTCAACCCCTTCCTGACCGGCTATTGACGGTGGTGCGGCGCGGCTCATGATCGTCGGCACGGCAGGTCACATCGACCATGGCAAGACGGCGCTGGTCCGGGCGCTGACCGGGGTCGAGACCGACCGGCTGGCCGAGGAAAAGGCCCGCGGCATCACCATCGAGCTGGGCTTTGCCTATGCCGATCTGGGCGGCGGCGGCGTGACGGGCTTCGTCGACGTGCCGGGGCATGAGAAATTTGTCCATACCATGCTGGCCGGCGCCGGCGGCATCGACCTTGCCCTGCTGGTCGTCGCCGCCGATGACGGCATCATGCCGCAGACGCGCGAGCATCTGGCCATCCTGGACCTTCTGGGCATCACCCGCGGCATGGTCGCGCTGACCAAATCCGACCTGGCGCCGCCCGAACGCATCGCCCGGCTTTCCGCCGGGATCGCCGAATTGCTGGCCCCCACCGGCCTTGCCGGTGCGCCGGTCTTTCCGGTTTCGTCGCTGACCGGCGCGGGCATCGACGCCTTGCGCGCCGCGCTGGTGCAGGCCGAGGCCGAAACCGGCGCCCGCGCCGCCGAGGCGCGCTTTCGCCTTGCCATCGACCGCAGCTTCACCCTGGCCGGGACGGGCACCGTCGTTACCGGCACGGTGCTGTCGGGCCGGGTCGCCCTGGGCGACCAGATCGCCATCAGCCCCTTGGGCCTGCCGGCCCGGGTGCGCGGTATCCACGCCCAGAGCCGCAAGGCCGAAACCGGGCTTGCCGGCCAGCGCTGCGCCCTGAACCTTGCCGGCGAGGGGGTGACGCGCGAGGCGATTCACCGCGGCGACGTGGCGCTGGACCCCGTGCTGCACGCGCCGACCCAGCGCATCGACGTGATCCTGCGCGCGCTGGACGGCGAGCCCAAGCCGCTGGCCACCTGGTTCCCCGCCCGCCTGCATCTGGGTGCTGCCGAAACCGGCGCGCGCATCGTGCCGCTGGAGGGGCCGCTGGCCCCGGGCGAGGAGGGGTTGGCGCAGCTTGTCCTGGACCGTCGCCTGGCCGCGACCGTGGGCGAACGCTTCATCCTGCGCGACGTTTCGGCCCGGCGCACAATCGGCGGCGGGCGGCTGGTCGACCTGCGCGCGCCCGCCCGCCACCGCACCCGACCCGAGCGTCTGGCCGTCCTGCGCGCCATGGCCCTGCCCGATCCTGACAAGGCGCTGGCTGCCATGGCCGGGCTGGCGCTGGTCGACCTCGACGCCTTCGCCCGCGACCGCGCCTTGTCGCCGGCCGAGCTTGACCGGGCCATTGCCTCCTCGGGCATCGCCATCGTTCCGGGCACGCGACAGGCGCTAAGCCCCGCCTGGCTGGGTGCGCTGCGCGAACGGATGCAAGCGGAACTGGCCGCCTTTCACGCCGAGAACGCCGATCTTCAGGGGCTGGGCCGGGAAAAGCTGCGGCTCTCGCTGGACCCGCGCCTGCCCAAGCCCGATTTCGCCGCCTTCCTGCGGGCCGAAGCGGCGGCGGGGCGCATCGCGCTGGACGGTGCCTTCATCCGCCTGCCTGGCCACCTGCCCCGCCTCTCGCCCGAGGACGAGGCTCTGCTGGAGCGCATCCTGCCGCGCCTTGTTGGCGAGGAACGCTTTCGCCCGCCGCGCGTGCGCGACTTTGCCCAGGAATTCGGCGCCGACGAGCCCGAGGTCCGCCGCATCCTGCGCATGGCCGCGCGCCAGGGCCGCATCGACCAGATCGCCCATGACCATTTCTTCGCCCGCGCCACCACGGTCGAGATGGTCGGCATCATCCGCGACATCGCGGCCCAGGCGCCGGACGGCTGGTTCACCGCCCCGGATTTTCGCGACCGGGTGCGGAACGGGCGCAAGGTGGCGATCCAGATCCTTGACTTCTTCGACCGGCTCGGTCTGACCTTGCGTCGGGGGGATCTTCGTCGCATCAACCCTCACCGGATCGACCTGTTCACCCCGGACGGGCCGGACGGTCGGGGATAGGGAAGAGAAGCGTCCCCGGTGGGGCGGCCGGACTTCAAATCCGGTTGGGGCAGTGAGCCTGTCCCGGGTGGGTTCGACTCCCACTCTCTTCCGCCAGATGCGACGAAAGGACGGCAATGGACAGCACCACGCTCGGCACCAGCGATCTTCGCGTCAGCGGGGTTTGCCTGGGCACGATGACCTTCGGCAACCAGACGGCAGAGGCCGAGGCGCATGCGCAGATGGATCGCGCGCTGGCCGCCGGCATCACCTTTTTCGACACGGCCGAGCTTTATCCGGTGAACCCGGTGCGGCGCGAAACCGTGGGCCTGACCGAAGAGATCGTCGGCGCCTGGCTTTCCGCCCGCGGCACCCGCGACCGGGTGCAGATCGCCACCAAGGCGACGGGCCCCGGCGACAAGGTGCGGGCCGAGGGCTTCGACGGTGCCATCCTGCGCCGGATCATCGATGCCTCGCTCAGGCGGCTGAAGACCGACCATATCGACCTCTACCAACTGCACTGGCCGGTGCGCGGCAGCTATGCCTTTCGCCAGAACTGGCGCTACGATCCCTCGAAACAGGATCGGGCTGCGACGCTTGCGCATATGGAGGACGTTCTGGCGGCGCTGGACGAGGCCGTGCGCGCCGGCAAGATCGGCGCCTTCGGCCTGTCGAACGAATCCGCCTGGGGCACGGCGCGCTGGATCGACACCGCCGAGCGCATCGGCGCGCCGCGCGTGGCGAGCATCCAGAACGAATATTCGCTGCTCTACCGCGCCTTCGACACCGATCTGGCGGAACTGGCGGTGAACGAGGGCGTGACGCTTTTGGCCTATTCGCCGCTGGCGGCGGGGCTTCTGACCGGGAAATACCTGGACGGGGCCGAGCCGGCGGCCAGCCGCGTCGCCGCCGACCGCGCCACCGGCGGGCCGGGCGATCTGGGCGGACGACGCACCCCGCGCGCCGATGCCGCCGTCGCCGCTTGGCGCGGGCTGGCGGCCGAACTGGGGCTGGATCCGATCCACATGGCCATCGCCTTCACCCGGCAGCGGCCCTTCCATGCGATCCCGATCATCGGCGCCACCGATACGGCACAGCTCGACCATCTGCTGGCCGGGCTGGATCTGCGGCTGTCCGACGAGGCGCTGAAGCGTATCGACAGGCTGCATCGCAGCCACCCGCTGCCCTACTGAACCGCAGGCCCGGGCGCTTGCGACGCCACGGCAGGGTTGGCAGCGTGGCAGGGCGCGGGCAATCTGCCCAGGTCACCTGCCCATGAGGATTTCATGCTGCCCCCGATCCTGTCGCATCTGCGCATCCCCGTCGTCGCCTCGCCCATGTTCATCGTATCGGGCCCCGAACTGGTGATCGCGCAATGCAAGGCCGGCATCGTCGGCAGCTTTCCCGCGCTCAACGCCCGCGAAAAGGACGGCGAGCCGCCGCTGCTCGACGCCTGGCTGACCCGGATCCAGGACGAGCTGGACCGCCACAACCAGGCCAATCCCGACAATCCCGCCGCGCCCTTCGCGGTGAACCAGATCGTGCATCGTTCGAATGCACGTCTGCAGCGCGACATCGAAATCTGCCACAAGCATCGCGTGCCGATCTGGATCACCAGCCTCGGCGCCCGCCCCGAGGTGAACGCGGCGGCGCATGATTGCGGCGGCATCGCGCTGCACGACATCATCAACAACAGCTTCGCCAGGAAGGCCGTCGAGAAGGGCGCCGACGGGCTGATCGCGGTGGCGGCTGGCGCCGGCGGCCATGCCGGGCCGCAATCGCCCTTTGCGCTGGTGCAGGAAATCCGCGAATGGTTCGACGGCCCGTTGCTGCTGTCAGGCGCGATCGCCACCGGCCGCGCGGTTCTGGCGGCGCAGGCGATGGGCGCGGATCTTGCCTATGTCGGCAGCCCCTTCATCGCCACCGATGAGGCCAACGCCCAGCCCGAATACAAGCGCATGATCGTCGATTCCGGGGCCGAGGACGTGGTCACCTCGTCGCTGTTCACCGGGGTTTCGGGCAATTACCTTGCGCCTTCGATCCGCGCGGCCGGCCTCGACCCGGCCAGCCTGGAGCGCGGCGACGTCTCGGACATGAATTTCGCCGATGCCTCGTCGCGGCCCAAGGCGTGGAGCCAGATCTGGGGTTCGGGCCAGGGCATCGGTGCGGTGCGCGAGGTGGTGCCGGCGGGGGCGCTGGTCGACCGGCTGGCGCGGGAATATGCCGAGGCGCGGGCGGCAATCTGCGCCTGATGACGAAAGGCAGGCAGGTTGCCTCCTGCCCGCCGCTTCTTCGTTCTTCAAATACTCATGCGGCCGTGCCAGCGGGCCGATCGGTTCCGTCGTAGAACCAAAGGCTCGCAAGGAACCGCGTCAGGCGACGCTCAGCCCCTCGGTCGAGGCAAAGAACATCGCCTGGCTTACCGCCGAACGCACCTGTTCCTCGGAATAGGGCTTCGAGATCAGGAAGGCCGGTTCCGGCCGGTCCCCGGTCAACAGCCGCTCGGGGAAGGCGGTGATGAAGATCACCGGAATATCGCCCATGCTGGACAGCAGCTCGTTCACCGCCTCGATGCCGGACGAGCCGTCGGCCAGCTGGATATCGGCCAGGATCAGGTCCGGGCGGCTTTGATGCGCCAGGTCGATTGCGGCGGCATGGGTGCGGGCGATGCCAGTGACATCGTGGCCCATGGCCTGCACGATGCCCTTCAGGTCCATGGCGATGATGGTCTCGTCCTCGATCACCATGACCTTGCCGGTCAGCGCCTGGCTCATCTCGTTCAGGGCGATCTGCACCAGTTCCTCGGCCTCGGCCTGCGGGCATTGCATGACTGCGGCGATCTGGTCGTAGCGCAGTTCCTCGATGGTGCGCAAAAGCAGCGCCTCGCGGGAATTCGGGGTCAGGCCGCGCAGATGCGCCTGGGCGCTGGCCTCGCGCGGGGACTGCGCCTCCAGCTCGACCGGCTGGCCCGAGCTTTGCCAGATGGCATGGAAGGTGCGGAACAGCCCGATGCGGGTGTCCTCGCCATCCATCAGGCTGCGATCGGTCAAGATCGCCTCCAGCGTGGCGGCGGCGTAATTGTCGCCGGCGGTCTGGCTGCCCGTCAGCGCACGCGCGTAGCGCCGCAGATAGGGCAGTTCCCGGCTGATGGACTGGGCGAGATCCGCTGCGGTCATGGCTACCTCGAAAAAAGCGTCGTGTGTTGGAACCTGATCGGATAGGTAACGGTTAGGCAAGGTGCGCACAAGATTACCGGGAATAACTAAAAAATGAATACCAGGCGTGAGGAACGCAGGCGAGCAGCCATAGAAAAGCAGATCGACGAGAATCTGCGCCGAGTCTACGAGCAGGACACGACCCAGCAGATTCCCGACAGGTTCCTGCAATTGCTCGACAAATTGCGCGAGCAGGAGTGAACTGCATGACCGATCGAAAATCGGCGCGAACCGCCCGTTCCGGCGCCCATGGCGATCCTCGGGACGAGCTGGTCGATCATCTGCCGGCGTTGCGCGCATTCGCGCTGTCGCTGACGCGCGAGGGGGCCTCGGCCGACGACCTGGTGCAGGACACCATCGTCAAGGCCTGGACCCATATCGACAAGTTCCAGCCCGGCACCAACCTGCGGGCCTGGTTGTTCACCATCCTGCGCAACACCTTCTATTCCGCCCGCCGCAAGACCAAGCGCGAGGTCAGCGATACCGACGGGGTCCATGCCGCCCGTCAGGCCACCCGGCCCGAACATGACGGCCGCCTGGCGCTGAACGATTTCCGCGCCGCCTTCGAGCAATTGCCCGACGAGCAGCGCGAGGCGCTGATCCTGGTGGGCGCCTCGGGCTTTTCCTATGAGGAAGCGGCGGCGATGACCGGGGTCGCCGTGGGCACCGTCAAGTCGCGCGCCAATCGCGGCCGCCGCCGGCTGGCCGAGCTTCTGCAACTGGAGGAGGGCGAGGAGCTGGAGATGACCGACCGCGCCACGCTGGCGGTGATGGCGCAGAACACCCCGATCCTGCGCTGAGATACCGTCGTGCTGCGGCGGCTGCTGGACAAGCTGGAATTCACCAAGGGGCTCGGCTTCCGGCTGGGCGGCCTGTTGTCGGTGGCGATCCTGCCCATCGGGCTGATCTCGGTCATCCAGACGCTGCACCTGTCGCGCGAATACCAGCGATCCTCGGAAATCGCGCTGCTGGGCCGCACCGCCACCGCCGCCGCGGGAGAGCGCGCGCTGTTGCAAAGCGCGCTCGGCACCGCCGATGCGCTGGGTCCGGCGGTGCTGGAGACGATGGACCGGCCGCAAGCCTGTTCCGACATCATGCGCGGCCTTGTCCAGCGCACGGTAAACTTCGTCTATGCCGGGTTCACCCGGCTGGACGGGGTGACGGAATGTTCCTCGGTGCGCGGGGTGCATGACCTGACCGGCGAATCCGCCTTTCAGCAATTCATCGACAGTCCCGGCACGCTGGTCACCACCAGCACCGACGGGCCGGTCACCGGCAAGTCGGTGGTGGTGGTGATCCAGCCGCTTTATCGCGGGGTCGAGCTTCTGGGCTTCATCGCCGTCTCGATGTCGCACGACCTGCTGCGCTCGACCCATGTCTCGGGGCTGGGGACCGATGGCGCGCGCATCCTGACCTTCAACAACCAGGGCGAGGTCATCTCTTCGGACCGCGAGGGCGAGGGCGACATCGCCGAAGTGCTGCCGCGCGGCAAATCCCTGCCCTCGCTGCTGTCGCGCAGCGAGACGACCTTTCGCGACATCTCGAACTCGGGCGAGCGGCGGGTGTTCAGCGTCGTGCCGGTGGTGCCGGGCCTCGTCTATGCGCTGGGGTCGTGGAACCGGGCCGAATCGGGCATCACCGGCATCGACATCACCCGGCGCACGGCGCTGATCCTGCCGCTGATCCTGTGGGCCGCCTCGCTGGCCGTGGCCTATTTCGCGGTCTATCGCCTGGTGCTGCGCCATATCCGCGAGTTGCGCAGCCAGATGCGCCGCTTTGCCATCGGCGACCGCTCGGCCCCGCCGCCGGTGCTGGCCGACGCGCCCGCCGAGATCGAGGACATGAGCCAGACCTTCCACAACATGGCCCGCATCCTGATCCGCGACGAAGAGGCGATGGAGGCCGCCGTCAACGAAAAGACCGTGCTGCTGAAAGAGGTGCATCACCGGGTCAAGAACAACCTGCAATTGATCGCCTCGATCATCAACATGCAGATCCGGGTGATCGACCACGACGATGCCCGGCGCGTTCTGCGCTCGGTGCAGGATCGGGTGGCGTCGCTGGCGACGATCTATCGCAACCTCTATCAGGCCGAGCATCTGGATTCGGTCGAGGCCGACCGGCTGATCCGCGACATCATCAACCAGATGACCAACGCCTCGGTCGGCCCCGGCGCCGGGCTGCGCATCGACACCCGGTTGGAGCCGCTGGTGCTGATGCCGGACCAGGCGGTGCCGCTGAGCCTGCTGGCGACCGAGGCCTTCACCAATGCGCTGAAATACTCCGGCGTCTCGGACCCCGAGGCCGAGCCGTGGGTGCGGGTTTCGCTGCGCGCGGACGGGCCGGGCCATGCCGTGCTGGAGGTCGAGAACTCGATCGGCGCCAGCAGCCTGGCCGAAGGCACCGGCCTGGGCAGCCAGTTGATCGAGGCTTTCGCCACCCAGTTGGAGGGCGAGGCCGAGCAGGAGATGGGCGACGGCCGTTTCCTTTTGCGGCTGCGGTTCCGGGTCGAGAATCTGCCCAAGCGCGACGGGGCCGAGATGCCGCAGGTGGTGCTGACCTCGGCCGCGCGGCCGGGATCGCGGCACTAGGGACGGGGTCTCGCGGCGATCCGCGCCCGGCCATTGCTGCCTGCGCTGCCGCCTGTTACCGTCACGGCGGCGGCGGTGCCCGCCCTTCGGCAAGGAAACCGCGATGCCCGATCCTGTGAACCTGCTGGCCTTTGCCGCCATCTCGCTGGGGATGGTGCTGACTCCCGGCCCCAACATGATCTACCTGATCTCGCGATCCATCTGCCAAGGCCCCCTTGCCGGGCTGATCTCTCTGGGCGGGGTCGCGCTGGGGTTCGTGTTCTACATGCTCTGCGCGGCGTTCGGCATCACGGCCTTCGTCATGGCCGTGCCTTATGCCTATGACGCCTTGCGGCTCGCGGGGGCCGCCTATCTGCTTTACCTGGCCTGGCAGGCCGTCAGGCCGGGCGGACGCTCGGCCTTTCAGGTCCGCGACCTGCCCAGGGACAGCGCGCGCAGGCTTTTCGCCATGGGTTTCGTGACCAATCTGCTGAACCCCAAGATCGCGGTCATGTATCTGTCCTTGCTGCCGCAATTCGTGACGCCGGGCCAGGGCAGCATTCTGGCGCAATCGCTGGCGCTGGGGGCGACCCAGATCGCCGTCAGCGTCACCGTGAACGCGATCATCGCCCTTGCGGCGGGCAGCATCGCGGCCTTCCTGACCGGGCGCCCGCTTTGGATGGTCGTCCAGCGCTGGCTGATGGGAACGGTTCTGGCGGGGCTTGCGCTGCGGATGATGGCCGAGACCCGCCGCTGACCCCTTATTCCTCGGAGTGGCCCGTGGCGGCCCGATCCCGTTCGTATCGTCTGGCGAGCGGAAACGGCGGCAGCCAGGATTCGCGACGGATGGTCCATAGCTCATAGGTCGGCACCAACCGATCCGGGGCATCCAGCGAGCCCAGGTTCACCTCGATCTCGTCCCCGCTGCGCGCAAAGACGGACGATCCGCAGCGGGGACAGAAGAACCGCCCGGCATAATCGCGGGTTTCGCCCTGGATCGTCACCGCGTCCTGCGGAAACACCGCCGAGGCGTGAAAAAGCGCCCCGTGATGCTTGCGGCAGTCGAGACAATGGCACAGGCCGACCCGCCAGGGGTGCCCGGATGCAACGATTCGAACCTTGCCGCACAGGCAGCCGCCGGTGAAACGGTCCATGCCGCGCCTCCTTCAAGATCGGGCTGGCAGGCCGATCACGATGCCTTGCCCGCGTCCTGCTTTCGCGCTGCCTGCCGCATCTTCTTTGCGGCGATGAAGCGGCGGCGGCGGGACAGTTCCACGTTGATCAGCGCCCCCAGCATGACCGTGAAGCCGCCCAGATAGAACCACATCAAGAGCGCGATCACCGCGCCGATCGAGCCATAGATGCGGTTGTAGCTGTTGAAGCTGGCCAGATAGGCCGAGAAGCCATAGGACGCCGCCGCCCAGGCCAGCGCCGCGAAGACCGAGCCCCAGGTGAAGATCGCGGTGCGCGGCGTCTTCACGTTGGGGCCATAGCGGTAGAGGATGCCGATCACCACCAGCACGATGAAAAAGATCGCCATCCACGGCAGGGCGCCGATCAGCCAGTTGCGCAAGGGCACGTCGGGCAGGAAGTTGAAGGCGATGGGCACCACGACGATGGTGACCAGCCCCAGCGCGATCACCAGCACGATGACCAGCGTCAGCACATAGGCCAGCAGGAACCCCATGACCGTGGAATGCGAGCGCACGCCATAGGCCGCGTTCAACCCCCGGATCAGCCCGTCCACCCCGGCACGGGCCGAGACGGTGGCGATAAGGAAGGAAATCGCCGTGGTCCAGCCCAGTTGCGTGCGTCCGGCCGCCACCAGGGCGCTGATCTGGCCATAGATGATGTCGGCGGCGCTTTGCGGGATGAAGCCGTCCGTGGCGTGGACGTATTGCTCGATCACCTGCGGGTCGTTCCACAACCCCCATAGCGCAAACAGCGCGGCAAGCCCGGGAAACACCGCGAACATGGCATAGAATGCCACCCCGGCGGCGATCAGGCTCATGTGGATCTTGTCCATCCGTTCAAAGATCGCCAGGACGAACTGCCACCAATCCCTGATCAAGATCCCGTCCTCTTTGCTTTGCCTGCCGGTCCTGCAGGGGAAACCCGCTTCCCCGTCGCAAGGGTTCCGGCCCTATTCGTGGTTCGCGTCCCCATAGCGCAGCCAGACCGCTTTTTCGCCCATTTTCGCGACGAAGGCGGCATGGGCCTCGGCCTCGGCCTCGGTGATGCGGGGTGCAAGCGGACGCGGCCTTTGACCACGCGGCGTCCCGCCCTCGGCCTGCGCTCCCGTGCCGGTGCCGCCGTGCATCGGGCCGCTTTCCAGCACCAGCCCCGGCTGGCGTCCGCCCCGCAACGCCAGATAGACCTCGGCCAGCAATTCGCTGTCCAGAAGCGCGCCGTGCAGCGTGCGGTTCGAGTTGTCGATGCGGAAGCGCCGGCACAGCGCGTCCAGCGAGTTCTGCGCGCCGGGGAACATGCTGCGGGCGATTTCCAGCGTATCGACCGCGCGGGAATAGGGCATCGTCGCATGCCCGACCATGCGCAGCTCGGCGTTCAGGAACTTCATGTCGAAGCTGGCATTGTGGATCACCAGCTTTGCATCATCGCCGATAAAGGCGACGAAATCCGCCGCGATCTCGGCGAATTTGGGCTTGTCGCGCAGGAAGTCGTCGCCAAGCCCGTGCACCTCGAATGCCTCCTGCGGCATCGGGCGCTCGGGGTTGATGTAGACGTGGAAGGTGCGCCCGGTGGGCAGATGGTTCATCAGTTCGACCGCGCCGATTTCGACGATGCGGTCGCCAGTGTCGGGGTCGAAGCCGGTGGTCTCGGTGTCGAGGACGATCTCACGCATGGGGGCGTTTTGCCATGATCCGGGCACAGATGTCCATGATCGCCGCCCGCGCGCCCGTGAGCGTATCCGATGGGATCACCCAGTCCGCCCGCTTGCGCTTTTCGGCATCCGGCATCTGTCGCGACAGGATCATGCGGAAATTCTCTTCGGTCATGCCGGGGCGGGCCAGCACCCGTGCGCGCTGCACCTCGGGCGGGGCAGAAACCACGGCGACCCCGTCCATCTGGCGCTCCGATCCGCCCTCGAAAAGCAGGGGGATGTCCAGCACCACGATGGGCGCCGCCTCGTGCGCGGCGATGAAGGCGGTGCGATCCTCGGCCACCAGCGGATGCACGATGGCCTCAAGCCTTGCAAAGCCCGTGGGATCGGCGGCAAGCGCCTCGCGCAGCGCGGCGCGGTCGATGCCGCCGTCCTTCAGCACGCCGGGAAAGGCCGCGGCCACCGGAGCGACCGCCGCGCCGCCCGGTGCATAAAGCCGATGCACTGCCGCATCCGCGTCCCAGACCGGATGGCCAAGGTCGCTGAACATCTGCGCGGCGGTGGACTTGCCCATGCCGATGCCGCCGGTCAGGCCCAGAAGGTAGCTCATGCCAGCACGGCCCGGCGCAAGTCGTCATCGACCTCGGGGCGCTGGCCGAACCAGCGCTCGAACCCCGGCGCGGCCTGGTGCAGCAGCATCCCCAGCCCGTCCACGACCTCGCAGCCGCGCGCCTGCGCCTCGGCCAGAAAGGGCGTCATCAGCGGCGTATAGACCAGATCGGTGACCAGCGTGCCCGGCGCCAGCGCCTCCAGAGGCACGCGCAGCGGCGGCTTGCCCTCCATGCCCATCGAGGTGGCGTTGACCACGGTCATCGCGCCTTCCAGCATGTTGCCGGCCTGCGCCCAGTCATAGACCACGACCTTGGCGCCGAACTCGGCCCGGATCTGTTCGGCCCGGATGCGGGTGCGGTTGGCGATGCGCAACTCGGGCACCCCGCTTTCCAGAAGCGAGGCGACCACGGCCCGCGCCGCGCCCCCCGCCCCGATCACCGCCGCCGGCCCCAGGTCGGGGATCCAGTCCGGCGCATGCTGGCGGATATTGGCGATGAAGCCGTAGCCGTCGGTATTGTCGGCATGGATCTTGCCGTCGGCGCGAAAGATCAGCGTGTTCGCCGCCCCGATCAGCGCGGCGCGGTCGGTGACCACGTCGGCCAGCGCCAGGACGCTTTCCTTGTGCGGGATGGTGACGTTGGCGCCGACGAAGCCCATATGCGGCATGGCGCGCAGCACCTCGGCCAGATGCTCGGGCATCACCGGCAGCGACACGTAATGCCCGGCGATGCCATAGCGTTCCAGCCAGTGGCCATGCAGCCGGGGCGAGCGGGAATGCGCGACGGGCCAGCCGATGACCCCGGCAAGGGGGGCGTGTTTCGGGGTGGGCAGAGTGTCAACCATGGCAGACCTGCAGTGCTTTCCGAAGGGGCGGAGCCCCGGCATCGGGATGGATCGAACGTCGCGTCACAACTGCAACCCGGCCGCCCCGGGGTCAAGCCGCATCGCCTGTCACGGGCGGCGCCATGGCAGGAATGCAACCCTGGGGGTGCAAGCTCAGACCGCGCTCATCTCGGGCAGGCCACCCTCGGCCACCAGATCCTCCAGCGTCAGGGATTCGATCAGCAGCAGATAGGACCAGAACACCTGGCCGAACATGCGGCGCAGCCGGCAGGTGGCCTCGTCGGTGCAATCCTCGCAGCGTTGATAGGACCGGCGCGACAGGCAGGGCAGCGGCGCAATCGGCCCGTCGACCTGGCGCAGAAGCTCGCCGATGGAAATCTCCTTCGGCCGCTTGATCAGCACATAGCCGCCCGCCCGGCCCCGGCGCGAGCCGACATAGCCGGCATTGCGCAGCTCCAGCATGATATGTTCCAGAAAACGCTTGGGCGCGCCGGATCGCTGCGCGATCTCCTCGATCGTCAGGGCATTGCCGCCGGCGGCGACCTCGTCTGCCAGGGCCATCAGTGCCTTGATGGCATATTTCGTCTTCTGCGAGATCATAAAGGGAATCCTTAGTGTTCGCCGGCCCATCATGCAATGTTTTCGGCAAGAATTTGCAAGTGGCGCGGGGCCGACAAGGAACCTTCTTCCGAACGTCATCGTTCTGGCACATTGTCCGCGCATCCCTGCCGGGCAATAGCAAGGAGTCAGATGATGCGCATCGCAGTCCTCGGGGGCGACGGATTTGTCGGCTGGCCGACCGCCCTGCACCTCTCCGATCTGGGCCATGAGGTCCATATCGTGGACAATCTGTCGCGGCGCTGGATCGATACCGAACTGGGCGTGCAATCGCTGACGCCGATGGATTCCATTCAGGAGCGTTGCCGGATCTGGCATCAGCAGACGGGGCGCAGGATCCATTTCCACCTGCTGAACCTGGCCACGGAATACGAGCGGCTGAAATCCTGGCTGGCCGAGCATCGCCCCGATGCGGTGATCCATTTCGCCGAGCAGCGCGCCGCGCCCTATTCGATGAAGACCGACCGCCACAAGGTCTATACCGTGGGCAACAACATCAATGCGACGCATAACCTGCTGGCGGCGCTGGTCGAAACCGGCATCGACGCGCATCTGGTGCATCTGGGCACCATGGGGGTCTATGGCTATTCCACCGTCGGCGCGCCGATCCCCGAGGGCTATCTGGACGTGTCGATCAACACGCCTGCCGGCCCGCGCGCGCAGCAGATCCTGTATCCGACCCGGCCCGGCTCGGTCTATCACATGACCAAGAGCCTCGATCAGATCCTGTTCCAGTTCTATGCCCAGAACGACGGGCTGCGCATCACCGACCTGCATCAGGGCATCGTCTGGGGCACCCATACCGACCAGACCCGCCGCCACGAGCAGTTGATCAACCGCTTCGACTATGACGGCGACTATGGCACGGTGCTGAACCGTTTCCTGATCCAGGCCGCCATCGGCTATCCGCTGACCGTGCACGGCACCGGCGGCCAGACCCGCGCCTTCATCCACCTCCAGGATTCGGTGCGCTGCATCGAACTGGCGCTGAAGGATGCGCCGCAAGCGGGCGAGCCGGTGCGCATCTTCAACCAGATGACCGAGACGCATCGCGTCCGCGACCTTGCCGATCTGGTCGCCCGCATGACCGGGGCCGAGGTCGCCTATCTGCCGAACCCGCGCAAGGAGGCCGACGAGAACGAGTTGGTGGTCAAGAACGACCAGTTCCTTGCGCTGGGCCTCAAGCCGATCACCCTGGCCGAAGGATTGCTGTCCGAGGTGGTCGAGGTGGCCCGGAAATACGCCCACCGCATCGACCGCTCGCGCGTGCCGGCCGTCTCGGCCTGGACCAAGGACATCGCCCGGCGCGTCGAGCACGACCCCGAGGGCAAGAGGCTGCGTTCGGTATCGTGACCCCCGAAGGCATTCACCCGGCAGGCAAGGCGCGGTCGGACCGCGCCTTTGTCACCCTGGCGACCAATCCCGACTATGCGACCGGGGCGGCGGCGCTGTTCCGCTCGCTGCGCCGCACCGGGACGACGGCCGATCTGGTCCTGCTTTATACCGACCTGCCCCAGGCGACGGTGGACGGGCTGCGCATGCTGGACGTGCGCGCGGTGCGGGTGGACCTGCTGCCGACATCGGACGGCTTCAACGCCTTGCATGCCCGCGACCGGCTGCACGGCGCCGCGCCCTTTACCAAGGGCGAAAAGCCGCCCTTCCACACGCCGCTGGACAATTTCGCCAAGCTGCGGCTGTGGCAGCTGGACTATGACCGGGTGGTGTTCATCGACGCCGATGCGCTGGTCTTGCAGAACATCGACCGGCTGTTCGACTATCCCGAGTTTTCCGCCGCGCCGAACGTCTATGAAAGTCTGGCGGATTTCCACCGCCTGAACTCGGGCGTCTTTACCGCGCGCCCCTCGCAGGCGACGTATCGGGCGATGCTGGCCCGTCTGGACCAGCCTGGCCAGTTCTGGCGCCGCACCGACCAGACTTTTCTGGAAAGCCATTTCCCGAATTGGCACGGGCTGCCGGTCTTTGACAACATGCTGCAATATGTCTGGCTGAACCTGCCGCAGCTATGGCGCTGGCAGGATATCCGCGTGCTGCATTACCAGTATGAAAAGCCCTGGCAGGATCATGCCAAGGTCGAGCAGCTGCGCCCGCTGGTCGAGCTGTGGCTGGCCCATGCCGGCGATGGGCCGGTGCCGGACCCGCGCGACCTGCCGCCCCCGCCCGGCAGCGTATCCGGTGCGGCATGAGGATCGCGCTGACCGGCGCCTCGGGCCTCGTCGGGCGCTGGATCCACCGCGCCGCGGTGCAGGCGGGCCATCAGGTCACGACCCTGCCCGGTTGGCGCCTGGGCGGCGTGCCCGGCCTGACCGGATGCGACGCCTTGATCCATGCCGCCTTCCAGCACGCCCCCGGCCGCTATCGCGGCGGCGAGGGTGCGGACCCCGAGGGCTTCATCCGCGCCAATCTCGATGGCTCGCTCATGCTGTTCCGGGCGGCGCGGGACCAGGGCGTCGGGCGGGTGATCTTTCTGTCCTCGCGCGCCGTGCATGACGGCCACCCCGAGGGCATGGCACTGCCGGACGAGCTTTCGCCCCTGCCGACAAGCCTTTACGGCCGGGTCAAGGCCGATGCCGAGGCGGCGCTGGCTGCCATGTCGGGACCCGGCTTCCTGACCGCCAGCCTGCGCCCGACCGGCGTCTATGGCCCGGGCCTGCCGCAGAAATGGGCCGGGCTGATCGGCGATTTCCTGCACGGCATCACCCCCGCCCCCCGCGTCGCGACCGAGCTGCATGGCGCCGACCTGGCCCAAGCCGTGCTGCTGGTGCTGGCCGATCCGGCCATGGCGGGCAGCTACAACGCCAGCGATCTGGTGCTGGACCGCAGCGACCTGCTGGCCGAGGTCGCCCGCCTGACCGACTGCGCGACGCCCCTGCCCGCGCCCGCCGATGCCGGGGCGCTGCGCCGCCCCCTCTGCGCCAGGTTGCAGGCGCTGGGCTGGCGACCCGGCGGCATGGCGCGGCTGCGCCGGGATCTGCCGGAGATACTGGGCGATCTGCAACCATAGGCAGAGATACGCCGACCCGGACCCGCTTGCGGTGTGGAGATCTTCCTTTGCGCAATCGTTCAGGTATTTGTTCGTTTTGTCCTTTTATGACGAGCCTCCCTGATGCGTATCCTTTCGATTTTTTGCGGTTTGTCCTTTGCGGTGATGGCAGGCTATTTTCTGGCCTTCGCGACCCTATCCATGCCCGCCACTGCACCCATGCCGGCAACCGATTCCCTGCCGTTGGACCGTTCCTTCGGACCAATATGCTGGGTGGCGCTGGGGCTGGCACTGCTGAGCGGCGGGCTCGCCTGCCTTTCGCGCTGCGAGGGCTGGGCGGCGCTGGCCATCGGCTGCGGCATCTTCGTGCTCTGCCATCTGGCCATGCTGGCCGGGCTGGGCGGAACCGGGGTGCCGGCGCTGTTGTGCCTGATCGCGGCGGGTTTTGCACTGGTGCCGCTGGTGCATACGCCAAGCAGCTATTGGCGCGTCGCGGGCTGAAGACGGCGCGGGGTGACAGCCCGGCAAGCCGCCGCTAATCTGGCGCCATGCCCGATTACGACGATCTTGCCGCCCGCATCCAGGCCCTGACCCATGACGAGACCGACGAGGTCGCGCTGATGGCGACGCTCGCCTGCGAGATCCACCACTCGGACGAGCGATTCGACTGGACCGGATTCTATCGCGTCACCGCGCCCGAGCTGCTGAAGATCGGTCCCTATCAGGGCGGCCATGGCTGCCTGGTGATCCCGTTTTCGCGCGGGGTCTGCGGCGCGGCGGCGCGGACGCGGCAGGTCCAGCTGGTGCCGGATGTCGACGCCTTTCCCGGCCATATCGCCTGCGCCAGTTCGACCCGCTCGGAACTGGTGATCCCGGTGATCGGCGGGGGCGAGCGGCTGATCGGCGTGCTGGATATCGACAGCGATCAACCCGACGCTTTCACGCGGGACGATGCCGACCGCCTGCAGGAGATCCTGGATGCCACATTCGGACGCGACTGAATTCACCGGCCATTGCCTTTGCGGCGCCATCCGGTTTCGCGGCACCTATGACGCGACCAACGACCTCAAGGCCTGCCATTGCGGCCAGTGCCGGCGCTGGTCGGGGCATTACTGGGCCGCCATCCTGCCGAAATCGCTGGAGATCCAGGGGCAGCCGAAATGGTATCGCGCCTCGGACATCGCCCGGCGCGGCTTTTGCCCGGAATGCGGCAGCTCGCTGTTCTGGCAGCGCGACGGCTCGGACATCATCGACGTGGCGGCGGGCGCCATCGACAGCCCGACGGGGCTGCGCCTGCTGGGCCATATCTTCGTCGCCGACAAGGGCGACTATTACGAGATCGCCGACGGGTTGCCGCAAGATCCGCGCGAATAGTTGACGCCGCGCGCCGCCCGTCCTAGGCGGCAGGAAAAGGGGGCGCGCGATGATCTGGGACACCTTGGCGAATTTTCCGCTGCAGCAGTTGCTGGCCTTCATGGCCGGGGCATTGGTGCTGAACCTGGCGCCGGGGCAGGACGTGTTCTTCGCCAGCGCCTGCGGCATCCAGAACGGCCCGCGCGCCGGGGCCTTGGCCGGCTTCGGCGTCGGGCTGGGCGTGATCTGCCATGTGGCGATGGCGACCGTGGGCCTTGGTGCGCTGGTGGCCGCCCATCCCGGCGCGCTGGTTGCGATCAAATATGCCGGCGCGGCCTATCTGCTGTTCCTGGCCTGGAAAAGCTGGAACGCGGGCGAGGTCGATCCCCGCGCCCGCGCCGCCAGCCGGCCCTGGAACATCATCCGGCGCGGGGCGCTGTCGAACCTGCTGAACCCCAAGCCGGTGCTGTTCCTGCTGGCTTTCCTGCCGCAATTCACCAAGCCGGAATATGGCCCGATCTGGCAGCAGATCCTGGGGCTGGGGCTGATGTTCACCCTGTCCGGCACGCTGGTCACCATGGGTTACGGGGTGGTCGGCGGGTTGGCCGGCCATGTGATCGGCAAGCGGCTGGGCATCGTGAACCGCATCGCGGCGGTGATGTTCGCGGGCCTTGCCCTGCGGCTGGTCTGGAAATGAGCTTTCTCTACCAGCCGACGGCCGAACAGCCGCGCGTGATCCATGCCGATCACGAGATCCTGGTGGTCGAAAAGCCGGCTGGGCTGCTTTCCGTTCCCGGCCGGGGCGAGGATCGCGCCGATTGCCTGATCGAGCGGCTGCGCGGCGCCTTTCCGACCGTGCTGCTGGTGCATCGGCTGGACATGGACACATCGGGCGTGATGGTCTTTGGCCTGACCCCGCATGCGCAGCGCCACCTGTCCAGGCAGTTCGAGGATCGGCGGACGAAAAAGACCTATGTCGCGCGGCTCTGGGGCCGGCTGGAGCCGAAAACCGGCATGGTGGACCTGCCGCTGATCGTGGACTGGCCGAACCGTCCGCGACAAAAGGTCGATCATGCCGAGGGCCGGCCGGCGCAGACGGAATGGCGGGTGGTCAAGGCGACGGATGCCGAGACGCGGGTGCGGCTGATGCCCATCACCGGCCGCAGCCATCAGTTGCGCGTGCATATGGCCCAGCTTGGCTATCCGATCCTGGGCGATCCGCTTTATGCGGCCGGTGCGGCGGCGGATTTTCCGCGGCTGATGCTGCATGCCGAAAGCCTGCGCTTCAAGCATCCCGAAACCGGGGTGATGCAAAGCTTTACCGCGCCCGCGCCCTTCTAGCCGGTCACGCAGGTTTCATGCCGGAACCCGCCGCCCTCGCGTAAGGTTGCAGAAGAACCAAGCAGGAGGGAGAGATGTTCAGGACCGATATCAGCCGCCGCCAAGCCATGCTCATCGGCGGCGCGCTGCCCATGGCTCTGGTGCTGCCCGCGCATGCCCAGACCGCCCCCGCCCAGCCGGCGGGCGAGGCGCCCGCCTTTCTCGGCCGCGCCAACACGATCCAGCTGGGCGGCTTCGAGGTGACGACGTTGTTCGGTGGCGGGAGCATGAGCGACAACCCGATCGAGACCTTCGGCCTCAATGTCGATCCGGCCGAGTTCGAAAGCCTCAGCGCCGAGAATTTCATCCCCGCCGACCGCAGCGGCGGCTCCTATACGATGACGCTGGTGCGCACGCCCGATGCGCTGGTGTTGTTCGACACCGGCATGGTCCCGGCCAACAACGCCGCCTCGATGGCGCAGGCCGGGGTCAAGCCCGAGGACGTGACCCATGTCGTGCTGACCCATATGCACGGCGACCATATCGGCGGGCTGATGGATGGCGAGGCTCCGGCCTTTCCCAATGCCGAGCTGATCCTGCCCCGCCCCGAGAACGACTATTGGGCGGCCAATCCCAGCGAGGCCTATACCGCCAAGGTGGTGCCGCTGCTGGACAAGGCGCGGCAGATCGAGGGGACCGAGGAAATCCTGCCCGGCATCAAGGCCGAGCAGGCCCACGGCCACACGCCCGGCCACACCACCTATCTGCTGGAAAGCGACGGGCAGCGGCTGCTGATCACCGGCGACAGCTTCAACCACTATGTCTATTCGGTGCAGCGCCCGGCCTGGCATGTGCGCTTCGACGTGGACAAGGAACAGGGCGCGGCCACGCGCCAGGCGGTTCTGGCCCGGCTGGCCGAGGAAAAGATCCCCTTCATCGGCTATCACATGCCCTTCCCGGGCTTGGGCTTCATCGCCCCGAACGGCGAGGGTTCCTGGCGCTTCGTGCCCGCGACCTATCAGTTCGCCGGCTGACGGCCTTCGCGCCACGGCAGGCCCGTGGCGCGGCAGGGTCGAGAAAATCGTTCACAATTTGTTCCGGCCTGCTAGGGTGGCATCAAGAGTCCTTGCAGGAGAGGCGCGATGCCGGATCAACAGGCCAAGTTCGAGAAACTGAAGGCGTTGCACCAGACGGAGGGCGCCTTTGTCATGCCCAATCCCTGGGATGCGGGTTCGGCCCGGCTGCTGGCCAGCCTGGGGTTTCAGGCGCTGGCGACCACCAGCGCCGGCTATGCCTTTTCCAAGGGCAAGCTGGATTCCATCGCCGACCTTCAGCGCGACGAGATCCTGGTCAACGCAGCCGAGATCGTCGGCGCGACCGACCTGCCGGTCTCGGCCGATCTTCAGGACGGCTTCGGCGCCGCGCCGGAAACCTGCGCCGAAACCATCCGGCTGGCCTGCCGGGTGGGGTTGGTCGGCGGCTCGATCGAGGATGCGACGGGGGACGCCGGCGATCCGATCCACGACCTGTCCCTTGCGGTCGAGCGCGTCCAGGCGGCGGCAGAGGCGGCGCGGGGCCTGCCTTTCCTGCTGACCGCACGGGCCGAGAACTTTCTTTGGGACCGGCCCGATCTGGATGACACGATCAGGCGGCTGCAAGCCTTTTCCGCTGCCGGGGCGGATGTGCTCTATGCGCCGGGATTGCCGGATATCCAGGCGATCCGCACCGTCTGCGCCGCCGTGGACAAGCCCGTCAACGTGGTCATGGGACTGGCGGGTCCGACCTGGTCGGTTGCCGAACTGGCGCAGGCCGGGGTGCGGCGGATCAGCGTCGGCGGCTCTTTCGCGCGGGCGGCCCTCGGCGCGCTGATGCGCGCCGCCGAAGAGGTGAAAACGGCCGGCACCTTCACCTATGTCGCCCAGGCGCTGCCCGGCGCCACGGTCGCCCGTATCATGGCGCCCGGCGGCGAGGGGGTCTAGCCCAGGTTGAACACGCGCGAGGGCTGCACCTCGCCGCCCATGTAGCGACCGATGCACAGCGCGCGACCGTTGCGGCTGACCCAGACTTCCTCGCCGAATTCGGCATGGCCCAGCACCTGGCCGGGATTGCCGTTCAGGATGCGGGTGGCGCCGATCTCGGTCGCCTGCATCTCGGGCAGGTCGGCCAGCGCGGCTTGCAGGGGCAGCAGCGCCGCCTCGATCTCGGCCTGGTTGGCACGGTCGATGCGGTCGAAGGCAAAGCCGTCCCCGGCCTCGAAGGGCCCCGACCAGATGCGGCGCAGTTGCGCGACGTGGCCAAGGCAGCCCAGCTTGCGGCCAAGGTCGCGGGCGATGCTGCGCACATAGCCGCCCTTGCCGCAGACCATGCGCAGCTCGGCGCTGTCGCGGGCCGCGCCCAGCAGCTCCAGCGATTCCACCCAAAGCGGACGGGCGGCAAGCTCGACCACCTCGCCCTCTCGCGCGAGGTCATAGGCCCGCGCGCCATCGACGCGCACGGCCGAGACGGCGGGGGGAACCTGCATGATCTCGCCGGTGAATTCCGGCAGGGCGGCGCGGATCGCCGCCTCGTCCGGGCGCGCGTCGCTGGTTTTCACCACCCCGCCCGAGGCATCGTCGGTCGAGGTCTCGGCGCCCCAGCTTACCGTGAAGTCATAGGCTTTCAGCGCGTCGGTCAGGATCGGCACGGTCTTGGTCGCCTCTCCCAGCGCCACGGCCAGCACGCCGGTCGCATCCGGGTCCAGCGTCCCGGCATGCCCGGCCTTCTTCGCGTCCAGTGCCCAGCGGACCTTGCCGACCACGTCGGTCGAGCCGATACCGGCCGGCTTGTCCACGATCAGCCAACCGTGGATCTCGCGTCCCTTTTTTCGCGCCATTCTAGTTCTGTCCTACATATCCGATGATCGGCCCCAGCCGCCGCCCGAAATCGGCGCGGCCCAGGCCCGGGGCGTATAGCCGCGAAATCGAGCCGTCGAAATACAGCGCATCCCGCGCCCCCAGCCCGTCCCGGAACAGCCGGCCGAACTGGTGAAAGGTCACCGCCCGGTCCGAGATGGCGAACCATGCCGTCTGTCCGTCGGGCGAGACGCCGACGCCGTTCCTGATATAGCGGCTGTCGCTGTCCACCAGGAAACGCGGGTGCAGCGCGCCGTCGATGACCAGCATCGGCCCCGATTGCGTGGCGAGGCGGCAATCCGGGGCGGCCTTGGCAAAGGCGCGGCTTTCGATCACCTGATAGGGTCGCGCGCCGCCGGCGCAAAAGACGCCGTTCGGCAACATGCCGAAATTGCCCCCGCCGCCGGCAGTGACCAGGTCGTGCTGGCTGACGCCGTCGCTGACGTAAAGCCCGACCGGGGAGAAATCCGGGTGATACATGCCGGCATTCATGGCGAAACCCAGGCTTTCGCCTTGGGCCAGGGTGCGGCGGACGGCGGTGAAATCGCCGAGCGTCCGGCCATCCGGGCCGTTCAGCCACAGCCGCAGGCCCGGCTCCTGCCCCGCCGTCAGCGTGCAGATCACATAGCCCTGCCCGTCGAAGTCGCGCTTTTCGCAGATCCCGGCCAGGGCGGGCAGGGTCATGGCGATCAGCGCGCCAAAGGCCAGGCCCAGCCGGCGCTTGAGATCAATCTTCATCGTCTTCCGGGTGCGATTCGACGTCGCGCCGCACCCGGTCTTCGGACAAGAGGCGGCGGGTGTCGTCCATGCGATCGAAGGTCTCGTCCAGCACGAATCGCAGCTGCGGCGCGTATTTCAGCGTCATCGCCTTGGCGACCAGATGGCGCAGCTCGCCCGCGTTGCGGCGCAAGGCGGCCAGCGCCTCTTCGGCATCATGCCCGCCCAGGGGCAGCACATAGGCCGTCGCGACCTTGAGGTCGGGCGAGGTCCGCACCTCTCCGACCGTGATCGAATGCCGGTTCAGCTCGGGGTCGTGGACATCCCCCCGCAGGAGGACGTCGGAAAGCGTGCGGCGGATCAGCTCGCCCACGCGAAGCTGACGCTGCGAGGGGCCGGTGCCGGAATGAAAGCGGTTCTGTGCCATGCGCGCAGATGTAGGGGGTCGCGGCCCGCGCCGCAACGGGATAGACATGCCGGAAACGGGGGATCGAGCATGGAAAAACCGGGAATCGTCATTACGGGTGCGTCGGGCCGCATGGGGCAGATGCTGGCGCGCACCGTTCTGGGGTCGGATCAGGCCCGTCTCGTCGGTGCAATCGAGCGCGAGGGCAACCCCTGGGTCGGCCGCGACCTGGGCGAGGCGATGGGGGGACCGGTGCTGGGAATCACGGTCACCGACGATCCGGTCGAGGCGATCGCCAAGGCGCAGGCGGTGATCGACTTCACCGCCCCGGCGGCGACGGTGGCCTTCGCGGAACTGACCGCGCAGGCCCGCGCCGTGCATGTGATCGGCACCACGGGGTTCGAGCCGGCCGACCTGGACAAGCTGAAGGCCGCCGCCCGCCACGCCCCGATCATCCGCGCCGGCAACATGAGCCTGGGCGTCAATCTGCTGGTCGGGCTGACCCGCAAGGTCGCCGCCGCGCTCGGTGAGGACTGGGACATCGAGGTGGTCGAGGCGCATCACAGCCGCAAGGTCGATGCGCCCTCGGGCACCGCGCTGATGCTGGGCGAGGCCGCCGCCGAGGGGCGGGGCCACGGCCTGGACGATCTGCGCACCCCGGCGCGCGAAGGCATCACCGGCGCCCGCGCGCCCGGCAGCATCGGGTTTTCCGCCATCCGCGGCGGCGACATCGTGGGCGAGCATGACGTGATCTTCGCCACGGCGGGCGAGCGTGTGATCCTGCGCCATGTCGCCACAGATCGCGCCATCTTTGCCCGCGGTGCGCTGCGGGCGGCGCTTTGGGGGCAGGACAAGGGGCCGGGCGAATACGACATGGCGGATGTTCTGGGGCTTTGACAGACCCGCATCTCGCATTAGGCTTCCCGCATTAGGTTTTCCGTGATGACCCTGCTTGCGACGCTTGACGATGCCGATGCCGACCTGACCGCCTGCCTGGCGCGGGTGATGGCGGCTGTCCTGAAGCCCGGCGACGTGGTGGCGTTGCAGGGGCCGGTCGGTGCGGGCAAGACGCATTTCGCCCGCGCCTTCATCCGAGCCCGGCAGGGCGAGGCGGCCGAAGAGGTGCCCAGCCCCACCTTTACCCTGGTCCAGACCTATGCCGACCCGCTGGGGACCGAGATCTGGCACGCCGACCTTTACCGCCTGACCCATCCCGAGGAACTGGCCGAACTGGGCCTTGACGAGGCCATGCGCGAAGCCGTCGTGCTGGTCGAATGGCCCGAGCATGGCAGCCCGCTGGAGGGCGCGCTGACCATCGGGCTGGAGCCGATGGCGGATGCGCCCGACCTGCGCCGCATCACGCTGGCGGGCTCCGAGCCGCATTGGGGCCTGATGACCCGCCTGCCCGCCATCGCCAAGCTGATCCATCGCGCCGGGTGGTCTGGGGCGCGGCTAAGGCCGCTGGCGGGCGATGCCTCGTCGCGGCGCTATTTCCGGCTGGTCGAGGATGACGGGCGCAGCGCCGTCCTGATGGATGCCTCGCCCGGCGTGACCGCGCCCTATGTCGCCATGACGCAATGGCTGAGGGCGCTGGACCTGCATGCGCCCGAGATCCTGGCCACCGACCAGGCGCAGGGGCTGCTGCTGATCGAGGATCTGGGCGACG
Source organism: Paracoccus sp. SSJ (assembly GCF_030234105.1). NCBI lineage: Bacteria > Pseudomonadati > Pseudomonadota > Alphaproteobacteria > Rhodobacterales > Paracoccaceae > Paracoccus > Paracoccus sp. SSJ. The sequence goes on along the minus strand of NZ_JASSPE010000005.1, from coordinate 175,272 downwards.
ATCTGGTGGCTCGCGTGCTGGAATCGCGGCCCGAGCTTGCGCCGCGCATCTATGACCGCATGACCGACCTGCTGGTGCAGTTGCACGGCCGCGAGCCGCCGGATTTCGTGCCGCGCCTCGATGGGCCGGAACTCGCGCATCAGGTCGGGCTTTTCGCCGAATACTACCCCCCTGCCGTCGGTGCGCCCGGCAAGGGCGCCGAGGTCGCCGCGGTGATCGAGCGGCTGCATGCGGAACTGGCCGCCGACCTGCCCCCGGTGCTGGGCCTGCGCGATTTCCATGCCGAGAATGTCGTCTGGCGGGACGAGGCGCCGCTGGGCCTTCTGGACTTTCAGGACGCGGTGGCGGTGCATCCGGCCTATGACCTGGTCTCGGCGCTGCAAGATGCGCGCCGCGACGTCGCCCCCGAGATCGAGGCGGCGCAGGTCGCCCGCTATATCGCCGCGACCGGGGTGGACGAGGCGCGTTTTCGCGCCGCCTATGCGCTGCTGGGGGCGCAGCGCAACCTGCGCATCATGGGCATCTTTACCCGGCTGGCGCAGCGCGAGGGCAAGCGGCGCTATCTGGCGATGATGCCGCGTGTCTGGGCGGCGATCCGGCGCGACCTGGCCCATCCGGCGCTGGCCCCGCTGGCCGCCGCGCTCGAAGGCATCCCCGCCCCCACGCCCGAGGCGATCGAGGGCATCGCCGGATGAGCCTGCCGATGATGATCTTTGCCGCGGGCAAGGGCACCCGCATGGCGCCGCTGACCGATGCGGTGCCGAAACCGTTGATCCCGGTCGGCGGCCAGACGCTTCTGGACCGCGCGCTGGCGCTGGGGCGGCAGGCGGGCGTCGGTCGGGTGGCGCTGAACATCCATCATCTGGGACACCAGATCCGCGATCACGTCGCAGGTCGGGACATTGCCGTTTCCGACGAATCCGACCTGCTGCTGGAGACGGGGGGCGGCTTGCGCAAGGCGCTGCCGCTGCTTGGCCCCGGCCCTGTGGTCACGATGAACCCGGATGTGATCTGGACCGGGCCGAACCCGATCTGCGCGCTGCTGGACGGCTGGCGCGAGGACATGGACGCGCTCTTGATGCTGGTGCCGCTGGGCCGGACGCATGGCCGGCAGGGCGGCGGCGATTTCAGCCTTGGCCCCACAGGCAGGCTGATCCGCAAGGGCGATCTGGTCTATGGCGGAGCGCAGATCATCCGGCCCGACCGGCTGGCCGAGATCCCCGAACCGGCGTTCTCGCTCAACCGGCTCTGGGATCTGATGATCGCCGAGGGCCGGGCTTACGGCCTGATCCACCCCGGCGCATGGTGCGATGTCGGTCGCCCCGACTGCATCCCGCTGGCCGAGGCGCTGCTCGATGCCTGACTGGCAGAACGGCGTCTTTGCCCTGCCTTGCGGCGCCGATTTCCCTGGTGCCTTTGCCGAGGGGCTGATCCGGCGCATGCGTCACCGCCCGCCGCAAGAGATGGCGCGGGTCACGGTCTATGCCAATTCCGGCCAGTCGCTGATGGCGCTGCGCCAGGCGCTGCTCCAGCGCGGGCCGCTGCTCTTGCCCCGGCTGCGGCTGATCGCCGATCTGGGCGGCGGTGCGGCCACCACGCCCCTGGCGCGCCGACTGGAACTGGGCCGGCTGATCGACGCAGCGCTGCGCGCCCAGCCGGATCTGGCTCAGGGGCAATCGGTGCCGGAACTGGCTGCCTCGCTGGCTGGGCTGATGGCCGAGATGCAGCTGGAGGGGCTGGACGCGCAGGCGCTGGACCGCATCGACGCCAGCGAACACGCCCAGCATTGGGGACGGGCGCTGGCGTTCCTCAAGATCGCCGCCGGCTACTACCTGTCCGACCCGCCCCAGGATCGCGAGGCCCGGCAGCGCGCCGCGGCCGAGGCGCTGGCCGCAGCCTGGGCGCGGGGCGAGATGCTGCCGCAGGGCCCGGTGGTCGTCGCCGGCTCGACCGGCTCGCATGGCGCGACGCGGGACTTCATGCGCGCCGTCGCCCGGCTGCCGATGGGCGCGGTGGTGCTGCCGGGTTTCGATGCGGACCTGCCGCAGGGGGTCTGGGACGGGCTCGACCAACGCTCCGAGGATCACCCGCAGGCGCGCTATGCGCCGTTGGTGGCCGAGTTCGGCGCACCGGCGGAATGGCTGGCAGACACCGCCCCCGACCCGGCACGCAACCGACTGATTTCGCTGGCGCTTCGCCCGGCCCCGGTCACCGACCAGTGGATCGAGGAAGGCCCGCGCCTTGGTCCGCTGGCCCCCGCGACCGAACGCCTGACCCTGATCGAGGCCGAGCAGCCCGGCGAAGAGGCCGAGGCCGTCGCGCTGATCATCCGCGAGGCGGTCGAGCGCGGCCAGCCGGTGACGCTGATCGCCGCCGACCGCATGCTGACCCGCCGTGTGCAATCGGCGCTGGATCGCTGGGGCATCATTCCCGACGATTCCGCCGGCCAGCCCTTGCCGCTGACCGCGCCCGGCCTGTTCCTGCGCCATGTCGCCGACCTTTTCGGCGCCGAGATGATGCTGGACGCGCTGCTGGTGCTGCTCAAGCATCCGGTCACCGCCACCGGCCTTGGCTCCGACTACCGGCGCGAGCACAACCGCCATACCCGCGATCTGGAGCTGCATTTGCGCCGCAACGGCCCGGCCTTTCCCGACGGCGCGGCCTTGCGGGAATGGGCGGACCGGGGCGACGCCTCCAGCAAGCCCTGGGCGCTGTGGCTGGCCGGGCTGCTGGACCGCATCGTGCCGCTGGCTCAGGACCGTGCCCCGCGCCCGCTGGCTGATCGGTTGCGCGATCTGCGGGCCTTGGCCGAGGATCTGGCAGCCGGCCCGGGCGGCGATGCCGGTGCGTCCGAATTGTGGGCCAAGGCCTCGGGCGGCTTGGCGCGTTCGGTGCTGGACCATCTTGCCGCCCATGCGCATCTGGGCCACGACCTGCGGCCGGGTGAGTTCTGCGACCTGCTTTACGACGAATTGCAGGGCCAGGCGGTGCGGCAGGACGTGGCCGCGCATCCGCTGGTGCGGTTTCGCGGCCCGCGCGAGGCGCGCACCGAAGCCGTGGGTAAGGCCGCCGGGCTGGTGATCCTGTCGGGGTTGAACGAGGGCGGCTGGCCGCAGGCGCTGCCGCCCGATCCGTGGCTGTCGCGCCCGATGCGGCTGGCGGCGGGACTGACCCTGCCCGAGCGCCGGGTGGGCCTTGCCGCGCATGACTTCCAGCAGGCCGTCGGCGCAGGCGCGGTGGTGCTGACCCGCGCCCGCCGCGATGCCGAGGCCGAGACCATCCCCTCGCGCTGGCTGAACCGGCTGGTGAACCTGCTGGGCGGGTTGCCGGACCAGCAGGGGCCGCAGGCGCTGGCCGAGATGCGCCGGCGCGGCCGATACTGGCTGGACCTGGCTGAATTGCAGGCCCGGCCGCGGATACGCCTGGCGCCGGCGCCGCGCCCCTCGCCCATCCCGCCGCCGCCCGCGCTGCGCGAGCTGTCGGTGACCGAGGTCAGGACGCTGATCCGCGACCCCTATGCCGTCTATGCCCGCCGGGTGCTGGGCCTGCGCGCGCTGGACCCGCTGCGCCCCGAGCCGGATGCGGCCGAGCGCGGCAACGTGCTGCACCATATCATGGACCGTTTCCTGCGGGGGCTTCCCGACCTGCCCGAGACGCCGCAGGCGATGAAGGCGCGGCTGCTTGCCATTACCGACGATGTGCTGGAGGCCGAGGTGCCCTGGCCCTCGGCGCGGCTGTTCTGGCGGGCGCGCATCGCCGGCATCGCCGACCGGCTGATGGCGGACGAGGCCGAAAGGCTGTCCCGCGGCACGCCCACCGTGGTCGAGGAATATGGCGAGCAGGGCATTCCCGGCCTGGATTTCCGGCTGATCGCCCGGCCCGACCGGCTGGACCGGCTGCATGACGGCCAGGTGCATGTCTATGACTACAAGTCCGGCAAGCCGCCGACCGACAAGCAGATCGCGCATTTCGACAAGCAGTTGCCGCTGGAGGCCGCCATGGTCCGGCACGGTGCCTTCAGGACGCTGGGACCGGCCGAGGTCGAGGGCATCAGCTATATCCAGCTTGGGGGCGAGGGCAGGACCGAACCCCGCGAATTCTCCGCCGGCTTCGCCGAGGAGACCTGGGCCGGTTTCGTCACCCTGATTCGCCGCTATCTGGGCGGCGAGCGCGGCTTTACCGCGCGGCTGGCCATGGAGCGCAGCGATCACGCCAGCGATTACGACCACCTGTCGCGGCATGGCGAATGGGACACGACCGAAACCCCGCAACCGCAAAGGTTCGGCGATGATGGATGAGGCCACCCTTGCGCAGGTGCGGGCGGCTGACCCGCATCGCTCGACCTGGCTGACGGCCAATGCCGGCTCGGGCAAGACGCGGGTGCTGACCGACCGGGTGGCGCGGCTGCTTCTGGCCGGGACGGCGCCCGAGCGCATCCTGTGCCTGACCTATACCAAGGCGGCGGCGAGCGAGATGCAGAACCGCCTGCTGGCGCGGCTGGGCCGATGGGCCATGCTGCCCGAGGCGGAACTGCGCGCCGAACTGGCGCGGCTGGGCGAGGCGGGCGGCCCCGACCTGCCCGCCGCGCGCCGGCTTTTCGCCCGCGCCATCGAGACGCCGGGCGGGCTGAAGGTCCAGACCATCCACAGCTTCTGCGCCGGGGTCTTGCGCCGCTTTCCGATCGAGGCCGGCGTGCCGCATGGCTTTACCGAGCTTGACGACCGCAGCGCCGCCCTGATCCGCGCCGAGATCATCGAGGAAATGGCCCGCGACCATGCGCCCGAGTTGCAGGACCTGCTGGCGCTGCATTCGGGCGAGAGGCTCGACGCCTTCCTCGCCGGTCTGCGCGGGTTCGAGGCCCCTGCGGACCGGGACGCGCTTTGGGCGGCCTGCGGGCTGGCGCCGGGCGAGGATATGCAGTCGCTCTTGGCGGAATGCTTTGCCGATGGCGCTACGGTGATCGCCGCGCTGGTCCCGCATCTGCTGAAAAGCGGCGCGAACGACCAGAAGGCGGCGGCGAAGCTTGCGCCCGGCAATTGGGTGCAGCCTGGGCCGGCGGAACTGGCGATCCTGGAATCCGTGCTGCTGACCGGGGCAAGCGCCAAGGAACCCTTTACCGCGAAATACGACAGCTTCCCCACCAAGGCGCTGCGCAACGGTCCTTGCGCGGAACTGCTGGACGACCTCGCCATCCTGATGGAGCGGGTCGAGGCCGCCCGCCCGCGTCGCATCGCACTGGCCCATGCCGAACGGACGCTGGCGCTGCATCGCTTCGGCCATGCCTTCCTGAACCGCTATCGCGCGCAGAAGGCGGCGCATGGCCGGCTGGATTTCGACGACCTGATCGACCGCACCGCGCGGCTTCTGTCGGAAAACAGCATGGCGCAATGGGTGCTGTTCCGCCTGGACGGCGGCATCGACCATATCCTGGTCGACGAGGCGCAGGACACCAGCCCCGCGCAATGGCAGGTGATCGAGCGGTTGACCGACGAGTTCACCTCGGGCCAGGGCGCGCGCGACCAGACCCGCAGCCTGTTCGTGGTGGGCGACCCGAAACAGTCGATCTACAGCTTCCAGGGCGCCGACATCGCGGTTTTCGAGGCTCGCCGGACCGGCTTTGCGCAAGCCTTCGACGCTGTGCAAGAGCCGATGCAGGTGCTGGAGCTGCGGCATTCCTTCCGCAGCTCGACCGCGATCCTTGCGCTGGTCGATCAGGTCTTTGCCGGCGATGCGGCGCGCGGCCTGGGCGATCCGCCGCAGCATCGCGCCTTTCGCACCGACATGCCGGGCCGCGTGGACCTGTGGCCGGCGATCCCCAAGCCCGAAAAGCCCGAGCCGGGCGATTGGACCGACCCGGTGGACCTGCCGGCCGAGAACTCCGAGACGGTGCAACTGGCCCGCGCCGTCGCCCGCGCCGTCGGCGAGATGCTGGGCCAGCCGATCTTCGACGCCAAGACCGGCAGGCTACGCCGCATCCGCGCCGGCGACGTGCTGATCCTGGTCCAGCGCCGCTCGGAACTGTTCGCCGAGATCATCGCCGCGCTGAAAGCCGCGAACCTGCCCGTCGCCGGCGCCGACCGGCTGAAGCTGGCCGGAGAGATGGCGGTGCAGGACATCCGCGCCCTGCTGTCGGTGCTGGCCACGCCCGAGGACGACCTGTCGCTGGCCGCCTGCCTGCGCTCGCCGCTGTTCGACCTGTCCGAGGAGGAGCTTTACCGGCTTGCTGCCGGGCGCAAGCGCGGCCAATACCTGTGGCGGCGTCTGCGCGAGTCGCATCATCGCCATGCGGTCGAAGTGCTGTCCGACCTTATGGGCCAGACCGGCTTCATGCGCCCTTATGACCTGATCCAGCGCCTGCTGATCCGGCATGGCGGGCGCGAGCGTCTGGTCGCCCGGCTTGGCCCCGAGGCGCAGGACGGCATCGACGAGCTGCTGTCGCAGGCGCTGAGCTATGAAAGCTCGGAAACGCCCTCGCTGACCGGCTTCCTGGTCTGGCTGACCGGCGACGATGTCGAGGTGCGCCGCCAGCCGGGCTCGGCCGGGGATGGCGAGGGGCTGATCCGGGTGATGACCGTGCATGGCTCGAAGGGCCTGGAAAGCCCCATCGTCATCATGCCCGACGCGGCCAAGCGCAAACCCCCGCGCGAGGCGCCGGTGCTGCCCGGCCCGGACGGGCTGTCCCTGTGGCGCGGCAGGAAGGGCGAACGGCCCGATCCGGTCGAGGAACGGGCCGCCCAGCAGACCGAGCGGCAGTTGCAGGAACGCAAGCGGCTGCTCTATGTCGGCCTGACCCGTGCCGAAAGCTGGCTGATCGTCGCCGCGGCGGGCGAAACCGGCGCGGACGAGGACAGCTGGCACGCCATGGTCGAGGCCGGCATGGGCCGCGCCGATTTGACCGAGACGCGCCTGCCCGCCCCATGGGGTGGCGAGATCCGACGGCTGTCCTTTGGCGACTGGCCTGAAACCGCGCCGGATGCGGTGCTGGCGGAAAGACCCCTGCCGGCCGAGCCGGACTGGCTGCGCGCCCCGCCGCCGCCCGCGCCCGGGAAGGTCCGACCCGTCGCTGCGACGGCCTTGGGCGGTGCCAAGGTGATCGGTGCGGCGGGCGAGGGCGATGCCGAGGCGGCGATGCTGTTCGGCACCAGGCTGCATCTGCTGCTGGAGCATCTGCCGGGCCGCGACCCTGCGGATTGGCCCGAACTGGCCCGCGACGTGCTGGCCGATGCCGAGGGCGGCCTGCCCGGCCCCGACGAACTGGCCGCGCTGCTGACCGAGGCCCGCGCGGTGATCGAGGCGCCGGATCTGGCACAGGTCTTTGCGCTCTCCGACACGGCCGAGGTGCTGGCCGAGGTGGCGCTGGCTGCGCCCGTTCCGGGCATCGGCACCATGACGGGGGCGGTGGACCGGCTGGTGGTGGAACCGGGGCGGATCCTGGCGGTGGACTACAAGTCGAACCGCGAGGTGCCGGATACACCCGACGCGGTGCCGCTGGGCATCCTGCGGCAGATGGCGGCCTATCGCGCGGCGCTGCGGCTGATCTGGCCGGCCATCCAGGTCGAGGTCGCGGTGCTGTGGACGGCCTCGCGCAGCCTGATGGCGCTGCCCGACGACCTGCTGGATCGGGTGATGGCGGGCCTTGACCCCAACCGCCCCGGTGCCTAGCTGTTGACGCATATGCCCCGCCGGTGCCAGCCGGCACATCGCAGGAGAGCCCCATGGCCAACACCCAAGCCGTATCAGACGCCGAATTCGACAGCGAAGTCCGTCAGTCCCCGACCCCGGTCGTGGTCGATTTCTGGGCCGAATGGTGCGGGCCCTGCCGCCAGATCGGTCCCTCGCTGGAAGAACTGGCCGCCGAATACGAGGGCCGCGTCAAGATCGTGAAGGTCAATGTGGACGAGAACCCCGAAAGCCCCGCCGCGCTTGGCGTGCGTGGCATTCCGGCGCTGTTCCTGTTCAAGGACGGCCAGGTCGTGTCGAACAAGATCGGCGCCGCCCCCAAGGCCGCGCTGAAGGCCTGGATCGACGAATCCATCTGATCCCTAGGTGCCGGGGGCGGTGCCGATCGGCCAGCCGCCCCGGCGCATCGCCGCCAGGATCCGCGCCCCCGCATCGGGCCGCGTGGCGTTGATGGCGTTCTGCTGAAGAAACCAGAACAGGTAGCGGTCGAAATCCGGCGCATGGCTTTCCGCCTGCGCCAGCGCTTCCCGTGCGCCCAGATCGGCGACGTTCAGGCCGATGTGGTGAAAGTCGATCTGCCCGAACAGCACCGCGGGCTTGCCCAGCAGGTAGCCGTCGAAGGCCACCGCGCTGTTTTGCGTCGCGACAAAGGCGCAGTCGCGGATCAGCCGCGCGGTGTCGCCGCCGATCCGCAGGTTAGGGTAAAGGGTCGCCAGCCGGGCCAGCGCGGCATGGTCGGCGTCGTCGTAGCTTTCCCTTGGGTGCAGCGTGGCGATGGTGGGCCGGCCGGTGGCGGCGACCGCTTCCAGCATTTCGATCGGGCTCATGGTCTGGAACGAGCGGCAGCGGCGGATATGGCCTTGCAGCGGCACCAGGACCGTATCGCCGCGCCGGGGCGGCGGGCCGGGCAGCACGCGGTCGTGCAGCCGCTGGGCAAAGGCGCGCGCGGCCTGCGAGTCGACCGTGCCGGGATCGTAGCGGCTTTGCGCCACGGCAAAGCGCCAGCGTTGCTGCACCGGCTCGATCTGCCAGAACGGATAGTGATAGGCGCGGCGAAAGGTCAGCGCGCGGTCATGCGTCGGCGCCTCCATGTGAAACAGCGCATATCCGTCCCGCAAGGGCGCGGCCATGCGGGCCATGGCGCCGGTCTGGTGCCATTCGATGCGCCAGCCCGCGCCCTCCACCGCCTGGCGCAGTACGTTCATGAAGTTGAAGCTGCCGGCGCGCGCGGTTTCCAGCATCGAGCCTTCCAGATAGACGCGCAGGACGGGGGCATGGGTCATGGCCGGCAAGCTAGCGGGTGGCGCGGCGTGGCGGAAGGGGGCGGGTTGCGAAAGCGCGGCCCGGCCCATATCTGACGCGGCAGGGCTGAGATCGGAGAGAAGCATGTCCGAAGACAAATTTCCCGGCTGGCACGGCACCACCATCCTGGCCGTTCGGCGGGCCGGCCGCGTGGTCGTCGCCGGGGACGGCCAGGTCAGCGTCGGCCAGACGGTGATGAAGGGCACGGCGCGCAAGGTGCGCCGGCTGAACCCCGGCGGACATGAGGTGGTGGTGGGCTTTGCCGGCTCGACCGCCGATGCCTTCACCCTGCTGGAGCGGCTGGAGAAGAAGCTGGAGGCGGCGCCCGGCCAGCTGGCGCGGGCCTGCGTCGACCTGGCCAAGGACTGGCGCATGGACAAGTATCTGCGCAACCTGGAGGCCATGCTGATCGTCACCGACGGGCGCGACATCTTCGTGGTGACGGGGGCCGGCGACGTGCTGGAGCCCGAGCATGACGTGGCCGCCATCGGCTCGGGCGGGAATTTCGCGCTGGCCGCGGCGCGCGGGCTGATGGAGAGCGACCTGGATGCCGAGGCCGTGGCGCGCAAGGCCATGGCGATCGCGGCGGATATCTGCGTCTATACCAACGGGAACCTGACCGTCGAGGTTCTGGGGTAGTCAGGGGGCTCCGCCCCCCGCCCTTGCAGGGCGTCCCCCGGGGTATTTGGAAAACGGAAAAAGCCGGGACGGGGCGCTTTTCGGCGCTCGATCCGTTGCGGTTAGCGGTCCCTGGTCCGGCGGCTTGGTTGAAACGGCGGCGGGGCGGCTCTAAGTGATGCCGGAATGAGACAGGAGCCCCGAATGTCCGACCTGACCCCGCGCGAAATCGTGTCCGAACTGGATCGCTTCATCATCGGGCAAAGGGATGCCAAGCGCGCCGTGGCCGTGGCGTTGCGCAATCGCTGGCGCCGGCGGCAGCTGGGCGACGACTTGCGCGACGAGGTCTATCCCAAGAACATCCTGATGATCGGCCCGACCGGCGTCGGCAAGACCGAGATCAGCCGCCGCCTGGCCAGGCTGGCGCGTGCGCCCTTCCTGAAGGTCGAGGCGACCAAGTTCACCGAGGTCGGCTATGTCGGCCGCGATGTCGAGCAGATCATCCGCGACCTGGCCGATGCCGCCGTCATCGAGACCCGCGAGCGCATGCGCGACGAGGTCAAGGCGCGTGCCCACAAATCGGCCGAGGACCGGGTCGTCGCCGCCTTGGCCGGCGAGGGTGCGCGCGAGCAGACCCGCGAGATGTTCCGCGACAAGCTGAAGCGCGGCGAACTTGACGACAAGGTGATCGAACTGGAATTGCAGGACAATTCCAGCCCCTTCGGCATGATGGAGATTCCCGGCCAGCCGGGACAGCCCATGGGCGGCATGATGGACCTGTCGGGGCTGATGAAGGCTTTCGGCGGGCGGCGGGTCCGTCGCAAGCTGAGCGTCGCGGAAAGCTATGACCTGCTGATCGCGGAGGAGGCCGACAAGCTTCTGGACGACGAGGCCGTCAAGGCCGCGGCGCTGGAGGCGGTGCAGGAGAACGGCATCGTCTTCATCGACGAGATCGACAAGGTCGCTGCCCGCACCGATGCCCGCGGCGGCGATGTCAGCCGCGAGGGTGTGCAGCGCGACCTGTTGCCGCTGATCGAGGGCACCACGGTTTCCACGAAATACGGGCCGGTCAGGACCGACCATATCCTGTTCATCGCCAGCGGCGCCTTCCATATCGCCAAGCCCTCGGACCTGTTGCCCGAGCTTCAGGGCCGGCTGCCGATCCGGGTCGAGCTGCGGGCGCTGACCGAAGAGGATTTCATCCGCATCCTGACCGAGACCGACAACGCCCTGACCCGGCAATATACCGCGCTGATGGCCACCGAGGGCGTGACGGTCCAGTTCACCCAGGACGGCATCCGGGCGCTGGCGCGCATCGCGGCCGAGGTGAACGGATCGGTCGAGAATATCGGTGCGCGGCGGCTTTATACCGTCATCGAACGGGTGTTCGAGGAGCTTTCCTTCAGCGCGCCGGACCGTTCGGGCGAGACGGTGGTGGTGGACGCGGCCTTCGTCGAGAAGCATCTGGGCGATCTTTCGCGCTCGACCGATCTTTCGCGCTATGTGCTCTGAGGGAACCGCGGCGTGGTCCCGTCCGTTGTGCCGGCAGGTCAACGGACGGGAACGCCCATGAGTTATATATTTGGAATCATCATCTTCGTGCTGGATGTCTGGGCCATCGCCTCGATCATCAACACGAACGAGACCATGACCACCAAGCTGGTCTGGATCGCGCTGGTGGCGATCCTGCCGGTTCTGGGCTTCATCATCTGGTGGTTCGCAGGACCCAAGGCGAATTACGGCTGAGGGCTTTTCCGCCGTGCGCGGCGGTGGCATTGTCGCCCGCATACCACCAAAGGGCGGGGGACATGCCGGGGCGGATTCTTGTTGCGTTGCTGCTGTTGCTGCCGGCCTGCGCGCCGCGGGGCGAGATCACCGTCGCGCCGGAGGCGGCGCGGGTGGGCCATGTCGAGCGCATCTATGTCGCCACCAACCGCACCCCCGACGGCAGCCGGCAGGAGGGGGTCAGCTTCGGCCGGGTCGATGTCTCGGTCCCGCCCGAGCGCCGGCCCGGCTCGATTACCTATCCCCGCCAGGGCGCGAAACCCGATCCGCAGCGGGATTTCCTGGTCGCGGAATATGCCCGCTTTGCCCGGCCCGCGGATTTCCAGGCCGATCTGCGCCGCGCCATTGCCGCGCGGCCGGCGGGCGACCGCGATGTGGTGCTGTTCGTGCATGGCTACAACAACACCTTTGCCGAGGGGCTGTATCGCTTTGCCCAGATCGAGCGCGACCTGAGCCTGCCCGGCGTGCCGCTGCATTTTTCATGGCCATCGCGCGGGCAGCCGCTGGCCTATGCGGCGGATCGCGACAGCGTGCTTTATTCGCGCGACGGACTTGCACGCAGCATCGGCATCGCTGCCGAAGCCGGCGGCGGCAAGGCGATCCTGGTCGGGCATTCCATGGGCGCCCTGCTGCTGATGGAGAGCCTGCGCCAGATGGCCATCGCGGGCGAGCGCCGCACCCTGGACCGGATCGGCGCGGTGGTGCTGTTGTCGCCCGATATCGATGTCGGGGTCTTTCGCACACAGGTGCGGGCCATCGGCAGGCTGCCGCAGCCCTTCGTCATCTTCACTTCGGGGCGGGATCGGGCGCTGAACCTTTCGGCGCTGATCTCGGCCGAGCCGGTGCGGTTGGGCAGCCTGACCGATGCCGGGCCGGTGGCGGACCTGCCGGTGATGCTGGTCGATGTCGGCGCCTTTTCGACCGGGGACGGGCATTTCAACGTCGCGACCTCGCCGGCGCTGCTGCGCATCCTGTCGCAGGCGCAGGAGCTGAACAGCGTGTTTTCCTCGGACGTGGGCGGCGGGGTCGGGCCGCTGACCCGTGCGGCGCTGCGTGCCGAGCGGGCGGCGCAGATCGTGATCTCGCCGGCCTTCTAGCGCCGCAGATAGACGTAATATGCGCCCTCGCCGCCATGGCGGCGATGCGCGGGGCGGACCTGCAGCACCATGGCATTCAGCGGCGGCATGTGCAGCCAATGCGGCACGTTGTGGCGCAGCGCGCCGGGCCTGACCGGCAGCGGCGCATCCGGCCCGCCCTCGCGCCCCTTGCCGGTGATGACCAGGACCAGCCGCCGTCCCTCGGCCCGGGCCTGCAGGATGAAGCGGGTCAGCACCGGCTGGGCAACGGCCAGCGTCATGCCGTGCAGGTCGATCCGAGCTTCGGGCACGAGCTTGCCGCGGCTCATCTGGCGATGGGTCTTGTGATCCATGCGCAAGGGCTGGGCGTGCAGCGCCTCGCGCGGGGGCGGCGACAGGTCGAGACGGGTCGTGCCGGCGCTGGGCTTGCCGCCGATCCGCAGCCCGGCCAGCGGCAGCGGTGCGATTTGCGGCGTGGCTTGCGGCATGGCGGGCGGCTTTTTCAGGGGTCTGGGCTCGGGCGCAGGTTCGGCCTGCTTGCGTGCCGGGTGCAGCGCCACGGCCGTTGCGGCGACGCGGGACCACAGGGCCTTGTCCTCGGCCGAGAGTCCTCGCCGGCGTGCCATGGATCAGGCCGTGGCGACCAGTTGCCAGTTCGGGTCGTCCTGACCCATGCGGCGGGCAAAAGTCCAGGTGTCGCGCTGCTTGCGGGCGGCCTTGGGATCGCCTTCGATCACATTGCCGTCGGCGTCGCGGGTGGCGACGATCATCTCGCCGACGAAGCGCACCGAAAGCTCGGCCATGCCGGTGGCGGGGGTGAACTCGGCCCCGGCCAGCGCGGTTTCGCGGGTGCCCAGGAACTGCGCCTCGGTGGTCAGGTTGCGGGCCTTGCGATCCTCGATCACCGACTCGAAAGCCTCGGCCACCGGCGGCGCCAGAAAGCCGCGCACCTCGGACAGATCGCCGCGCTCGAAAGCCATCAGGATCATCTCATAGGCGGATTTCGCGCCCGACAGGAACGGACCCACGGCGAAATCGGGCTCGATCCGCTTCATCTCGGCCAGGGCCTTGGCTGCGGGGCTGCCGGGTTCGGCATGGTCGGTGATGTCGCTGTCGCCCGCCTCGGCGGTCCCGTCGATCACGTCGAAGCGGCGGCGCTGCACCGGCTCCTCGGGTATGCGCGGCGATTCGAACCCGTCACGCGTGCCAAGAACCCCGCGCAGGCGCAGGATCAGGAATACGGCAATCGCCGCGAGGACGAGCAGTTGCAGCAGGGGGTTCGACATCAACGGACCTAACGAGCTTTGTATCGGCGCTTTCGCATGCTTATGTAGGGTGGAGACCGGCCCAAGTCCAGTTTTGTGCCGGAAATAGAAGTGCCGGAGGAAAAAGGCGTTATGTGGCTGCTGTTGCCTTTCGTGATCCTGCCGATCGTCGAGATCGCGCTGTTCATCCAGGTGGGGGGCGTGATCGGCGTCCTGCCCACGATTGCGCTGGTCCTGGCCTCGGCCGTGGCCGGTGCGGCGGTGATGCGGCATCAGGGTGCGCGCGCGGCGCTGGACGTGCAGCGCGCCATGCAGGAATTCCGCGATCCGGGCCGGCCGATGGCGCATGGCGCGCTGGTCATGATCGCCGGGCTGCTGATGGTGGTGCCGGGGCTGTTCACCAGCGCATTGGGGCTTTTGCTGCTGATTCCGGCAGTGCGCAGCCTGATCCTGCGGCAGATGGCGTCGCGGGTGCAGGTCTCGGGCAGCGGCTTCAGCTATCGGCAGGGCTATGGGGCCGAAGGCGATTTCGGTGCCGATCCAGCGGGCTTTCGCCGCGGTCCCGGCTGGCGCGACGAAGGGGTGATCGACGGCGAATACTCGGTGCAGGACGACCCGCCCGGCCCGGTGCGCGAAGGGCTGACCGACCAGGGCGACGGCACGGGCGAGCAGTCTACGCGGCGCGGCAATTCGGGCTGGACCCGGCATTGAGCGCCGGGCGGCGGGGTGCTAGAACCCCGTCAGATCCGAGGAGAATTCCATGAGCGACGAGAACAACAGCGGCGCCGCCGCGCCCGAGGCCCAGAATCCCGGGCAGAATGCCGCCCAGCCGGCCGTGCGGTTGCAGATCCTGACGCAGTATATCCGCGACCTGTCCTTTGAGAACGCGGTGGCGCAGAAGGGCCTGCCCTCGGGCGATGTGCAGCCGGAAATCAGCGTGCAGGTCAGCCTGGATGCCCGCAAACGCCCGGCCGAGCACCAGTATGAGGTGATCAGCAAGTTCCGCGTGCAGTCCTCGAACGCCACGGATAAATCGCCCTTGTTCCTGTGCGAGCTGGATTACGGCGGCATCTTCCATGTCGAGGGCGTGCCCGAAGACCAGTTGCACCCCTTCCTGATGATCGAATGCCCGCGCATGATGTTCCCGTTCGTGCGGCGCATCGTCTCGGACATGACCCGCGACGGCGGCTTCCCGCCCTTCAACATGGACCCGGTGGATTTCGTGGCGCTTTACCGGCAAGAGATCGCGCGCCGGACGCAGGCCCAGCGGCCCGCCGACCAGCCGCTGTCCTGAGACGATCACTTCTGCGTGAGATCGACCCGTTTCCGCCCGCGGTCCCCAAGGCCGCGGGCTTTTCGCTGTCCGCCGCCGCTGCCGATGCGGTGCTGGCGCGGCCTGCGCGAAGGGGCTAGCTTCGCGGGGAAAATGACGGAGAACGGCATGGCGAAAGGCGCGAAACGGGCCTGGCAAAGGATGCTGTCGGGGCGCAGGCTGGACCTTCTGGACCCGACGCCGGTGGATATCGAGATCGGCGACATCGCCCATGGCCTGGCCTTCGTCGCGCGCTGGAACGGCCAGACCCATGGCGACTGGGCCTATACCGTGGCCGAGCATTCGCTGCTGGTCGAAGAGATCCACACCCGCGCCAATCCCGATTGCGAGCCGCGCTGGCGGCTGGCGGCGTTGCTGCATGATGCGCCCGAATATGTGATCGGCGACATGATCTCTCCGGTCAAGGCGGCGCTTGGCCGGGAATACGGCGAAATGGACGCGCGGCTGGCGGCGGCGATCCACCGCCGTTTCGGCCTGCCGGCGCAATTGCCCGCGACGGTGAAGCGCGCGATCAAGCGCGCCGACCGGATCTCGGCCTGGCTGGAGGCCGTGCAGATCGCCGGGTTCTCCAGGGCCGAGGCGGATCGCCTGTTCCCCGCGCCCCGGCCCGAATTGCTGCAGGGGTTGGAAATACGGCTGCGCCCGCCACTGGAAACCCGCAACGCCTATTTGTCGCGCTTTTCCCAGCTTATTGCGGAAATGGACCGGAAATCGTGATCCCGGAAAGAAAAACCCCGCATCAGGGATGCGGGGGAAACGGGCTCAGATTTCCATCTCTTCCAGTTTTTTGCCGGTATCCAGCGCCTCCTGCACCCAGCGCGGTTTGCGGCCACGCCCGGTCCAGGTTTGCGACGGATCGGCGGGATTTGCGTATTTGGGCGCAACCTTGCTGCGTGCTTGCTTGGCGATCGTCAGCTCGGCCAGGTTGAAGCCATATTCGCGCGCGGCACTTTCGGCCGCCGCCAGCGCCTCGCGCTTGCGACGATCCTCGAAGGTGGAAATGGCGCGGTCGAGCTTGTTGCGCAGATCCCGGAGTTCGCGCAAGGACATGGCGTCCAGTTCGATGCTCATATCGTTATCCTTGGTTTTGGCAGTCTGTGTCCCCAATATTTGCATTCCAATATGAATTGCAATCTTTTTTGAGAACCAGATTATTAACGCGGGCTGCGTTTGGCCAAAATCCGCTGCAAGGTCCGTCGGTGCATATGCAGGCGCCGCGCCGTTTCGCTGACATTGCGGTCGCATTGCTCATAGACGCGCTGGATATGCTCCCAACGTACGCGGTCGGCCGACATCGGCGTTTCCGGCGGGGGCGGCAATGTGTCGCCCCGCGCCAGAAGCGCGCGGGTCACGTCATCGGCATCCGCCGGCTTCGACAGATAATCCGTCGCACCCATCTTGACCGCGGCCACCGCCGTCGCGATGGCGCCATAGCCGGTCAGGACGACGATCCGGGTATCCTCGCGCGCCTCGCGCAGGGCATCGACCACATCAAGCCCATTGCCATCCTCAAGCCGCAGGTCGACGACCGCATGGGCGGGCGCGTGCTCGGCCACCGCGGCGCGGGCCTCGGCGACCGAGGCGGCGCGGGTGACGGCGAAGCCACGTTTTTCCATCGCACGGGCCAGACGGTTCAGAAAGATCTCGTCGTCATCGACCAGCAGAAGGCTGGGGTCGGGGCCGATTTGGTAATCCTCTGCCATATTCACTTGCCCTTGAAAGTTCACTGTTGATTAGAGTGTTTTGCCCATTCGGTCAAACCCCGGTGCTTGACGCAGCGTCAATGAAACAGGCGGCGCGTTCCGCCAGATCCTGGGCGGAAAGCTCACGGCCGAAGAGTTCGACGGTCCCGGAGCCGGGAATCACAAGATAGGTATTGGTCATGTGATCGACCAGATAGTTCTCGGGGTCCTCCTGATCATTCAGCTTGTAATAGTTCCGCCAGGCTTTCGATACGGCATCGATTTCCGCTGCGGTTCCGGTCAATCCGATCATTCGCTCATGCATGGCCCCGGCAAAATCGCGCAGCACCTCGGGGGTGTCGCGTTTCGGATCGACGGAAATGAAGACCGGCGTGACCTGCATTCCCTGTTCTTCCAGCATCGCCACCGCCTCGGCATTGCGGGCGCTGTCCAGCGGGCAGACATCCGGGCAATAGGTATATCCGAAATACAGCAGCGCCGGTTTTGCCAGCACTTGCCGGTCGCTGACCCGTCGGCCGTTCTGGTCCGTCAACTCGAAGGGCGCACCCAGACCGTCCAGCCCGCCCTGCGCCACGCCCTTGCGGCAGGGGGCGAAGGGATCGGCCTCGCCGCGCGACAGCCACAGCCAGCCCGTCACCAGCACCATCACCGCAGTGAGGCTGCCGAGGATCAGGATCGTTCTGTCTTTGCCCATCCGGCGCATCTCCAGTCCGTGGGCGCATTGATCGCGCATCCGGCCATGGGTATCAATGCAAAAGCCCGTCCTCCAACAGAAAGACCCAGCGTGCCATTCGGCCTTGTTTCCCACCGCATCGACCTTTTTCCCGGCCAGCCGGCCCCCGAGCCGATCCGCCTGCGCACCCTGATCCTGTTGCGCTGGGTGGCGATCGCGGGCCAGTTGGCGGCCGTGGGCGTCGCGCTGCTGATCGGAGCCGGCTTCCCGCTGGCGGCGGTGCTGGCGGTGATCGGGCTGGCGGTGGCGCTGAACCTGGCGCTGACGGCACGGCCGGACCGGCGCATCTCGGCACGCGAGGCGGCTTGGCAGCTGGGTTTCGACCTGGGGCAGGTGGCGGCCTTGCTGGCGCTGACCGGCGGGCTTGCCAATCCCTTTGCGTTGCTTCTGCTGGTGCCGGTGACGGTCGCGGCGACCGCCCTGCCGCCCCGGCATTTGCTGGCGCTGGGTGCCGCCACCTTCCTGATGGTGACGCTGGCGGCGGTCTGCGCCCAGCCGCTGACCTTCGGGTCGGGCGGGCTGGTCACGCTGCGCGAGCCGCTGCTGGTCGGGCACTGGTTCGCCATCGTGATCGGCGCGGTGTTCTTTTCCGGCTATGCCCGGCTGGTCGCCGCCGAGGTCAGCGCCACCTCGGATGCGCTGTTCGCCGCCCGCCTGGCACTGGAGCGGGAACAGAGGCTGCAACATCTGGGCGGCGTGGTCGCCGCCGCGGCGCATGAACTGGGCACGCCGCTGGCCACGATCAAGCTGGTCGGCGCCGAACTGGCCGACGAACTGGCCGAGGCCCTGCCCGAGCGCGAGGATCTGGCCGAGGATGTCGCCTTGCTGCGCCAGTCGGCGGACCGTTGCCGCGACATCCTGAAATCCATGGGCAGCGCCGGGCGCGACGACCTGCTGATCCGCTCGGCTCCGCTGATCGAGGTGCTGGCCGAGGCCGCTGCGCCCCATCACGGACGCGGCGCCGAGATCGTGGTGCTGCCGGCCTCCGAGCCGCTGATCGTCCAGCGCGATGCCGCCGTGATCCACGGGCTGCGCAACCTGATCCAGAACGCCGTCGATTTCGCCGCCCGCAGCGTGACCGTCGAGACCGGCGCCGACCGCCGCGATCTTTGGGTGCGGGTCGCCGATGACGGGCCGGGCTTTCCGCCCGCGCTGTTGCCGCGCATCGGCAGCCCCTTCCTGACCACCCGCCCCCGGGCCGAGGACGGGCGCAGCTATGAAGGCATGGGCCTGGGCCTGTTCATCGCCAAGGCTCTGCTGGAGCGCTCGGGTGCGCGGCTGCGCTTTGCCAACGGGGCGCAGGGCGGCGCCGAGGTCGTCGTCACCTGGCCGCGCGAGGTGATCGAGACCGGAAATCGCGCACCGTTGGGACCGAACCCCGAGATACTGGCCTGATCTCCGGCCGCGTTAACCACTTCTTAAAACATCCCGCTATAGTTGTATCCGACTGTATCGTTCAGGGATGTTCCGATGGTTGTGCATTTCCTTATCGCCTTTGCGGCGGCGGTGCTGGCGGTCTTGCCGGCCTTGGCCTTGACCCGGCTTATGGATCGGCGCCTTGCCGGGGCAGGCACGGCGCGCGGGCTGGAACGCGGGCTTGAGCCGACCGTCTTCCTGTTTCGCGACGGGGTGCTGGTCGATGCGACCTCGCCGGCCCGCGCCCTGTTGGCCAGCTTGCCGGGCGAGGGAGACTGGCAGCGGCTGAGTTCATGGTTGTGCATGCGCCTGCCGGAATTCGGCGCGCTGCTGCCCGATCTGGGCGACGCCGCGCGGATCGAGCTGAAGGAGCGCGCCGGCGACAGCCCGTTGCGGCTCTTGGCCGATGATCTGGGCGATGGCCTGCTGCGCCTGACACTGGCCGACCCGGCGGCCGAGGATGCCGGTATCCTGGTCGATTCCCTGTCCCTGCGCGCCATGGAGCAGGAGCTGGAAATCCTGCGCAGCGCCATGGACCATTCGCCGATGCTGGCCTGGCGGCAGGATCCGCAAGGTCAGGTCACCTGGGCCAATTCGGCCTATCTGAACCTGGCCGAGGCCAAGGCGCGGGGACAGACGGTCTGGCCCCTGCCCCGGATCATCGACCTGTCGGCGCGGCCGGTCCAGCCCGCCACCTCGGGCGGGGCGCGGCGGATGCAGGTCGACCATGACGGGCAGAGCCGCTGGTATGATTGCCACCTGCACGAAATCGGCGGGCAGACCGTTGCCATCGCCCTGCCCGCCGATGCGGCGGTCCGGGCGGAACGCTCGTTGCGCGAATTCGTCCAGACCCTGACCAAGACCTTTGCCGACCTGCCCATCGGGTTGGCGATCTTTGACCGCGATCGCAACCTGCAACTGTTCAATCCGGCACTGATCGACCTGACGGGGCTTGCGACCGGGTTCCTGACCGCGCGGCCGACGCTTTACGCCTTTCTGGACCGGCTGCGCGAGGCGCGGATGGTGCCCGAGCCCAAGGATTATCGCAGTTGGCGCAACCAGATGAACACGCTGGAGGCCGCGGCGTCCTCGGGGCATCACGTCGAGATGTGGTCGCTGCCCGGCGGGCAGACCTATCGCGTGACCGGACGGCCCCATCCCGACGGCGCGGTGGCCTTTCTGTTCGAGGACATCACCTCGGAAATCTCGCTGACCCGCAAGTTCCGCGCCGACCTGTCGCTGGGTGCCGAGGTGCTGGATGCGCTGGAGGATGCGGTGGCGGTCTTTGGCGCCAATGGCGATCTGCTGATCTCGAACCGCCGCTATGCCGATCTGTGGGGTGCGGCGGCGCCCGGCACGCTGGAGGGGCATGTCCAGGTCTGGACCGATGCCTGCGGTGCAAGCCCCGGCCTTGCCGCCCTGCGCGATGCGCTGAATACTGCCCTGCCGGACCAGCCCTTGCGCGGTGCCATGGCGGGGCCGGCGGGCGGGTTGTTGTCCTGGGGGCTGCGCGGGCTGTCCGGTGCCCGCCTGCTGCTGAGCTTTGCCGCCCCGGTGCCGAGCCTGCCGGTCGGGCGCGATGCGCCCCGCGCCGCACATGATCCCGAGCCGGCCGAACGTGCCGCGATGTCACGCGCCCTGACCGGATGATCGCGCCGCTCTTGCCCTGCCCGCCCGGCTGCGCTTCCCTTGGCAAAACCTGTCGGAGGGGATCATGGTGGCAATCGGACGAATGGCGGACACGGGACTATGGTCATGACGGTGGACCCCGATCTTCTGGCCGGGCGGCGGGTGCTGTTCGTCATGGCGCTGGATGCGGAATATGGGCCGCAGCTGCGCGCGCGGATCTCGCCGCTGATGACCGGCGTCGGGCCGGTCGAGGCGGCGGTCGAACTGACCGCGGCGCTGTCGCGGCTGGCCGCGCGGGATGAGTTGCCCGAACTGGTGGTCTCGCTGGGTTCGGCCGGCTCCCGCCGGTTGCAGCAATTGGGCGTCTATCAGGTCGCCTCGCTGGAATATCGCGACATGGACGCCTCGGCCCTGGGTTTCGCCCGGGGCGAGACGCCGCTGCTGGGCCTGCCCGTGCGCGTCGACCTGCCCTTGCAAATTCCGGGCATCTCCTCGGCCAGCCTGGCAACCGGGGCCAGTATCGTCAGCGGTGCCGGCTACGACGCGATCGCCGCCGAGATGGTCGATATGGAAAGCTTTGCGGTGCTGCGCGCCTGCCAGCGTTTCGGCCTACCGCTGATCGGGCTGCGCGGTATTTCGGACGGGGCCGAGGAACTGGCGCAGCTCTCGGACTGGACGCAATATCTGCATCTGGTCGATGAGCGCCTGGCCGAGGCCGTGGACCGGCTGGCCGAGGCGCTGGAGCGCGGCGAACTGGCGCTTTAGGCGTGCCAGGGCTGCCCTTCGCGGCTTTTCGCCGGCGCGACGTGGGCCAGCCCACGCCAGATGTCGCAGGGGGCATTCGCGGCGGGTGCCGGCGACATCGGGGCAAGGCGCGGCTCGCGGCAAGATGCGCTGGCCGCCACCCTGCGGGGTGGGCCTTGCAATCCCTTGCCGGCAGCAGGCGAAGTGCCGTCAGTCGCCGGCGATCAGCGTCTGCCCCTCGGGCCAGCGCAGCGAGGTGGTCAGGGTGATGACGCGTTCCTCGCCCGCGGCGATCTTGCCGTTCCAGACCAGCAGCCCGCGCTTGCCGTCGGGATCGGTCTCGTCGGGGCTGGGATCGGCGGACCAGTCGATGCGCAGGTTTTCCTGGGTCGAAACCGGCACGCGGTCGATCACCCGCAGCGGCCATTCCTCGCCCGTCAGGTTGCGCAGGCGCAGGATCGCGGTTTCCCGGCGCTCCGAGGATTTCGAGATCAGCCCGCGATTGCCCTCGATCTCGTCGGGAATGCGGCGCTCCAGCTTGATGCCGGTCAGCGGCCCGAAGCCCAGCTTCATGTCGTCGCCGGCGGCGGTCAGTTCCAGCGCGCCGCGTCCGACCATGGCGCCATCGGCATAGAAGGTCGCGTCGCCCGGCAGGATCACCGCCCCGGTCGAATTCACCGTATCGGCAACCAGATAGGCGCTGTCGTCGCGGCGCGGCACCGCCTCGGCGACGATCTCGGGCGCCAGTTCGTGCGAATCCAGCGGCAGGCGCAGCGCATCGGCGCCGTCGCGCATGTCCACCGGCGTCGGATAGTCATAGACCACGGTCTCGCCCACCATGCCGGCCAGGGCCGAGCCGGCGATCCCGGGCTCGGGTGCCGATGCGGGATAGGCGCGCTCCATCGAATCCATGACGGCCTGCTCGGCCATGGGCGCGGCCGAGCGGCTGTAAAGCTTGGCCTCGGGATCGCCGATGCGCGGGAAATCGGGCTGCAATTCGCTGGGCGCCGACTGGTCCATCGGCCGCGCAGTGGACAGCACCAGATGCACGCCGCGCCAGTCCTCGCCGGTATTCTGCCGCACCAGCAATTCGCGATCCAGCCGCAGCTTGCCTTCCTTGCGCTGCAAGGACAGGTCATAGACCGGCTCCCAGCTTGCCTGGCCGGTCAGGCTGGTGATGCGGATGCGGGCAGGCTGGCCCTGCCCCTGCACTGCGATCACCAGCGCGCCGCGTTCGGAATCCGGGCCGCGCAGGGCCTCGAGCCGGGCTTCGGCGCGGGCGAGTTCCTCGGCCAGTTCCTCGCGCCCCGCATCGGCGGCCTCGGCCTCGAGTTCGGCGCGGATCGCGGTCTGGCGCGCTTGCAGCAACTGCTCGCCCACCGAGCGGGTCAGCGCCGCGATGTCGCCGGTGCCGGCGGCGTCGGATTCGGCCAGTTTCATCAGGAATGCGATGGTGTCCTCGGCCGCCTCGGCCCGGGCCTTGATCTCGGCCACGCCGGCATCGCGTTCGGCCAGCGCGGCTTTCAGGCGGCGGACCTCTTCCTCGGCGGTGCGCAATTCGGGGGATTTCGCCGGGGTTTCGGGCAGGGCGCGTTCCTGCTGGAAGCCGGTCGCGCCGATCACCGCACCCTCGGCCGAAATGCGCAGGCTCGAGGCGTCGATGCCTTCCGGGATGCCGGGGATCACCAGCTCATGCGCGCCGGCGGGCAGGTCCAGGCTGGCCTCGCGCGTGACGCCGGCACCCCAGGGATAGACGGTGACATCGGTGACGCGGGCGGTCGTCTCGATCCGGTCGGCCAGCGCGGGACTGGCCAGCAGGATGGCGGTGGATATCAGAAGATGGCGCATCGGACCCCCTTGTCATGACCGGGCCAAGGTCAGCGAGGGGCGCCGGAAATGCAAGAGGGCGCCCCGGGGGACGCCCTCACATATCCGTTTGGGATCAGCCCTTCTTGAGGCAGCGATTGCCCAGAAGCTCGGCGATCTGCACCGCGTTCAGCGCCGCGCCCTTGCGCAGGTTGTCGCTGACGATCCACATGTTCAGGCCGTTTTCCACCGTCACGTCCTGGCGGATGCGGCTGACGAAGGTGGCGAAATCGCCCACGCATTCCACCGGGGTCGAGTAGCCGCCCGGCTCACGTTTGTCGATGACCAGGATGCCCGGCGCCTCGCGCAGGATGTCGCGGGCCTCGTCCTCGTCCAGGAAGTCCTCGAACTCGATGTTCACCGATTCCGAATGGCCGACGAAGACCGGCACGCGCACGCAGGTCGCCGTGACCTTGATCGCCGGATCGACGATCTTCTTGGTCTCGGCCACCATCTTCCATTCTTCCTTGGTGTCGCCGCTGTCCATGAACACGTCGATCTGCGGGATCACGTTGAAGGCGATCTGCTTCTGGAACTTCTTCGGCTCGACTTCCTGACCCGGGACATAGACGCCCTTGGTCTGGTTCCACAGCTCGTCCATGCCCTCCTTGCCGGCACCCGAGACCGACTGGTAGGTCGAGACGACGACGCGCTTGATGCGGGCGCGATCATGCAGCGGCTTCAGCGCCACCACCATCTGCGCGGTCGAGCAGTTGGGGTTCGCGATGATCATCTTGTTGCGGTAATCCTCGACCGCATCCGGGTTCACCTCGGGCACGACCAGCGGGATCTCGGGGTCGTAGCGGTAAAGCGACGAGTTGTCGATCACCACGCAGCCCTGCGATGCGGCGATGGGCGCATAGGTCTTAGTCGCGTCCGAGCCGATGGCAAACAGCGCGATGTCGTAGCCGGTAAAGTCGAACCCCTCGATATCCTTGCATTTCAAGGTTTTGTCGCCATAGCTGACCTCAGTGCCAAGGCTCCGGCGCGAAGCCAGAGCGACAACCTCATCAGCAGGAAACTGGCGCTCGGCCAGGATGTTCAGCATTTCACGGCCCACGTTCCCCGTGGCGCCGGCGACAACGACCTTGTAGCCCATTGGGGTCTCCTTCAACAAAGGACGCCGCGATATAGGGGGTATTGCGGAAAAGGGAAAGCGAGATTTCGTCAAAACGCCCGCTGATCTGGCAGGATTTCGGCTTAATGCCGAGCAATTCGGCGATCTGCCAGCATCAACTTATGCACCCATTCGGATTCCCCTTTGAAATCATGGGGAACCTGGTCGGCGGTTCGCCGGCCCGACAGCGAGAGCGAAGCGAAGAAATCGAAGCCGTAAAGCTCCAGCCGTGCCATGTCCGAGCGCGCGATCAGGTCGATCATCATGGCGCCGGTGGTGGGCGGGGCGCCCAGCCGGGCCTTGAGTGCCTGATAATCCGCAAGCGGATGCAGGTAGAAGCCGGGGCTGGTCGCCGTCCGCCAGTCCAGCCGCTTGCGCTTGGGCGACATCCACAGGACGCGGGTGGGTGCCAGGCGGGTGCGGTCGGCTGCGGAAAGCCGCACGGCCAGCGCCAGCCAGTCCGTGCGGCTGCCATGGCTTTCGGCCGAGGGTATCGGCGCGCGGTTGATGCGGATCACCAGATCGGCGGCGTCGATCTGTGCGCCGTGCCGGGTATCGGCCAGCGCGCGGGCATTGCCGACCAGCGCGATGCGCTTGCCCGCCAGATCGCCCAGCACCGCGGATTGCGGCGCCGAGAGGCGTTGCAGCGCGCCCTCGTCCCGCAGGGTGCGGGCAATCAGGAAGCCGAGGCGGTTCACGAAAGCAGCCCGCGATAGACTTCGACCAGGGCGCGGGCCTCGGTTTCGATGGCGTGATTCGCCTCGACATGGGCGCGTGCCGCCTGTCCTGCGGCATGGCGGGCGGAGGGATCGTCCAGCCAGCGCGCGATGGCCGCCTGCATGGCGGGCTGGTCCTCGGGCGGGATCAGGCTGCCGGTCACGCCGTCCGCGACCAGTTCCTCGAAGGCGCCGACGCGCGTCGCCACCACCGGCACGCCGCAGGACATGGCCTCCAGCGGGGTCAGGCCGAAGCCCTCCCATCGCTGAGGCGCGACATAGAGGTCCAGCGCGCCATACCACGCCGCCATCCGGTCCACCGGCACCTCGGGCGGAAACAGGATGCGCTGGGACAGGCCCGCCTCGGCCACCTGCGCCTTGAGCGCGGCCAGATAGGTGCGGTGCTTTTCCGTCGCCCGGCCCATGACCAGCGCGGTCACGCCGGGGCGCGAAGGCAGCAGCGCCAGCATCGCCTGCACGAAATCGCCGGTGCCCTTTTGCGCGCGGATGCGGCCGTAGCAGCCGACCAGAACCTGATCCGGCGGCAGGCCCAGGCTTGAGCGCAGCGCGGCCCGGTCGGCCGGGGGTGCGAAGCCGTCGGTGTCGATGCCGTGGTGGATGACGCGGGCGGGGTGGTCCAGATAGGCCGCACCCCTGGCCGAGGTTGCCACCAGCGCGTCCATCTGCGAGATCAGCCATTTCGTATAGCGGCTGTGCCGGCGCTGCGAGGCCGAGGTGAAGAGCAGCCGATAGCGCCGCCGCAGCACATGCCGCAGGATCAGCCCCAGCGCCATCTCGGTATTGCGGCGCGCGTGCCAGACCCGCCAGCGGTCGCGCGGCAACAGCGCGGCGCGGGCCAGCGGGATATGCGGCAGGCCGGGCGGCAGGCCGGGGCCGGTGGTGGCGATGCCGATCATCCCTGCCTGCACCGGGATCAGCCGCACCACGGTCGCCGTGACGCCCGACAGGCGGCGCTTCAGGTTCGGGGCGACCACGTCGATCCGGTCGGCGGGCATTTCAGGCATCGGGTGTCTCGGGCGTCAGGAAATACAGCAGGAACCCCACCGTAAGCGGAATCAGGAAGAACAGGAACAGGGTCGAGTATGCCTCGGCCGCGCTGCCTTGCGCGCTGGCCCAGCGATAGACCGGGCGCGAGGTGAATTGCAGCACCCCTGCCCCGCCGATCGAGAACATGTTGAGGAAGGTCACGCCCCGCCCCACCAGATGCGGGGGCAGAAAGGCGCGGCCATGCGCCATCAGCACGGTATAGGTCGCACCCGACAGCCCGACCAAAGCCAGGAATGCCACCGACAGCGCGACGCCCTCGGCGGGAAACAGCCACAGCCCGGCCATCACCGCCACGCCGGCGCCGTTGGCGATCAGCGCCAGCCTGCGGATCGAGCCCACCAGCCGCGTCGCCGGCCCGACCAGGAAATTGCCGACCACCATGGCGACGCCCATCGCCAGCGTCGCCCAGCCGATCAACTGGTCCGAGGCGCCATGCACCTCGGCCATGTAGGGGCCGGCCCAAAGGCCGCGGATCGCGGCCGAGGCGGCATAGTTCACCGAAAACAGCGGCAGGATGAACCATAGCGGCCGCAGCCGCAGGATCTCGGCCAGCGATCCGCGCGGCGCGGTGGCGGCCAGCCGCTCGGGGTCGCGGGTAAAGGCCAGGATCGCCAGCGCCACCGCCAGCGTGACCGCGGCCAGCGCCCATAGCGTCTCGCGCCAGCCGAAGGCCTCGGTCGCCCAGACCAGCGGCGCGGCGCCCAGGATATTGCCCAGCGAGCCGAAGCCCACCGCCGCCCCGGCCAATGTCCCGAACAGCGCTGTAGGATAGTTGCGGGCAAAGATGTAATAGCTGCCCATCAGCGCCGGCGCGCAGCCGATCCCCATCAGCGCCAGCGCGACATGCAGATGCCACGGCGCCTGCGCCAGCGCAAAGACCGCCGCCCCGCCCCCGCCGCCCAGGGCCAGCAGCACGGCCACCGTGCGGCGCGGGCCGATGCGGTCCAGCGCCCCGCCGATGGGGATCTGCATCAGCGCGAAGGTCAGGAACCACATGCCCGAGGAAATCGCCAGATCCTCGGGCCCCGCGCCCAGTTCAGCCTGCAGGACCGGCGACAGCACGGCCAGGAAGGCGCGATAGAACTGACTGAGCGTATAGGCCAGGATCAGGCTGATGATCCCCCCCGACAGCAATGCGCGCATGAAGCGCCCCCCTCCGATCCGACGGGCCGAGACTTGTCGATTGCCGGGCGGGACGCAATGGCCCCGCGGCGGATTTGCCGCGGGGTTGCCCGAACGCTTCACGACCCGCCCGCCTACCCAAGCCGGATCGGGCTGAACTGGGCGGATGCGGCTATTCGGTCTTCAGCTCGGCGTCCCAGGCGGTCAGGGGCGCCTCGCTCCATTCGCCATAGGTCGCGTTGGGCAGCACGATCCAGTCCACGCCGAAATGCGCCCGGTTCTCGTCCACCTTTTCGCGCTTGGTCGCGGTATCGGCCTTGTGGAACACGCCGTCGAAATCGTGCAGCGTATCGCCCAGCAGCAGGACGATCTCATGGTCCTCGGACACCACGCCGCGCCGCTCGACCTTGGTGGTGCCGTAAAGCAGCACATGATCCTCGGAAACCTGCGGCAGGCCCAGTTCGTTCAGCGTGGCGATGGTCGAGGGCTTGTTCTCGCCGAAACGGTCCGAGATGTAATAGATCGCCACCCCGGCCTTGTCGGCATGGTCCAGGAACTCCCTGGCGCCGGGGATCAGCGTGGGCTTGCCGTCCCGCTCCCAGAAGCCCCAGGTGTCCCAGGTGTCGTATTGGTGGCACGCCTGCATGTCGCGCACCAGAAGCGGGGTGTTGTCGATCACCGTCTCGTCCAGGTCGGTAACGACGGCCAGCCTGGCCGGATCCTCGGCCTTGGCGACGGCGGCGTCCAGCCGCTCGGTCGCCAGCGCAAAGGCCTGCAATTGCAGCGCCCGGACCTCGGCCGATTGCTGCTGATAGCGCAGGCCCATGGCGAATTCGCCGACCTGGCATTGCGGCATCTGCGCCGCGTCCTGCGCCACGGCGGCAGGCGCGATCAGGGCGGATGCGGTCAGGCCCAGCAGCAGGCGGCGGGCGATGTGGTCGTGGGTCATGGAACTCTCCCTGTTTTCTGGCGGGCGTTTGGGGCACCCCGGCGGAAGCGTCGGGATTGTTGATTGACCAGTCAAGCAAAAACCTGTCGTCAGGCCGAAGCCAGCCGCGCCGGCGCCTCGCGCACCGGCAGGTGGATCAGCGCGCTGAAGGCGCCGACGCCCACGCCGACCCACCAGACCAGCGTGTAGTCGCCGTAGATGTCATACATCTTGCCGCCCAGCCAGACGCCCAGGAACGAGCCGATCTGGTGGCTCAGGAACACGAAGCCGTAAAGCGTGCCCATGTAGCGCAGCCCGTAGATATAGGCGACGAGGCCGGAGGTCAGCGGCACGGTGGCCAGCCACAACCCGCCCATCACCAGAGAAAAGACAATGACGCTGGTGGGCGTGATCGGCATCAGGATGAACGCGGCGGCGGCGATGGTGCGCAGGGTATAGATCCCGGCCAGCAGGTATTTCTTGGTATAGCGCTTGCCCAGCCAGCCGGCAAAGATCGCCCCGGCGATATTGGCCAGCCCGATCAGCGAGATCGCCGCCGCCCCCAATGCCGAGGTGGTGGTGATGCCGATGCTGGCCAGCGTGCCCATCGGACTGATCGGCCCGCACATCTCGGTCACCATGGCGGGGAAATGCGCGGTGATGAAGGCAAGCTGGTAGCCGCAGGAAAAGAAGCCGGCAAAGATCATCAGGTAGGACGGGTCGGTAAAGGCGCGCTTCAGCACCGAGCCCATGCTTTCCTCCAGCTCGCTGCGGCTGGCGGGCTTGCCGCCGCCCAGCAGCGGCAGGAAGAACAGGCAGGCCAGCACGATCACGCCGAAGATGACGAACACCGTCTGCCACGGGTAATGGACCAGGAGCACCTCGGCCAGCGGCGCGCCGAAGACCTGTCCGGCCGAGCCGGCTGCGGTGCCGATCCCCAGCGCCAGGCTGCGGTTCTCGTCGCTGGCGGCGCGGCCGATCACCGCCAGGATGACGCCGAAGCCGGTGCCGGCGATGCCGAAGCCGACCATGACCTCCAGGAGCTGCATGGCCAGCGGGTCGGTGGCATAGGCGGTCAGGATCAGCCCGGCGGAATAGAGAAAGGCGCCGATGATGACCGACCAGCGGTCGCCCCAGCGTTCGGCCAACGCGCCGAAGATCGGCTGGCCGATGCCCCAGGCCAGGTTCTGGATGGCGATGGCCATGCTGAACTCGGCTCGCGGCCAGTCGAATTCCTGTGCGATCGGGATCTGGAAGACGCCGAAGCTGGCCCGCAGGGCAAAGTTGATCAGCAGGATGATCGAACCGCCGATCAGCACCGGCGTGAACAGCGGCGCGCGCATTGCCTTGGTCATGAACCTCTCCCTTTCGCAGCCTGCAATTCCTGCGCCCGGCCGGCGGTCGCGTCAATGGCGCTGATTGCCTGAATCGGGCGGCGGCGCTAGCCTTGGGGTTCAAGGCGATGCGGGGAACTGGATGTATCAGGTGATCGGAACCGGCAAGAGCCGCGCCATGCGCGTGCTCTGGATGCTCGAGGAATTGGGCCAGCCCTATGAACATGTCGCCGTCAATCCGCATTCCGAAGGCGTCCGGCCCTTCAACCCCGCCGGCAAGGTGCCGGTGCTGGTGGTGGACGGCACGCCCATCACCGATTCGACCGCTATCCTGAACTATCTGGCCGACAAGCATGGCGCGCTGACCCATCCGGCCGGCAGCCTCGACCGGGCACGGCAGGACAGCCTGACGCAATTCGTGCTGGACGAATTCGACGCGGCGCTGTGGCTGGCGGCGCGGCACAGCTTCGTGCTGCCCGAGGAAATGCGGCTGGCGGCGATCAAGAACACGCTGCGCTGGGAATTCGAGCGCAGCCAGCGCACCCTGGTGCATCGTATCGCCGAGGGGGGCTTCCTGATGGGCGATCGCATGACCGTGCCCGACATCATCCTGGCGCATTGCCTGACCTGGGCGCTGACGGCACGCTTTCCGATCACCGAGCACCGGCTGACGGATTATCTCCAGATGATGCGCGCCCG
Organism: Paracoccus sp. SSJ; assembly: GCF_030234105.1. Taxonomy (NCBI): domain Bacteria; kingdom Pseudomonadati; phylum Pseudomonadota; class Alphaproteobacteria; order Rhodobacterales; family Paracoccaceae; genus Paracoccus; species Paracoccus sp. SSJ. The sequence goes on along the minus strand of NZ_JASSPE010000005.1, from coordinate 145,138 downwards.
CCCGGCTTACCTGCGCGCGGCGGCCAGATAGGCGGCGGCGCCCTGCCCGGCCAGCCGCCCGGTGGCAAGGCAGCCGGTCAGCAGATAGCCGCCGGTCGGCGCCTCCCAGTCCAGCATCTCGCCGGCGGCAAAGACGCCGGGCAGCGCCTTCAGCTCCAGCGCATCGGTCAGGCTTTCGGCGGCGATCCCCCCGGCCGAGGAAATCGCCCGCTCGATGCCCATCGGCCCGTCGTGCCGCAACCGCAGCGCCTTGGCGCGCATGGCCAGCCGCTCGGGCTCGGCAGGCAGCGGTTGGCCCCACTCCATCAGCAGCGCCGCGCGGACCGGATCGCCCAGAACCCGCCGTAGCCGGTTGCCGACCGACAGCTTCGAGGGCGCGCGCGCAAGGCGCCGCGCCAGTTCCCCGGCATCCAGGTCCGGCGCCAGATCGACGAAAGCCTCGGCCCCGTCGCGCATCGCGGCCGAGACCTCATAGATCCCGCCGCCCTCGATTCCCTGGGCGGTGACGACCCATTCGCCGCGTCCGACCCGGCCGGCGACATGCAGGGCCACGCCCTTGACCGCCTGGCCGAAATGCCGCGCCATCTGCGCCGACCATGTGACGCGGAACCCCATGTTCGCCGGCCGGAACGGCGCCACCGCCACGCCCCGCCCAACCAGCCAGGGCACCCAGGCCGCATCCGAGCCCAGCCGCGGCCAGCTCGCCCCACCCAAAGCCAGCACCACGGTGCGGGGCGCCAGCACTTCGATCCCGTCCGGCACCTCGAAGCGCCAGCCTTCGCCCAGAAAACCCGTCCAGCGCCAGCGCGCCCGCAGCTCGACCCCCATCGCCGCAAGCCGTGCCAGCCAGGCCCGCAACAGCGGCGACGCCTTCATGCCGACCGGAAACACCCGCCCGGTCGAGCCGGTGAACAACTCCACTCCCAGCCCACGCGCCCAGGCCATGACCTCCTGCGGCCGGATTTCTCCGTTCTTCAAATACTCCGGGGGAGGCCGAAGGCCGGGGGCAGCGCCCCCATATCGCGTCACGAACAGTTCCCAGGCTTCATCCCGCGTCAGGTTCAGCCCGGATTTCCCCGCCATCAGGAACTTGCGCGCCGGGGTCGGCATGGCCTCGGCCACCACCACCCGGGCGCCCTGCCCGGCCAGCACCTCGGCCGCCATCAGCCCGGCCGGCCCCGCGCCGATCACCAGGGCCTCGATCTCGGTCACCGCCCGCCCCGCGGCATCATGCACAGCCGCAACAGCATCCGCTCCATCAGCGCCATGGCCGGCGCCCGGGACGAGGATCGCAGCACCAGGTCGGTCTCGATCAACTGGTGGATCGCATCCTCCAGCGCCCGCATCCCCCAATCCTGCGCCTGGCGAATCATCCTGTCGCGGCGCGGACCAAAAACCGGCGGCCGCAGCCGCGAAAGCCCCGCTCCCGGCCCGCCCGGGTCCGAGGCCCCGGCATGCAGCGCCCGGAAATGCCGCAGCGCCGCGATGCACAGCGTCACCGGCACCGTGCCCTGCCCCTCGATCCGCCGCATCAGCGTGCCGAACTCTCGCGCGCGGCCCTCGGCCACGCAATCGATCAACTCGTCCACCTCGGCCTCGATGGTGGCGGGCGCCAGGGCTGCGATCTCGGCGGGGGTCAGCGGCTCGGGGTCGCCATGCTTGTAAAGCCCGATCTTTTCCACCGTCTGCCGGAAATCCCCCGGATCCAGTGCGCGGGACAGCGCCATCAGGTCGCGCATGGCGTCGCGCGGCACCTCGCGCAGGCCGGCATCCTTCAGCCAGCGCCCGATCTCCTCCTCGCCGGGCGGGTCGTCGTAGATCGGCGCCGTGACGGCGGCGGGATGCGGCTCGAAGAGCTTGCGCAGCGCCGAGGACTTGCCCAAGGCACCGCCTGCGACCACGATCACCGCATCGCCCGGCTTCCATTCCGCGATGGCCGAGGCGACGGCGGGCGCGGCGGCGTCCGGCGCGTCATCGACCAGCACCACGCGCTGGCCGGGAAAGAAGCCCACCGCCTTGACCGCATCCAGAAGCGCTGCCGGATCCTTGCGCAGATCAGCGCCGGGAATGCGGGTCAGGCGCATCTCTTCCTCGGCGCCCTCCCCGACCAGCGCCTTGACCGCCTCGGCGCGCTTCAGCGCCACGCGCATCGCGTCCTGCCCATGGAGCAGCAGCGCCGGCCGCGTCGGATCGGGCCGCGCCAGGTAGCGTCCGATCTCGGCGCCCTTCAGGATCATGGCACCGCGTCGGGCTGGACGGCCAGGAGCCGCGTCACCACTTGGTCGGCCAGCATCCGCGCCAGCCGTTCATGCGCGTCCTGCTCGGCCGCCATGGTGGCGATGGTGGTGCCGGTCGTGGAATACGAGGTAAAGCTGCTGACCTGCCCGTGCGTCACCTCGCGGCCGGTTCCGGCTTCGGTCAGGGTAAAATCGGCGCTGCCGTTCAGGGCATAGCGCGTCGTTACCTCGTCGGGGGTGATCGCCTGCGGCACCACGGCGATGCGCAGCCTGTAGTCTAGCAGGAAGCGGGCATTCGCTTCGGGCCCCAGCCGTTCGGCGATGCGGCCGGCAAAGGCAAAGTCGTCCGGCGTGCGCGGATCGGCGGTGCGGACCTGGCCGAACAGCTTGCCGCCCGTGCCCCCCGGCCCGTAGACCGGGGAAAAGCCGCAAGCCGCCAGCGCCAGCGCGGCCAGGATGACCGCCCGCCTAGACCACGACATTGACGATCCGCCCCGGCACCACGATCAGCTTCTTCGGCGCCTGCCCCTCCATGAAGCGCCGCACGGTTTCGTCGGCCAGCACGATGGCCTCGATCTGGTCCTTGGGCATGTCCTTGGGCACCTCGATCTCGGCCCGGCGCTTGCCGTTGATCTGGATCGGCAGCACCACGCTGTCGGAAACCAGCAGCGCCGGATCGGCCTTGGGCCAGGCGGCATCGACCACCATGCCCTGCCCGCCGGCCTTCATCCAGATCTCCTCGGCCAGGTGCGGCACCATGGGCGCCATCAGTTGCGCCATGATGCGCAGCGCCTCGCGCCGGCTTTCGCCGCCCGCGCCCGACTTGGCGATGGCATTCGCCAGCTCATAGATCTTGGCCACGGCCTTGTTGAAGGCAAAGCCCTCGATGGCGCGCGTCACCTCGTCGATGGCGCGATGCGCGGCGCGGGTCAGGTCGGGGTCGGCCCCGTCCTCGGGGATCTCGTCGGCCAGCCGCCAGACCCGGGCGAGGAAGCGGTTCGCGGCCTCGGCCCCGGCAGCGGTCCATTCCACGTCGCGCTCGGGCGGGCTGTCCGAAAGCATGAACCAGCGCGCGGTATCGGCGCCGAAGCCTTCGACGATGTTCACCGGATCGACGACGTTCTTCTTGGACTTCGACATCTTGGCCGAGGGAATCACCTCGACCGGCGTGCCGTCGGCCAGCTTGCCGTCCACCACGTCCTCGGGCAGGTGATAGACCGGGCGGCCGCGCTCGTCGCGGGTCATGTAGATCTCATGCGTGACCATGCCCTGCGTGAACAGCGCGTCGAAGGGCTCCTTGGCGCTTTCCGGCAGGTGGCCGGTCTTGACCATGGCGCGGGCGAAGAAGCGCGAATAGAGCAGGTGCAGGATCGCATGCTCGATGCCGCCGATATACTGGTCCACGTTCATCCAGTAGTCGGTCTCGGGCCGGTCGGTCGGCGTGGCTGCGTGCGGCGAGGTGAAGCGCGCGTAATACCAGGACGAATCGACGAAGGTATCCATGGTGTCCGTCTCGCGACGGGCCGGGCCGCCGCATTTCGGGCAGGTCGTCGCGGCCCAGGTCGGATGCCGGTTCAGCGGGTTGCCGGGCACCTCGAAGCTGACGTCCTGCGGCAGCAGCACCGGCAGGTTCGCCTTGGCCTCGGGCACGGTCCCGCAGGCGTCGCAATGCACCACCGGGATCGGGCAGCCCCAGTAGCGCTGGCGCGAGATGCCCCAGTCGCGCAGGCGGAACTTGGTCACGCCCTCGCCGTAGCCGGCGGCCTCGGCATGCCGGATGGCGGCATCCACCGCCGCCTCGCCGGTCTGGTCGGCTGCGCCGGCAAAGCCGCGCACATAGGTCACGGTCTCGGATTTCAGCGGCACGAAAGGCGCCTTGGCGACCAGCGCATCGGCCTGTTCCAGGTCCATGCCGCGCTCGCCGAAGGTGGCGCGGATCGGCAGCCCGTATTTCGTGGCGAACTCATGGTCGCGCTCGTCATGCGCGGGCGAGCCGAAGATGGCGCCGGTGCCGTAATCCATCAGCACGAAATTGGCGATCCAGATCGGCAGTCGCCAATCGGCATCCAGTGGGTGGCGCACCGTCAGGCCGGTGTCGAAGCCCATCTTGGGCGCGGTCTCGATGGCTTCCTCGGTGGTGCCGATGCGGCGGCACTCTTCGACGAAAGCCGCGACCTTGGGGTCCGAGGCGGCCAGCGCCTTGACCAGCGGATGATCCGGCGACAGCGCCACGAAACTGGCGCCCATCAGCGTGTCGGGCCGGGTCGTGTAGACCTCGATGGCCGGGAAATCGGGCAGGTCGACGGTGTGGAAGCGGAATTGCAGCCCGCGCGACTTGCCGATCCAGTTCGCCTGCATCAGCCGCACCTTCTCGGGCCAGCCCTCCAGCCCGTCCAGCGCCGACAAGAGCTCATCCGAGTAATCCGAGATCTTGAAGAACCACTGCGTCAGTTCCTTGCGCTCGACCGTGGCGCCCGAGCGCCAGCCCTTGCCGTCGATCACCTGTTCGTTGGCCAGAACCGTCATGTCCACGGGGTCCCAGTTCACCTGCGCCGACTTGCGGGTGATGAGGCCGGCCTCCAGCATGTCCAGGAACAGCGCCTGCTGCTGGGCGACATAGGCGTCGTCGCAGGTGGCGAATTCGCGGCTCCAGTCGATGGACAGGCCCAGCGGCTTCAACTGGCCGCGCATGGTGGCGATATTGCCATAGGTCCAGTCGCGCGGATGGCCGCCCTGCTCCATCGCCGCGTTCTCGGCCGGCATGCCGAAGGCGTCCCAGCCCATCGGATGCAGCACGGAAAACCCCTGCGCGCGCTTGAACCGCGCCACCACGTCGCCCATCGTGTAGTTGCGCACATGGCCCATGTGGATGCGTCCCGAGGGATAGGGGAACATCTCCAGCACGTAATATTTGGGCCGCTCGTCCCGCACGGCGCGGAACGTATCGGCCTGCTCCCACGCCTCTTGCCAGCGCGGTTCGCTGATTGCGGGATCATAGGGCATGGAAACCTCCGGGCGACAGATTGCCCGCAGGGTATTAGCCGCTTGCCCGATGCAGGTCCAGCGGGGTCGGGTGGATCAGAGGTTGCGGTCCTGGACCCGCAGCTGCCGGGCGCGCGTCAGGATCGCATCCTCGACCGCGCGCACGGTGTCGGGCGCCACCGACGCACCGCCCGCACCCTGCAAGGAAACCTTGAGCGCACGCGCATCCAGCGCCGGGTCGCTGACCTTGATCGTGGCGCGATAGGACCGCCCGCCGCCCGGAGGCGTGCCATAGCCGGTGACGATGACGCCGGTGAACGGGTCGATCGACTGGATCGGCAGGAAGTTCAGCACGTCCAGGCTGGCGTTCCACAGGTATTTGTTCACCGCCACCGTGTCGTTGGGATTGCGGCGGTCCGAGAACACGTCCCAGATCGTCTCGCGCCGTTCGGCGACTTGCGGCTGGGCCTGGCGATTCCCGCCCGGGGCCGAGGTCGCCGAGCCGGCCGAGCCCATGGAGCCCATGCCCGAGCCACCGCCCGAACAGGCGGCAAGCCCGGCCGAGATCAGCAGGGCGGCGGTCAGCCGTGCGGCGCGTCTGGTCATCTGGTGTCCCCCGGATCGTCCTTGCGCGAGCCATAGCGCAATTCCGCCCCTTGCGACAAGAGAGGCCGCGCCACGCCGCGCGATCCTTGCCTGTCGGGGTGATATGGCTCGCGCGCGTAAAGCCCCCTTTTGCGCGGGATCGGCCGGTTGCGGGCTGTTGCAACGGGGTGTGGCCCATGTGCATCACAGGCTTTCGGAATCCGGCTAAGCCGATGCGATTCCGTTGCAATGCGGGGGGGAAAGCGCGACACCACTTGCATACCCCAAACCGGCCCGCCGGGTGGGGCATACGAGAGAGACAAGAGGGAAACATCATGAAAAAGGCTCTTATCGCCTCCACCGCGCTGCTCCTGACCGCGGGCGTGGCTGCCGCCGACGTCAAGATCTCGGGCTACGGCCGGACCGGTGTGATCTATTACGAAAACAACGCCGCTCAGGACGCCGCCGGCCTGAACGAGTCGCGTGTTGTCAGCCGCCTGCGGATGAACATCGACGCCTCGTCCTCGACCGATTCGGGCGTTGACTTCGGTGCTCGCTTCCGTCTGCAGTGGGACCAGGGCTCGGACGACGGCCAAGCTCAAACCAACGCCGGCAAACTCTGGGTCAGCGCCCAAGGCTTCACCGTTGAAGTCGGTAACGTCGACACCGCCTTCGACTCGAACGGCCTGATCTACGAAACCGAACTCGGCTCCTATGACCGTTCGGTCGGCTTCAGCGACGTCGCCGGCGCTTTCTTCGCCTATGACTCGAACGGCTACGTCACCGATCAAGTGGACCGCGTGGGCATCCGCGCCCTCTACACCCTGGGCGACCTGAAGCTGCAAGCCTCCTATGTCGATCCCGACCAGTCGGGCCTGAACGAAGTTCTGGAAGAAGAGTTCGGCTTCTCGGTCGACTACACCTGGAACGAGCGTCTGGAACTGTCCGCTGCCGCCGCGTTCAACGGCGCCGGCATCGACGGCAACGACATCTACTTCCTCGGCGCCCGCTACGCTGTTCTGGACAATGCTCGCATCGGTCTGAACTTCGTTGACGCTGGCGACGAAGAAGATGGCTACGACGGCAAGACCATCGCCCTCTACGGCGACTACACCCTGGCTGATGGCCGCACCAACCTGGAAGCCTACATCGCCAACAACGATCGTGACAGCAACGAAACCGACAACGCGTTCGGTATCGGCGTGAACTACGATCTGGGCGGTGCCCGCCTGGGTGCTTCGCTGCAGCGCGACTATGCCGAGAACGTGACCGCCGACTTCGGCGTGCGCTTCGAGTTCTGATCCTTCGGGATACGGAAACAGGAAGAGCGGGCCTTGCGCCCGCTCTTTTCTTTTGGAAATCATGCCGTCATGGGACTGGATGAGATCAGGCGCCGCATCAGCGCGGCCGAGACAGCTTCGGGGCGCGCGGTGGGCGAGGTCACGCTGATCGCCGTCAGCAAGGTGCAGCCCCCCGACCGGGTCGAAGCGGTGCTGGACGCTGGCCAGCGCGTATTCGGCGAAAACTACGTGCAGGAGGCGGCGGGGAAATGGCCCGGCTGGCGCGAGCGTTTCGCCGGCATCGAGTTGCACATGATCGGCCCCTTGCAGACCAACAAGCTGAAGCCGGCGCTGGAGCTTTTCGACGCCATCCATACGCTCGACCGTCCCTCTCTGGCGACGAAGCTGGCCCGGCAGGTGCAGGTGCGCGGGGCCTGCCCGCAGCTTTTCGTGCAGGTGAACACCGGCGCCGAGCCGCAAAAGGCCGGCATCCTGCCCGATGAGGCCGATGCCTTCATCGCCCAGTGCCGGGCGCTGGATCTGGCGATCTCGGGCCTGATGTGCATCCCGCCCGAGGATCGTGATCCGGTGCCGCATTTCCGCGACCTGCGCGACATTGCCGCCCGCAACGGGCTTGCCGGCCTGTCGATGGGCATGAGCGCGGATTTCGAAACCGCCATCGCCGAGGGCGCCACCCATGTCCGCATCGGCAGCGCGATCTTTGGCGCGCGCGATTACCGCTAGGCACCCGGGCCGCGAGGGCGGCCTCGGCCGGTTAGCACGATTAATATTGCTGATGCGACCTTGGCGACGGCCGGCTATCCTGCCCGTCAGGTTTGCGTGATTCGTTTGGATAGTGCCATGTTCCTGCTGAGCAGTCTGATCAGCTTTCTGTTCGCGGGCCTTGCTGTCGACGTGGCGTCCACGACCCGCAATTCCGAAGGGGGCGCGGACCCCGACAGGCCCCAAGACCCCGGCGACGACGATCCCGATCAGCCCCAGGGACTTTTGGTCGAGGGCAGCGAGGGTTCGGACTGGTTGGCCGGCGGCGATGGCGACGATCTGCTGATCGGCCATGGCGGCAATGACGATCTGCATGGCGGGCTGGGCAATGACACGCTGCTGGGCGGCGACGGCACCGACTGGATCTATGGCGACGGCGATTATGGGCCGGGCGGCGACGATTCCATCGAGGGCGGCGCGGGTGACGACTATCTGGCCGGGCAGGGCGGCAACGACACCGTGCATGGCGGTCCGGGCGACGATTCTATCTTTGGCGGCGATGGCGACGATTTCCTGACCGGCGGCGATGGCGAGGACTGGATCTCGGGCAATGCGGGCAACGATACGCTGGTGGCCGGGCGCGGCGAGGATGATCTGGACGGGGGCGACGGCGACGACCTGCTGATCGGCTCGGCCCATCCCGACCGGGCCTGGCTGCATGGCGGCGCCGGCCGGGACACGCTGCATCCCGGGCCTGGCGATTTCGCCGAGGGCGGCGAGGGCGAGGATCTGTTCCTGCTGGATGCGCCGGGCGACGATCCGGGCGAAAACCTGCCGGTCATCGGCGATTTCGACCGGCATCAGGACCGCATCGAGCTGCGCTATCACGGCACCGGCGAGGGGACCCAGCCCCGGATCTCGTTGCAGCGCGAGACCGACGGCTCGGCCGTGATCCGGCTGGACGGGATGGCGGTGGGCCGGATATTGCAGGCCGAGGGGCTGCGCGTCGCCGACATCGCCCTGACCCGTATCGCGCCGCGCGGCTAAACGGCAGAAAACCCTTTCCTTTGCGGCCGTTTCCGCCTATACGCCCGCATCCGCTTGGGTGATTCCGGCGGTATCTCTCCATGGGCCTGTGCTGGACGACATCCCGGCCTGAGCCATAACCCCTTGATCCTGAAAGGAGCCCCCGATGTCGATCACGGTCGAAGAAAAGAACCGCGTGATGACCGAATTCGCCACCAAGAAAGGCGATACCGGCTCGCCCGAGGTGCAGGTCGCGATCCTGTCCTCGCGCATCGCCACGCTGACCGAGCACTTCAAGACCCACAAGAAAGACAACCATTCGCGTCGTGGCCTGCTGAAGCTGGTCGCGCAGCGCCGCAAGCTGCTGGACTACCTGAAGGGCAAGGACGAAGCCCGCTACAACGTGCTGATCGCCAAGCTGGGCCTGCGCCGCTAAGGCAGGCTGCTGCGTGCCAGGCACGCTTTCGGAAGTTCGAGGCGCCCGTTGCGAAAGCCGCGGGCGTTTTTCGTTCCGCATCGCGGGCCGGTCGATCAGCGAAAGCCGGCAAGAGCGGCAGATCGGATCCGGGGGATCGCTGTCATGGATATTCGGCGTCCGGCATCCTTGCGACTCGCTTGCCGGGCGAATATCGCCCTGGCAAGCGGCGCTCTTTCCAAGTCCTCCGCATCGGCGGCGAGCCGGCCTTTCCGTCGGATCGCACGAACGGAGCCTGCATGCAGCCGCACCGGCAATCCGCCTGCGACGGCAGCGACCCAAGACACTTCCCATATCCCTTGTTTTCCTGTATGGGGCGTCTCCATCTGTGACGTGACGCCAGGCCCCGGGGCACATGCGAAGGATAGGGGCGGCGGCAATGGGGCCGCCATTTGACACGGGACGCGACCGGAAGGGCCGGCGCGTCGCCAGAGGAAACCAGATGTTTGATGAAGTGAAGAAATCCATCCAGTGGGGCCAGGAAACGCTCACGCTGGAAACGGGCAAGGTTGCCCGTCAGGCCGACGGCTCGGTCATCGCCACCCTGGGCGAGACCAGCGTCATGGCCAACGTCACCTTCGCCAAGGAACCCAAGCCCGGCCAGGACTTCTTCCCCCTGACGGTGCATTACCAGGAAAAATACTATGCTGCCGGCAAGATCCCCGGCGGCTTCTTCAAGCGCGAGGCCCGTCCTTCGGAAAAGGAAACGCTGACCGCGCGCCTGATCGACCGCCCGATCCGCCCGCTTTTCGTCCCCGGCTTCAAGCATGAAGTGCTGGTGATGTGCACGGTGCTGAGCCACGACCTGGTCAACGATCCCGACATCGTCGCCATGATCGCCGCCTCGGCCGCGCTGACGATTTCCGGCGTGCCCTTCATGGGCCCGATCGCCGCCGCCCGCGTCGGCTTCGCCGATGGCGAATATGTGCTGAACCCCGAGGTCCAGGACATGGACCACCTGCGCCTGAACCCCGAGCAGCGGCTGGACCTGGTCGTCGCCGGCACCCGCGATGCGGTGATGATGGTCGAATCGGAAGCCTATGAGCTGACCGAGGCCGAGATGCTGGGCGCGGTGAAGTTCGGCCACGAAGCGATGCAGCCGGTAATCGACCTGATCATCGACCTGGCCGAGGCCGCCGCGAAGGAACCCTTCGAGTTCGCCTCGCCGGATTACAGCGCGCTTTATGCCCGGGTGAAATCGCTGGGCGAGGCCGATATGCGCGCCGCCTATGCCATCCACGACAAGGGTGAGCGCCGCGACGCCATCGAGGTCGCCAAGGCGAAGGTCCTGGCGGGCCTGTCCGAAGAGGAACTGCTGGACCCGAACCTGGGCTCGGCGCTGAAGAAGCTGGAATCGGGCATCCTGCGTGGCGGCATCATCGACGGCCGTCCGCGCATCGACGGCCGCGACAACAAGACCGTGCGGCCCATCGATTGCGAAGTCGGCTTCCTGCCCCGGACCCACGGCTCGTCGCTGTTCACCCGCGGCGAGACGCAGGCGCTGGTCGTGACCACGCTGGGCACCGGCGACGATGAGCAGATCATCGACGCGCTGCATGGCAACTCCCGCAGCAACTTCCTGCTGCATTACAACTTCCCGCCCTATTCGGTGGGCGAGGTGGGCCGCGTCGGCAGCCCCGGCCGTCGCGAGATCGGCCACGGCAAGCTGGCCTGGCGCGCGCTGCAAGCCGTGCTGCCGGCGCCGACCGACTTCCCCTATACCATCCGCGTGGTCAGCGAGATCACCGAGTCGAACGGCTCGTCCTCGATGGCCTCGGTCTGCGGCGGTTCGCTGTCGATGATGGATGCGGGCGTGCCGCTGAAGGCGCCGGTCGCCGGCGTCGCCATGGGCCTGATCCTGGAAGAGGACGGCCGCTGGGCGGTGCTGACCGACATCCTGGGCGACGAGGACCACCTGGGCGACATGGACTTCAAGGTCGCCGGGACGGAAAACGGCATCACCAGCCTGCAGATGGACATCAAGGTCGCGGGCATCACGCCCGAGATCATGGAACAGGCGCTGGCGCAGGCCAAGGATGGCCGTCTGCACATCCTGGGCGAGATGTCCAAGGCTCTGTCCGAAGGCCGCCGCGAGTTCAGCGCCCATGCCCCGCGCATCGAGACCATGACCATTCCGACCGACAAGATCCGCGAAGTGATCGGCTCGGGCGGCAAGGTGATCCGCGAGATCGTCGAGACCTCGGGCGCCAAGGTGGACATCAGCGACGACGGCACCATCAAGATCGCCTCGGCCAATGCCGATTCGATCAAGAAGGCCTATGACATGATCTATTCGATCGTGGCCGAGCCGGAAGAGGGCAAGATCTATGTCGGCAAGGTCGTGAAGCTGGTCGATTTCGGCGCCTTCGTGAACTTCTTCGGCAAGCGCGACGGTCTGGTGCATGTCAGCCAGATCGCCGGCAAGCGCCTGAACCACCCCAACGAGGTGCTGAAGGAAGGCCAGGAGGTAAAGGTCAAGCTGCTGGGCTTCGACGACCGCGGCAAGGTGCGCCTTGGCATGAAGATGGTCGACCAGGAGACCGGCGAGGAGATCGCCCCCGAGAAGAAGGAAGAGGCCGCCGAAGGCTGAGCCTTTCGCGACATCAGGAGGGACCCGGCATCGTCCGGGTCCTTTTCATGACGGCCCCGGACATCAGCGGATGGACAGGGTTCATTCACGGCGGGAACAGGTGGATGGTCAGGCGCAGGAAATCCCGGATCGAGCGCTTCTTTTCGCTCAACCAGCACCGCAAGCGCTGGGGGGCGTGGCGGCATGTCGCCGCTGATCCCGACCTGACGGCGATGCGCGAGCGGATCGTCGAGGCCGGCGAGCCGGTGCAGACAGGCCGCACAGAAAAATCTCTCGACTTGCACCTGGCAAATCTGAGGCGCGAATTTTCTGGCCAACCCGAGCTTCTTCTTCATCACGCGACGCTGATCGTGCTTATCCGCCGCGAGGTGCGTCCGGCCGAAAGCCTTGGGCAGTTTCTTGCGCTGTGGGGGGAGGAGGCAGAATTTCTTTGCGGAAATCTGAATCTCCGCTGGCTGATTTCGGCGGCGGATACTTTTGCCGACCACGCCCCTGATGTGCAGGCGCGCGCGGCCGCAATGATGGCCTCACTATTGGGTAATACCGTAAAGATCTACGAATCCGACCGTTATATCCGCGGTGCAGGAGTATCGGCCCCTTTGCCCAAGCGGGTCGAACGGCTTCAAACTGAGCGGGTGACATTGTTCGACGGGATGCTGGTCTTTACCGTCGGAACCGAAGACACTCTTCGAAACATGTACTGGCGGCTGGAGCCTTACTTTGCCGCCGGTCACGCGGGGAAGATCCTCAAGACGGTCTATGACCGGATGCAGGTCAACGACACGGCCTTTGCCCGGCTTCGCGCGCTTCACCGCCGCGACCGCACCGGCTGGTGGGAGGACGAGGCATGAGCGCCCTTGACCCGCCGGACCGCCTGGTCCCGGTCTATCTCATCAACCTCGACAGTTCGGATGAGCGGCTTCGTTCAGCCACCCGGCAACTGGACGAGGCGGGCATCCCTTTCGAACGCGTCCCGGCCTTTGACGGCAGGGCACTGCGGATCGAGGAATTTCCCGATTATGACCCTGCCGGGGCGATGGCCTATATGGGCCGGCCTTTGCGCGGGGGCGAGATCGGCTGTTATCTCAGCCATCTCGATTGCGCGCGGCGGTTTCTGGACAGCGGCGCCGAATATGGCGTGGTGTTCGAGGATGACATGCAATTGAAGCCCGGCTTTGCCAAGGGGTTGCGCATCCTGTCGGACTGGCTGGACCGGCATGATCGCGACTGGGATCTGATCAATATCGGTGCCGGCCAGCACAAGATATTTACCCCGGTCATGGGTTTCGAGGTCGCAGGCCGGCATCATGACCTGACCCGCGCCCATTACTTTCCCATGACAACGACCGGGCTGATCTGGTCGCGGCAGGGGGCCGAGACCTTTGTCAGCACGCATCGGCGCATCACTGCCGGGGTGGACAATCATTTCCGCCACTGGCTGACCCGCAGCGACCGGGGACTGGCGGTCTGGCCGCCGCTGGTCACGACGACTGGCGTGGAAAGCCAGATCGAGGACGGCAAGGGCAAGCGGTCGGCAACCGGTCGGCACCCGCTTTACGGGCTGATCAAACAGCGGCGCCAGCTGATCAACAAGCTGATCGCATGGCGCCACAAACGGCGGCTGGCGCGAGGGTGAAAAGGCCGCGGGCGGTGCCGCGGCCTTTGCGACTTGGCGTCAGGCCGGATCCTTGGCAAAGCGCAGATAGGGCAGTGCCTTGTTCAGCTGGCCGTATTTCGCCTCGGCCGCCGCGTCGTCCAGCGCCAGCGCGACGATCACGTCCTGGCCCGGCACCCAGTTCGCGGGAGTGGCCAGCGGCACGCCGTCGGTCTTTTGCACCGCATCCAGCGCCCGCAGGATTTCGGCAAAGTTGCGGCCGACCGACATCGGATAGGTCATGGTCAGCCGCACCTTCTTGTCCGGGCCGATGATGAAGACGGTCCGCACCGTGGCCGAATGCTGCGGCGTGCGGCCCTCGGTCGGCAGGTAGTAATCGGCCGGCAGCATGTCATAGGCCTTGGCGACCTTGAGGCCGGTGTCGTCGATGATGGCGAAATTCGCCGGCGTGCCGGCCACCTTTTCGATATCGGCCTTCCATTTGCCGTGGTCCTCGACCGAATCGACCGAGACGCCCAGAACCTTGGTGCCGCGCTTCTCGAACTCGGGGATCAGCTGTGCCACGACGCCGAATTCCGTGGTGCAGACCGGGGTGAAATCGCGCGGATGAGAGAACAGGACCGCATAGCTGTCGCCGATCCAGTCGTGGAAACTGATCTGGCCCTCGGTCGAGTTCGCGGTGAAATCCGGGGCGGTGTCGTTGATGCGCAGGGACATGTCGGATCCTTTCGGTTGATCTCAGGCGCCAAGATAGGCATCCGCGGCGGATTGTCCAACTCGATCTGTTCAGTCGTGATAAAATCCACCCCTGCTGCCGCTTGCAGCCCGGTCCCGCGGGTGCCAGTCTGCGGGCCAATCGCAGATCAAGGGAGGCTCGGATGAGCGGACTTGCCGACAAGCGGAAATTCTACATCAACGGCCAATGGGTCGCGCCCAGCCAGCCGAACGACCTTGAGGTCATCGACCCCTCGACCGAAGAGCCGGTTGCGGTCATCAGCCTGGGCGGCCAGGCCGACACCGATGCGGCGGTGGCCGCGGCCAAGGCGGCCTTCCCGGCCTGGGCGGCCACGCCCCCGGCCGAGCGGCTGGCCCATGTCGAAAAGATCCTGGAGATCTACAAGCGCCGCGCGCCCGACATGGCCGCCGCCATCAGCGCCGAGATGGGCGCGCCGCAGGACATGTCGCTGAACGACCAGACCGCCGCCGGCAGCTATCACATCGAGACCTTCATCGAGGCGTTCAAGGGTTTCGAATTCATCCGCCCGCTGCGTCCCGACACACCGACCAGCATGGTGGCATGGGAGCCGGTCGGCGTGGTCGGGTTGATCACCCCCTGGAACTGGCCGATGAACCAGGTCACGCTGAAGGTGATCCCGGCGCTGCTGGCCGGCGATACGGTGGTGCTGAAGCCCAGCGAGATCGCGCCGCTGTCCTCGATCGTCTTTACCGAGATCGTGGACGAGGCCGGGTTGCCGCCGGGGGTCTACAACATGGTGAACGGCGATGGCGCGGGCGTGGGCTCTCAGCTTTCGGTGCATCCCGACGTGGACATGATCAGCTTTACCGGCTCGACCCGCGCCGGCATCGCCATCACCAAGGCCGCCGCGGACACGCTGAAGAAGGTGGCGCTGGAACTGGGCGGCAAGGGTGCGAACCTGGTCTTTGCCGATGCCGACGAAAAGGCGGTGGTGCGCGGGGCGCGGCATTGCTTCTACAACAGCGGCCAAAGCTGCAACGCGCCGACGCGGATGCTGGTTGAGCGGTCTTTCTATGAGACCGCGGTCGAGCAGGCCCGCAAGGTGGCCGAGGAAACGGCCGTGGCAAGCGCGCATCAGCCCGGGCGGCATATCGGCCCAGTGGTCAGCAAGCAGCAATGGGACAAGATCCAGGATCTGATCCAGAAGGGCATCGACGAGGGCGCGCGCCTGGTCGCCGGCGGCCCCGGCCTGCCCGAGGGCGTCAATCGCGGCTATTTCGTGCGCCCGACCGTCTTTGCCGATGTCACCAACGACATGACCATCGCCCGGCAGGAGATCTTTGGCCCGGTGCTGTCGATCATCCCCTTCGACAGTGAGGAAGAGGCGGTCGGGATCGCCAACGACACGATCTATGGCCTGACCAATTACGTCCAGACCGGCGACGGTGCGCGCCGCAACCGGCTGGCGCGGCAATTGCGCGCCGGCATGATCGAGACGAATGGCCAAAGCCGCGGCAGGGGCTCGGCCTTCGGCGGCGTCAAGGCGTCCGGCCGGGCGCGTGAGGGCGGCGTCTGGGGGCTGGAGGAGTTCATGGACAGCAAGCAGATCAGCGGCTGGGACCCGGAAGCGTGATCCGTGGGGCCGCCTTTCGGGCGGCCCTTTTCCTTGCGGGGTCATGCCGCTAGCATCCGCGCCATGAAGGGCGAGGGGGCGCGAAAGATGAAAACCATCCTGATCACCGGCGGCGGCAGCGGTATCGGCCGGCTGACCGCCCGGCGGTTCCTGGAGGCCGGCTGGCGCGTCGGGCTGATCGGCCGGCGCGAGGCGGCCTTGGCCGAGACGGCGGCGGGCCACCCGGATGCGCTGGTCCTGCCTTGCGATGTGACGGACGAGGCGGCGGTCGATGCCGCCTTTGCCCGCGCGGTGGCGGAATGGGGACGGCTGGACGTGCTGTTCAACAATGCCGGCGCCATCCTGATCTCGCGCCTGATCGACGAGATTTCCTGGCAGGAATGGCGCGACATCGCCGGGGTGAACATCGACGGCATGTTCCTGTGCGCCCGCGCCGCCTTTCGCCAGATGCGGCGGCAGCAGCCGATGGGCGGGCGGATCATCAACAACGGCTCGATCGCGGCCGAGGCACCGCGTCCCGGCTCGGTGCCCTATACGGTCTCGAAACATGCGGTGACGGGGTTGACGCGGACGCTGGCGCTGGACGGCCGCCCCTATAACATCGCCTGCGGCCAGATCGACGCCGGCAATGCCGCGACCGAGATGATATCGGCCGTGGCGACGCAGGGCGCGCCGCAGGCCGACGGCTCGATCCGGCCCGAGCCGGTGATGGATGCGGCGAACGTGGCCGAGGCGGTGCTGCACATGGCCAGCCTGCCCGAAGGCGCCAACGTGCTGCATATGACGGTGATGGCGACCAACATGCCCTTTGTCGGGCGCGGCTGAACAGTCTTGGACATGCGAAAGGATAAGGGATGAAACTGCTGCGCTATGGCCCGCCGGGCCGGGAAAAGCCGGGGCTGCTGGACGGCGAGGGCCGCATCCGCGACCTGTCGGCCCATGTCGCCGATATCGCCGGCGCGGTGCTGGAGCCCGAGGGGCTGGCCGGGATCGCGGCGCTGGACCTGGACGGGTTGCCCATCGTCTCGGGCCAGCCGCGGCTGGGGCCCTGCGTGGGCCAGGTGCCGAAATTCGTCGCCATCGGGCTGAACTACGCCGACCATGCCGCCGAGGCCGGGCTGCCGGTGCCGGCCGAGCCGGTGGTGTTCAACAAATGGACCAGTTGCATCATCGGCCCGGACGACGACGTGGTGATCCCGCCCGGCGCGCAAAAGACCGATTGGGAGGTCGAGCTGGGCGTGGTCATCGGCGCCCGCACGAGCCATGTGTCCGAGGCGATGGCGCTGGAGCATGTCGCGGGCTATTGCGTGGTCAACGACGTGAGCGAGCGCGAATGGCAGGCCGAGCGCGGCGGCACCTGGGACAAGGGCAAGGGGTTCGACACCTTCGGCCCGATCGGTCCCTGGCTGGTCACGCGCGACGAGGTGCCCGATCCGCAGGCGCTGGAGCTGTGGCTGGAGGTGGACGGGCTGCGCCGCCAGCAGGGCTCGACCGCGACGATGATCTTCGGCGTAGCCGAGATCGTGGCCTATTGCTCGCGGCTGATGACGCTGATGCCCGGGGATGTAATCACCACCGGCACGCCGCCCGGCGTCGGCATGGGCGCGACGCCGCCGGTATTCCTGCGGGGCGGCGAGGTCATGCGGCTGGGCATCGAGGGTCTGGGCGAGCAGCGCCAGAGGGTGCGGCGCAGCGACTGACGGCGCGGGTGCCGGAGTATTTGCAGAACGAAGAAGGCCGTCAGGCTTCGGCGGCCAGCGTTTCCGCCAGCGTGTCGGTCTTGGTGAAATAGTCCGGCGACAGCCGCAGCACCCCCGGCAGGTCCAGCAGAACGCGGCGCAGGTGCTGGCGGATGGCGGCCTCGGCGCGGTCGGGGTCGCCCGCGGCGATGGCCTCGGCCACGTCGCGGTGCTGGGCCAGCATGGTGTCCTTGGGCGTCATCGCCGTCAGCAGGTGGCGGGCGCGGTCGAGATGCATCTTCATCTGGTGCAGGTGGTTCCAGACCATCGCCTTGCCGGCGATCCCTGCCAGGGTGGCGTGGAATTCCTCGTCCAGCTGCGCCAGTGCCGCCGGCTCGGTCTCGGCCTCCTGCCGGGCGATCTGGCGGGACAGCGCCTCGCGGTCCTGCGGTTGCGCGCGGGCGGCGGCCAGGCGCGCGATGTCGGATTCGACCGATTCGCGGATGAAGCGCGTGCAGAGCACCCATTCCATGTCGATGCGGGTGACGAAGGTGCCGCGCTGCGGCCGGACCTCCAGCAGCCCCTCTCCGGCAAGGCGGATGAAGGCCTCGCGCACCGGCTGGCGCGATAGGGCGCATTGGTCGGCGATCTCCTGTTCGGAGAGGCGCGTGCCGGGCGGCAGTTCGCCGCGGATGATGCGCTGGCGCAGGCGGGCGTGCAATTGCGCCGCGAAGGGCGCTTGCCCGCCCGTGGCGGATAGGGCTTCGGTCGATGCGGGGTCCATGAATCCTCCCTGAACCCGCATTAGTTCTATCCTTGATCTTGCGTCAACCTTTCGGGCTGCGGCAAAAGCTCATCACCGTGCTTTGGCGGTAGAGCTCGCCCGGCCCCAGCAGCGCCGAGGGATAGTCGGCATGGTTGGGCGCATCGGGCCAGAGCTGCGATTCCAGCGCGATGCCGGCATGGCGGCCATAGGGCCTTCCGTTTAGGCCCGGCGCGCCGGGCGCCAGATGCTCGCCGGGATAGACCTGGAGCCCCGGCTCGGTCGAGCGCAGGCTCATCATCAGCCCGCCCGCCTGGAGCATCGCGACCTTGCGCGGCATGATCCGGCGCCGGGACGAGACGCAGAGGTTGTGGTCGATGCGCGGCCCGCCCAGCCGTTCGCCCAGGGCGACCGGGGCGCGGAAGTCCAGATGCGTGCCCTGGACCGGGGCGGGGTCGCCCAGCGGGATCATGTCCCCGTCCACCGGCAGATAGGTCTCGGCCGGGATGGCCAGCCGGTGGTCCGCCACGGTTTCCGCGCCGTCGAGGTTGAAATAGCTGTGCTGGGCGAAATTGCAGAAGGTGGCCTCGTCCGAGGTGGCGAGGATCGTCAGCATCAGGGTCGGGCCGGGCAGGATGGACCAGGTGGCGCGGATCAGCATGGCGCCGGGAAAGCCCATATGCCCCGCGGGCAGGTAATCGGCCAGCGCCACCGAGCTTTCGTCCCAATCGGCCAGCATCCAGTTGCGGGTGCCGCAGCCGTCATGGCCGCCGTGCAGCAGGTGGCGCCCGTCCTGGTTGCGATCCAGTTGCAGGTCCTGCCCGTCGATCACGGCGCGGCCATGCGCGATGCGGTTGGCATGGCGCCCGACCACGGCGCCGAAATAGCGGCCTTCGTCCAGATAGGGCTCCAGCCGGGGAAAGCCCAGCACCAGCGAATGCCCGACCCCGGCCAGCCGCAGATCCTGGAGCGAGGCGCCCAGCGTGATGATCGAGGCCGTCAGCCCGTGGCCCGAGATCGTCGCCTGCATCACCGGCCGGCCATCGGGAAGCATGCCGAACTTGCGGGGCATCATGCCTTGACCCGCGGCTCTGGCCGGCCCCGGGTGCCCGGATCCAGAAGCCAGGTGCGGCCATCCTCGGGACCGTGCCGGCCCTCGGCGGCGCTGGTCACGATCAGCTGCGAGAGATCCGGGCCGGCGAAGGCCGGGCAACTGGGCTGGCTGGCTGGCAGGGTCAGGCGGCGAAGCAGGCTGCCGTCCGGGGCATGGCAGGCAACCGAGCCGCTGCCCCAGCGCGCGTTCCAGAACCGGCCCTGCTCGTCGGTGACGGCGCCGTCGGGGAATTGGTCGGTGCCGGCCAGGTCCAGGAAGACGCGGGCCTCGGTGCGGGGCCAGCCCCGCTCGTCCAGGTCCTGCGACCAGACAGTCTGGGCGGCGGTGTCGGCGAAATAGGCCCGGCGCCCGTCAGGAGAAAAGCAGATCGCGTTCGGGATGGACATGTTTCCCCGCAGCAGGCGTAGCTCTCCTTCAAGATACCGATAGATCGCGCCTTTTCCAGCCTTGGCATCGCGTGCCATCGTGCCGAGCCAGAAGCCGCCGAAAGGATCGGCCCGCCCGTCGTTCGAGCGGTTGCCGGGCCGGTCGGCTTCCAGTGCGACCAGCCGTTCCTGCCGGCCGTCGCGCAGGTCGAAGCGGATGAGCGCGGTTTCGCTGGCGATCAGCAGGTGGTCGCGGTCGATCCAGCCGGCGGCCGAGACCATCTCGTCGAAGCGCCATTCCAGCTCGGTTCCGTCCTGCCGCGACAGGAGCCGGCGGCCGAGGATGTCGAACCAGAAAGGCTGGGTGCGCTCGGGATGCCAGAAGGCGCCTTCGCCCAGCTCGCAGATGCGGGGGTCGAAGACCTGTGCGCTCATGCGCAGGCCCGCAGCGCCGCGACGATTTCGCGCGCGCGGGCGGCAACCGTCTCGGGCCCGTCGCCGGGACGATAGAGCGCGCTGCCGATGCCGAAGCCCTGCGCCCCGGCGTCCAGCCATTCGGCGAAATTCCCCGGGCCGGCACCGCCCACGGCATAGACCGGCAGGTCGGGCGGCAGCACCGCGCGCAGCGCCTTCAGCATGCCGGTGCCGGCCTGGTCGGCGGGAAACAGCTTCAGTCCGGTCGCACCGGCGGCGATGGCGGCAAAGCATTCGGTGGCGGTAAAGACGCCGGGCCAGGATTGCAGGCCGCGCGCCCTCGTCTCGCGGATCACCGCCGGATCGGTGTTGGGTGAGACGATCATCCGCCCGCCCGCATCGGCCACCTGCGCGACCTGGTCCACCGTCAGCACGGTTCCGGCGCCGATGGTCGCCTGTCCGTCCAGTGCCGCTGCAATCAGCCGGATGCTGTCCAGCGGATCGGGCGAGTTCAGCGGCACCTCGATCCGGTCGATGCCGGAAGCGACCAGGGCGCGGGCGACGGGCAGGGCCTCGGCCGGGGTCAGGCCGCGCAGGATGGCGATGATGGGCTGGGTCATGTGTCCTCCGGCAAGTCGAGGCGGGCGGCGGCAAGGCCGGCCAGGACCAGGGCGCTTGCGTCTTTCTGGCATGTCCTGGCGCCCGCTGCCAGCAGCAGGGTTTCGTAAAGCCGCGCCAGATCCGGCGCGCCGACGATCACGGTCGGGGCGTCCCGCCAGAAATCCCGCGCGGCGGCCAGTTCGGCGCCGATGAGCAGGCCCGAAAGCCGCCCCGCCGCCTGCTCCGGCGCGAGGCCCCGCAGCAGGGCGGCGGCGCGCAGGGCAAACAGCCCCGATTGCGCGGCATGGGGATCGGCCAGCGCCTGGGCCCCTGCCTGGGCAAAGGCCGCCGGGTCGGCGCGCGCCGTGCCGATGGTCAGCCGCAGCACCGATTGGCCGGCAAGCAGCGCGAAGATCTCTCCGGTCATGAAGCTGCGAAAGCGTTCGACCCGGCCCCGCGACAGCCGGACCCATTTGCTGTGGGTGCCGGGCAGGCAGAGCGCGCCCTCGAAATCCGGGTGCCCGGCCAGGAAGCCGGCGATCTGGGTTTCCTCGCCGCGCATGACGTCGGGCGGCTCGGCCTGCGACAGGCCGGGCAGGATGCGGACATCCAGCCGCGGGTCGCGGGTGGGAATGCTCGTGGCGCGGCGCGGGTCGATGGGCGGGCAGGGGGTGGCGCGATAGCTCGCCTCGGCCCAGCCGCCGCGGGCGCCGACCATGCCGCAGGCGACGACGCGCATCCGGCCGGTCGCGGGCAGCCAGTCGGCGATCAGGTCGAGCAGCGCCGGCTCGAATTCCGCAGGCGTCAGCGCGCTCATGCCGCGATCCGAACTGCGGGCGCCCAGCGGCTGCGCATCCCGCATGGCCCAGGCGCGCAGCCTTGTGGTGCCCCAGTCGACGGCGATCCAGTCGGGGGTCACGACTTGCTCTTGTTCGACACGTCGAAGATCACCGCGGCCATCAGCACCAGCCCCTTGATGACCTGCTGATAGTCGATGCCGATGCCCAGGATGGACATGCCGTTGTTCATTACCCCCATGATGAAGGCGCCGACAACCGCGCCGATCACCGTGCCGACGCCGCCCGCCATCGAGGCGCCGCCGATGAACACCGCCGCGATCACGTCAAGCTCGAACCCCACGCCGGCCTTGGGCGTGGCCGAGTTCAGCCGGGCCGAGACCACGATCCCGGCCAGCGCCGCCAGCATCCCCATGTTCATGAAGGTCAGGAACACCACCCGCTCGGAATTGATGCCCGACAGCTTGGCGGCCTTGGCATTGCCACCGATGGCATAGATGCGCCGGCCGATGGTGGTGCGCTCGGACACGAAGGCGTAAAGCGCGACCAGCACCGCCATGACCATGAAGACGTTGGGCAGGCCGCGGAAATTCGCCAGCACCCAGGTCATCCAGACCAGCGCCAGGAAGATCAGCGCGTTCTTGGCGGCGAAGAAGGCGAACGGCTCGTCCACGATGCCCACCGCCTCTTCGCGCTTGCGGCCGCGGATCTGCAGCCACAGGATCGCCAGCGCCGCGCCCCAGCCCAGGATCAGCGACAGCGTGTTGGGCTTGTCCGGGCCGAAGAGGTCGGGAATGAACCCCGAGGCGATCATCTGGAATTCGCGCGGAAAGGGGCCGATCGACTGGCCTTGCAGGATCCACATGGTCAGGCCGCGGAACACCAGCATCCCGGCCAGGGTGACGATGAAGCTGGGGATCTTCCAATAGGCGATCCAATAGCCCTGGATGCCGCCGATCACCGCGCCTGCGGCCAGGCTCAGCACCACGACGACCGGGATCGGCAGGCCCAGCCGGACGATCATCAGCGCCGAAAGCGCGCCGACGAAGGCCGCGACCGAGCCGACCGACAGGTCGATATGGCCGGCGACGATGACCAGCAGCATGCCGACCGCCATGATGACGATATGGCTGTTTTGCAGGAACAGGTTGGTCAGGTTCACCGGCCGGAACAGGATGCCGCCGGTCACCACCTGGAAAAAGGCCATGATGACGATCAGCGCGAAAAGGATGCCGTATTCGCGGATGTTGCGGCGGATGAAGCCGAAGGTGTCGCCGCGGCGGTCGGTGGTGGTGTCAGACATGGGCGGCCTCTGCCTCGATTTCCTCGGGGGTGACGGTTTCGTCGGTCAGGTCGTGGCCCGAGCGGATGATGACCTGCATGATGCGTTCCTGCGTCGCCTCGACCGTCGGCATCTCGCCGACCAGCCGGCCCTCGTTCATCACCAGGATGCGGTCGGTGATGCCCAGGAGCTCGGGCATTTCCGACGAGATGACGATGATCGACTTTCCGGCGGCGGCCAGATCGCGGATGATGGTGTAGATCTCGTATTTCGCGCCCACGTCGATGCCGCGCGTCGGTTCGTCCAGGATCAGGATTTCGGGCTCGGCGAACAGCCATTTCGCCAGCACCACCTTTTGCTGGTTGCCGCCCGACAGGTTCATCGTGCGGCTTTCGACCGAGGGCGAGCGGATGTTGATCCGCTGGCGATAGTCGCGCGCCACCGCCCCCTCGCGCTGGCGGTCCACCACGCCGCGGGTCGAGATGCCGGCAAGGTTCGCCAGCGGGATGTTGCGGCGGATCGTGTCGTCCAGCACCAGGCCCAGCGACTTGCGGTCCTCGGTCACATAGGCGAGGCCGGCGCGGATCGCGCGCGGCACGGTGGACAGGTCGGCCGGCTTGCCGTGCAGCGTGACCGAGCCGGATTTCCAATCGCCCATCGAGCGGCCGAACAGGCTCATCGCCAGTTCGGTGCGGCCGGCCCCCATCAGGCCGGCGATGCCCAGAACCTCGCCGCGCCGCAGGTCGAAGCCGGCGCCCTTGACCAGCAGGCGGCCGTCGCGCGCCGGATCGGCGACGGTCCAGTCGCGCACCTGCATCACCACCTCGCCGACCTTCGGCTGGCGCGACGGATAGCGGTCGCTCATCGAGCGGCCGACCATGTCGCGGATGATGCGCGATTCCTCGACCATGCCGTCGTGATGCGCCACCGTCGCGCCGTCGCGCAGCACGGTGATGCTGTCGCAGACCTGGCTGATCTCGTTGAGCTTGTGCGAGATCAGGATTGCCGTCATGCCCCGGTCGCGAAATCCGGCAAGCAGGCGCAGCAGCGCGTCGCTGTCGTTCTCGTTCAGGGAGGAGGTCGGCTCGTCCAGGATCAGCAGGTCGACCTTTTTCGACAGCGCCTTGGCGATCTCGATCAGCTGCTGCTTGCCCATGCCCAGGCTGCCGACCTTGGTTTCCGGGCTTTCGCGCAGGCCCACCTGGGCCAGCAGCTCGGCGGTGCGGCGGTTGGTCTCGCGCCGGTCGATGATGCCGCGCGTCGCGATCTCGTTGCCCAGGAAGATGTTCTCGGCAATGGACATCTGCGGCACCAGCGCCAGTTCCTGGTGGATGATGACGATGCCCTGTTCCTCGCTGTCCCTGATCGAGCGATTGGCCACGGGCCGGCCGTCATAGAGGATCTCGCCCTGATAGCTGCCATGCGGATAGACGCCCGACAGCACCTTCATCAGCGTGGATTTCCCGGCGCCGTTCTCGCCGACCAGTGCGCGGATCTCGCCGCGCCGGACGGCCATGTTGACATTGTCGAGGGCCTTCACGCCGGGGAATTCCTTGGTGATCCCCCGCATTTCCAGAATCGCGTCCATGGCCACCCCTTGCGGTCACGCGGATCGCGCCGCCGCAAGAAACCTGCGGCGGCACCCGGTCACTTCAACTGGTCCTCGGTATAATAGCCCGAACCGACCAGCACCTCTTCGAGATTCCTTTCGGTCACGGCCACCGGCTCCAGCAGATAGGAGGGCACGGTCTTGACGCCGTTGTCATAGCTTTCGGTATCGTTCACCTCGGGCTCTTCGCCCTTCATCATGGCGTTGACCATGCCGACGGTGACCTTGGCCAGCTCGCGGGTGTCCTTGAAGATGGTGGAATACTGCTCGCCGGACTTGATCGACTTGACCGACTGGATCTCGGCGTCCTGGCCGGTCACGATGGGCATGGCCAAGTCGCCCGAGCCGTAGCCGACGCCCTTCAGCGACGACAGGATGCCGATGGACAGCCCGTCATAGGGCGACAGAACCCCGTGCAGCGGCTTGTCGGTGTAGTTCGCCGACAGGATGTTGTCCATGCGCGCCTGGGCCGTGGCCGGATCCCAGCGCAGCGTGCCCACCTTGTCCATGCCCATCTGTCCCGAGGCGATCACGACCGAGCCGTCGTCGATCAGCGGCTGGAGGACCGACATGGCGCCGTCATAGAAGAAATAGGCGTTGTTGTCGTCCGGGCTGCCGCCGAACAGCTCGACATTCCAGGGCTTCATGCCCGGAAAGCGTTCCTTCAGCCCGTCGACCAGCGTGGTCGCCTGTTCCACCCCGACCTTGAAGTTGTCGAAGGTGGCGTAATAGTCGATGTCGGGCGTGTCGCGGATCAGCCGGTCATAGGCGATGACCTTGATGTCGGCGGCCTTCGCATTGGCCAGCGCGTTCGACAGCGTGGTGCCGTCGATGGCGGCGATCACCAGCACGTTTACGCCCTTGGTGATCATGTTCTCGATCTGCGCCAGCTGGTTGGGGATGTCGTCGTCGGCATATTGCAGGTCGGTCTGGTAGCCCGCGTCCTGGAACTGCTTGACCATGTTGTTGCCGTCGTCGATCCAGCGCGCCGAGGTCTTGGTCGGCATCGAGATCCCGACCATGCCCTCGGCCACGGCGATGCCGGGCAGCGAAAGCGCCGCCGCCGAGGCCAGAGCCAGGGCGTATTTCCTCAGGTTCAGCATGTTTCCTCCCTGTCGATATTGCCCGGGTGGCGGCCGCCTCCACGGCATGGCCCAGCCGGTGCTCCCCCTTCTTGCGCGGCGCGGAAAAATCGGGCCTCCGAGCCGCGGCGGCGGTTGCGAACCGCCAGTCCGACCGTGAGGCTAGTCCTGGGTCATATGTCCGTCAATTATGCAGAAAGTGAGTTTGCATATCGAAACTGATATGAAGGTTTGCGCCAACATGAGCGGCATCCGGTTTGCAGGCAAGGCAGCGTGGTTCAGGCGTCGGCGCGCAGATCGGACCAGTCGGGATGGCGGTCGAACTGGGCGCGCACATAGCTGCAGGCCGGCACGATCAGCACGCCGCGCGCCCGTGCATCCGCCACCAGCCGCCGCACCAGCGCGGCAGCGGCGCCCGAGCCGCGCATGGCGTCGGGCGCATAGGTGTGGTCGGCGACGATGATGCCGGGGCCGCCGGCGCGCCAAGTCAGTTCGGCCTCGCCCTCGATTCCGGGCAGGGTGACGACATAGCGGCCGGAACTGCCGTAATCCTCATGCGCGACATGAATGGTCGGTTGCACCATGGTTTCCTCCGTCACTTCGCCGCCATCATGCATGACGGTTGTAATCCGGCCCATCCCCGCTTGGTCGCGACGTTGCGGCCCGGGCGCGTAGCGGTTTTCGGGGCTGGTGCTCCGGCCCTGCTGTGGGCGGGGATCCGGCGCCAGGATCCGGCGCAGTTCGGGCGAAAACGGCCCGGCGAGGCGTTCGAGCCGGGCGATATCGACCTTGATGCCGCCCATGCGGTCCTTGACGGCACGCAACCCGGTGCGGTGCCAGCACCCGTCCTGCCACCGCTCGATCTCAAGATAGTTCGAGCCGCTGTCGAGCGGCAGGCGCAGGTGCCGGTCAAGGTGCAGATAGGACGGTGCCGCGGTATCCTTGCGCGCGCCGTCGACCGGACGCAGTTCGCGACCGGCCCGCGGATGCGCATGGGCCTTACCCAGCATCGCGGCCAGTTCGTCGAGCATGCGGCGCGAGATCTGGCCGGGAACCGGCGTCGGTTCGGCGGTGTCCGCCTCGGTTGCCGGGCCGGATGCTTGCGCCGGCGATCCGGCGGCTTGGGACCAATTGCCCAGGACCGCGATGCGGGCGGCCAAGGTGCGGGCTGCGGCATGGCCGGCAGGCGGGCCGGTGGCGATCAGCCCCTCGCCGCCGCCGACGGTGGGCGCCAGTCCGGCCTGGATCATCTCGTGCATGATGTCCTCGAGCCGACCGAGCCGCGCGATCGCCTCGTTCATGGCGGCGCGGGCCTGGTCCAGCCCATCGGCATCGGGGAAGGCGCGGCGAAGCCGGGTGACTTCACCGTTGCCGGGACCGCCGTTTCCCGCCTTTCCGGACGCCTTTGCCATCCCGTCCCATTGCCAGTTCGACACCGCGTTGCAGGCGATCCTATGCCCGCACGCGGCGCTTGGCCATATGCGGCATGGCAAGCCGGGTCAGGCGCGTTCGGAATACTCGAACAGCTCGGTATTGACGACGATATCCTCGTCCGCGCCGACGAATGGCGGGATCATGATGCGCAGCCCGTTGTCCAGGATCGCCGGCTTGAAGCTTTTCGCGGCGGTCTGGCCGTTCAGCACCGGCTCGGTCTCGGCCACGCGGCAGATCACTTTCTGGGGAATGCGCACCGACAGCGCCTCGTCGCCGTAATATTCGACAGCGGCCACCATGCCGTCTTGCAGGAAAGGCCGCCGCTCGCCCAGGAGATCGGCGTCAAGCTCGGTCTGCTCGAAGGTCTCGCTGTCCATGAACACCAGCTTGCCGTCCGATTCGTACAGGAATTGCTGGTCCTTGGTCTCCAGATGGACCTGCTCGACCTTGTCTTCGGAACGGAACCGTTCGTTCAGTTTGCGCCCGTCGCGCAGGTTCTTCAGCTCGACCTGGGCAAAGGCGCCGCCCTTGCCGGGCTTGACGTGGTTCACCTTGACCGCCGCCCACAGCCCGCCGTCATGATCCAGCACGAAGCCGGGCTTGATTTCATTGCCATTGATCCTGGCCATTTGGGATTACCTTGAAAATATTAGGGAATTTCCGACGGCCCGGGGGTTGAACCGGGATTGCGCGCACCTATATCCATTGCCGTGCCTCAAGGCAACCGAAAGGCGTTTCGTGCGTTGTCAAGGGTGCCTGCGAATTTCCGCATGTCGCAAGAACGTTGCTTTTGGCAGCTATTCAACGTATCTGCCGGGGTTTGCATGCCATGCATGGCGGTCATGCGGCGGGAGGCATACCGAATCACGGCACCGATCGGCTAAGCCGGCCAGTGCCGCCTATGAGGCAGGATGATGCAGCAACCTTGGCATTGGTCAAGGTGCGGGGGCACCGCAAGAAAAACAGGATAATGATGATGCGCGATTTCGTGGATGGCTCGGCTTTCAATTTCGAACAGGGACAGCGGGCCCGCAAGCTTTTTGCGGCCGTTGTGCTGGCTGCGCTGGACGATGCGATCGCCGATGACAAAAAATACGGCAACGGGCCCGATCAGATCGCACGTTGGGCACGCTCGCGCGACGGCCGCGAGGTGCTGTCCTGCGCCGGGATCGATCCGAACGAGCGTGTCGTGAAGGGGCTGATGGAATTCGTGGCCAAGGGCGTGCGCACCTCGGTCGCGCTGTCGCGCGAGGAAAGCGAGCGCCGCCACGCCGCCGAAGAGGCCGACGCAGCGTAAGCGCCGGCGCCGCGCATTGGCTGGGCCGTCCCGCGGGGCGGCCTTTTTCGTTGCGGGCGGTGGCCGCTATGCAGGGCGGGGCTGACATTGGCATTTGCTGCCTGCCGTCATACCAAGCACCCAATCTCTCTGGTGGCAGGAACGGGAAATGATCAACGCCTATACAGCCGGGGCAAGCCTGTTGCGCGTGAAGGGCATGACCGTGGGGCTGGTGGCCATGCTCAGCGGCATTGCCTCGAATCCGGCCTATGCGAACATGGTTTCCACGATTCAGACGCCACCGGAGCAAGGGATTGAAGAACTGTCCAACGCCCAGTCCCTCCATGAGCTTTCTCTGGCGAACTTCATCGCGAGCAACTGCCGGATAGAAGGCGTCGGTGCCGGCGATGCGGCACTGATCGCCGGCACTGCTCAGGCCGTTGCCGGCCACATGGGCCTGAGCATGGACGATTACTTTTCGAACTTTCTCCAGCCTGCCTTGAACAAGGTCAGCATGCCCGACGCCTGCGACAAACATGCCGAGGCGACGCGCGACATCGCCCTGAGGCTGAAAGAACTGGGCGGCGCGGTCATCGAGTGAGGGGCGGGCGGCTCAGCGAAACAGATGCAGCGCCAGCGGAGCGATGATCGAGGTCAGCACCGCGTTCAGCCCCATGCCGATGCCGGCGAATGCGCCCGCGGTCTCGTTCACCTGAAAGGCGCGGGCGGTGCCGATGCCATGTGCGGCCACGCCCAGCGAAAAGCCGCGTGCCCGCCAGTCGCGGATCCCCAGCGCATTCAACAGCGGCGTGGCGATGATCGCGCCGAAGATCCCCGTGACCAGCACCAGGACGGCGGTGATCGTGGGCTCTCCGCCCAGCCCCTCGGCGATGCCGATGGCGACGGGCGCGGTGGTCGATTTCGGCGCCAGGCTTGCCAGCATCACCTCGGACAGCCCGAAGGCCCGGCCGATGGCCAGCGCCGAGACCACAGCCGTCACCGAGCCCGCCAGCAGCGCCGCGACCAGCGGCAGCAGCGCCTTTCTGACCCGGCGCAGGTTGTCGTAAAGCGGCATTCCCAGCGCCACCGTGGCCGGGCCCAGCATGAAATGCACGAATTGCGCGCCCTCGAAATAGGTCTGGTAGCTGGTGCCGGTCAGCCCCAGCACGCAGGCCAGCAGGATCACCGCGCAAAGCACCGGGTTGGCCCAGCTTTGCCGGCCCATGGCCCGAAAGAAGGTGTCGCCCAGCCAATAGGCGATCAGCGTCGCCGTCAGCCACAGAAGCGGCCCTTGCGTAAGATAGCTCCAGATCAGCGCCGCGTCGGTCATTCCTCGGGCCCGCCCATCCGTTTCACCACGGCGCGGAACACCAGCGCCCCAGCCGCGATGGCCAGCGCGGTCGATACGGTCAGCGCCAGGGCCACCGCCAGCCCATCGCTACGGAACTGGCCCAGATGCGCCACCACGCCGACGCCCGCCGGCACGAAGAACAGCGACAGATGGCCCAGGATGCCGGTGACCACCGGGCGCAGCATCTCGGCCAGCGCCGGGCGCAGGCTGCAGGACAGGACCAGCAGCAAAAGGCCCAGCACCGGGCCGGGCAGCAAAAGGCCAAGGCTGCGCGTGGCAACCTCTCCGATAAGCTGGAAGACCAGGATGATGGCAAGCGCGGGAATCATGCCGGCCAGATTAGCAGCGTATTTCTTGTGGTGAACCCTTAAATCTTGTGGATAACCGCCGAAGCCCCGCCATATCTGGGGGTTTGTGTTGACTTGAGGCCCAGGATCGCCAAAAATCCGGGGGATTTGAACGATCTTCGTGGACCCTTCGCATTGCGCTTTGACCGCCTGCGCCTCAATGGTTTCAAAAGCTTCGTGGACCCGACCGACCTGGTCATCCACGAGGGCCTGACCGGCGTGGTCGGCCCGAACGGCTGCGGCAAGTCGAACCTGCTCGAGGCGCTGCGCTGGGTCATGGGCGAAAACCGGCCCACCGCCATGCGCGGCGAGGGGATGGAGGACGTGATCTTTGCCGGCACCGCGCGGCGTTCCGCCCGCGCCCATGCCGAGGTCACGCTGACCATCGACAACAAGGCCCGCCTCGCCCCTGCCGGCATGAACGACAGCGATGCGCTGGACATCACCCGTCGCATCACCCGCGACGCCGGCAGCGCCTATCGCATCAACGGCAAGGAGGTGCGGGCGCGCGACGTGCAGATGCTGTTCGCGGATGCCTCGACCGGGGCGCATTCGCCGGCGCTGGTGCGGCAGGGGCAGATTTCCGAACTGATCAATGCCAAGCCCAAGGCGCGGCGGCGGGTGCTGGAAGAGGCGGCGGGGATTTCCGGCCTCTACCAGCGCCGGCACGAGGCCGAGTTGAAGCTGAACGCGGCCGAGGCGAACCTGACGCGGGTCGACGACACGCTGGACCAGCTTTCCACGCAGGCGGCCAGCCTTGCGCGGCAGGCCCGTGCCGCGGCGCGCTATCGCGAGATCGGCGCCGCGCTGCGCCGGGCCGAGGGCGTGCTGCTTTATCGCCGTTGGGCCGAGGCCGATCAGGCCAAGGCAGCCACGGCCGAAGCGCTGCGCGCGGCGATCCGCGCCGCTGCCGAGGCCGAGGCAGAGGCCCGCCGCGCCATCGCCGCCCGCGAGGAGGCCGAGGCGAAGCTGCCGCCCCTGCGCGAGGAAGAACAGGTCGCCGCCGCCATCCTGTCGCGCGCCACCGTCGAGCGCGAGGCGCTGGACGAGGCCGAGGCCCGCGCCGGCCAGGCCATCCAGACGCTTCTGGCGCGGATCGCCCAGCTCGACCGCGACATCGAGCGCGAATCGGCGCTGAACCGCGATGCGGGCGAGGTGATCGAGCGGCTGGAATGGGAACGGCGCGAGCTGGAAAAGGCCGGGCAGGGCCATGAGGAACGGTTGGACGCAGCCGGCAATACCGCCGAGGAAGCCGCCGAGGCCCTGCGCGAGGTCGAGGCCAAGCTGGCCGAGCTGACCGACGAATCCGCCCGTCTTGCCGCCCGCCACCAATCCGCCGAGCGGCTGGTCCATGACCTGCGGCAGATGCAGGAGCGCGCCACCCTTGCCGCGCATGATGCCGAGGCCGCGGCCGCCCGCGCTACCGAAGCGGGTGCCGAGGCCGATGCCGCCCGCGAAGCCGCCGAGGAAGCGCAGGAGGAAGCCCGCGAGCGCGTCGAGGCTGCCGAGGAGGCGTTGGCCGACGCCGAGGAAGCACGCGCCGCGCTGGAGACCGAGGAATCCGCCGCCCGCGCGGCGAGGGCCGAGGCCGAGGGCGAGGTCTCGGCGCTGAGTGCCGAGATGGCGGCGCTGAAGCGGTTGGTGGAGCGCGGGCAGGGCGGCGATTCGATCCTTGACCTGGTGCGGGTCGCGCGCGGCTACGAGGCGGCTTTCGGTGCGGCGCTGGGCGACGATCTGGGCGTCGGGCTGGCCGGCGACGGTTCGGGCTGGCACCTGCTGCCGGCCTATGGCTCGCCGCAGCCGTTGCCTGAGGGCGCCGCTCCGCTGTCGCCGCATGTCGAGGCGCCCGAGGCGCTGGCCCGCCGGCTGTCGCAGGTCGGGCTGGTCGCGGATGCGGCGATGGGCGCGGCGATGCAACCGGCGCTTGCCCCCGGCCAGCGGCTGGTCACGCAGGCGGGTGACCTGTTTCGCTGGGACGGCATGCGGGTGATGGCGGGCGAGGCGGCGTCCTCGGCCGCGCTGCATCTGCAAAAGGTCAACCAGCTTGCCGAACTGACCGAACAGGCCGAGGCGGCGCAGGCCCGTGCCGGGGATGCGCAGGCCGCGCATCAGGCGCTGCGCGACCGCCACCTGGCCGCGACCGAGGCCGAAAAGCGCGCCCGCGACGCAAGGCGCGAGGCCGAGCGCGGGCTGTCCGACGCCGTGCGCGCCGTGACCCGGGCCGAATCCGAGCTTTCCATGGCGCAAAGCCGCGCCGAATCCGCCCGCGCCGAACTGGCCCGGCATCGCGAGGATGCACTGGACGCCCGTGCCCGGCTGACCGAGGCCGAGCGGGCGCTCGCCGAACTGCCCGACCGCGGCGCAGCGGCAGCGGCGCTGGAACATGCCCGCACCGGGGTCGAGGCGGCGCGCATCGCCACCCTGACCAGGCGTGGTGCGCTGGACGAGCTGCGGCGCGAGGCGAATGCGCGGACCAGGCGCCTGCAAGAGATCGCCAAGGAGGAATCCGGCTGGCGGCTGCGGCTGGACCAGGCCGGAACCCGCGCTGCCGAACTCGCCGCCCGCCGCGAGCAGGCCGCGGAGGATCTGGAGGAAGCCGAGGCCCAGCCCGAGATCCTGGCCGAGCGTCGCGGCGTTCTGACCGAGGCCGAGGCGCAGGCTGCCGCCCGCCTGTCCCGCGCCCGCGATGCGCTGTCGGCCGCCGATCAGGCGCTGCGCATCGCCGCCGAGACCGAGCGCGAGGCCGAGCGCGCGGCATCCGACGCGCGCGAGACCCGCGCCGCCCGCGAGGCCCGCGCCGAGGCTGCGACCGAGGCCGAATCCACTGCCCGGCTGCGCATCCACGAAGAGCTTGAGGCCACGCCCGAGGCGCTGCTGGAATCTCTGGGCGAGGTCGAGGAGATCGCTCCCGAGGCGCTGGAGGACCAGATCGCCCGGCTGCGCCAGCAACGCGATGCGCTGGGCGCGGTCAACCTGCGTGCCGACGAGGACAAGCGCGAGCTTGAGACCGAGCGCGACCGGCTGGCGACCGAGAAAGAGGACCTGACCGAGGCGATCCGCAAGCTGCGCCAGGGCATCGGCAGCCTGAACCGCGAGGGACGCGAGCGCTTGCTGGCCGCCTTCGACACGGTGAACGCCAATTTCACCACGCTGTTCACGCATCTTTTCGGGGGCGGCGAGGCGCGGCTGGTGCTGGTCGAATCCGACGACCCGCTGGAGGCGGGGCTGGAGATCATGTGCCAGCCTCCGGGCAAAAAGCTCAGCACGCTCAGCCTATTGTCGGGTGGCGAGCAGACGCTGACGGCGTTGGCGCTGATCTTTGCGGTCTTCCTTGCCAATCCGGCGCCGATCTGCGTGCTGGACGAGGTGGACGCGCCGCTCGACGATGCCAACGTCACCCGGTTCTGCGACCTGATGGACGAGATGACCCGGCGGACCGAGACGCGCTTTCTTGTGATCACGCACCATGCCGTCACCATGTCGCGCATGGACCGGCTGTTCGGCGTGACCATGGTCGAACAGGGCGTCAGCCAGTTGGTCAGCGTCGATCTGAAACGCGCGGAAGCTCTGGTGGCCTGACGCGCAAAGCGGTAATCAGCGCGCGATTCCGTGACGGAGAAAATGATGCGAACCTTGGTTCCCCTTGTGCTGGCGGCGCTGATGCAGGCGCCCGCGGCGCAGGCACAGGTCATGGGCGATCCCGAGGTGATTCGCCTGATGATGATGGATTTCGGCCTGCCGACCAAGCTGACGACCGATGCCGCCGGCGATCCGCTGATCGAAAGCCGCATCGACGGCACCAGCTTTCAGGTCTATTTCTACCAATGCGAAAAGACCTGCGCCGCGATCCAGTTCTCGGCCGGGTTCGATCTGGACGATTCGATGTCCGAAAGCATGGCGAACCGCTGGAACCGCGAAAAGCGGTTCGGCAAGGTCTGGCTGGACGAAACCGGCGATCCCTTCATCGAGATGGATATCGGGGTTGCAGGCGACGGCATCGGACGCAAGAATTTCGACGATGCGCTGGACACCTGGCGCATCGTGCTGAGCGATTTCCGCGACTTCATCGACTGGTAGGAGGATAGCATGTCCATCGAGACGAAACTGGCAGAGCTGGGGATCACGCTGCCCGACGCACCCGCGCCGGCCGCGAATTACGTGCCCTATGTGATCACGGGCAACCTGCTGTTCGTCTCGGGCCAGATCAGCCCGGCCAAGGGCCGCCTGGGCGCCGATCTGGCGGTCGAGGAGGGCGCCGAGGCGGCGCGCGGCTGCGGCCTGGCGCTCTTGGCGCAGGCGCGGGCGGCGCTGGGGTCGCTGGACCGGGTGGTGCGCGTGGTCAAGCTGACTGGCTTTGTCAACTCGACGCCTGAATTCACCGACCAGCCCGAGGTCATCAACGGCTGTTCGAACCTGATGGTCGAGGTGTTCGGCGACAAGGGCCGCCATGCCCGCGCCGCCGTTTCGGCTCCGGCCCTGCCGCGCGGCGTCGCGGTCGAGGTCGAGGCGATCTTCGAGTTCGCCTGATGCGCCTTGCCCCGGATTTCCTGCGCTTGCCCATCGCTCATCGTGGGCTGCACGGGCCGGGCGTGCCGGAAAACAGCATGGCGGCGTTCCGCGCCGCCATCGCTGCCGGCTACGGCATCGAATGCGACATCCAGCGCGCCTCGGACGGCACGGCGCTGGTCTTTCACGACGACGACCTGCCGCGCCTGACCGGGGCCGAGGGGCTGGTCAGCGCCCTGGGCATCGACGCCTTGTCGCAATTGCGCATCATGGGCAGCGCCGAACCCATCCCGACGCTTGCCGAATTGTTGGACGAGGTTGCGGGCCGGGTGCCGCTGCTGATCGAGATCAAGGACCAGAGCCTGCGCATCTCGGCCGAGGTCGGCGATCTGCAGGCCGAGGTGGCGCGCCTGCTTTCCGGCTATGACGGGCCGGTCGCGGTCATGTCCTTCAACCCGCATGCGGTGGCGGCCTTCCATGCCGCGGCGCCGGGGGTGACGGTGGGGCTGACCACCTGCGGTTATGAGGCCTGGGACTGGCCGATGCTGGACGAAGCCACCCGCGCGCATCTGGCGGCGATCCTCGATTTCGACCGGGTCGGGGCCAGCTTCATCTCGCATGACCGCACGGATCTGGACAATCCGGCGGTGGCGGCGCTGAAGGCGCGGGGCGTGCCGGTGCTGTGCTGGACCGTGTGTTCGCCCAAGGAAGAGGCGATTGCCCGCCGCGTGGCCGACAATATCACATTCGAGCATTACCTGCCCGCCAAGCCCTGACAATCGCCGCGCCCGCGCCTATGTTTCCCGCCATGAGCGAGCTTGCCGTTTCCGTCCTGCCTGCGATTTCCGGGATCGACGCCGCCGAATGGGACGGCTGCGGGGCGGGCGCCAATCCCTTTACCACGCATCGCTTCCTGTCGGCGCTGGAGCAATCCGGCTCGGTCGGCGACGAGACCGGCTGGCACCCCAGCCATCTGGTCGCGCGGCTGGACGGGCAGGTCGCGGGCGTCGCACCCTGCTATGTCAAGACCCACAGCCAGGGCGAATACATCTTTGACCACGGCTGGGCGCAGGCCTATGAGCGCGCGGGCGGGCGCTATTACCCCAAGCTGCAATGCGCCGTGCCCTTTACCCCGGTCAGCGGGCCGCGGCTGATCGCCTCCAGCCCTGCCGTGCAGCGCGCGCTGCTGGCGGCCATGGCGCAATTCGCGCAGCAATCGGGCCTTTCGGGCGCGCATGTCACCTTCTGCACCGAGGCCGAGGCGCAATTGGGCGAGGCGGCCGGCTTTCTGCCCCGCGCCAGCGAACAGTTCCACTGGCTGAACCAGGGATATGAAAGCTTCGACGACTTCCTGGCGCAACTGTCCTCGCGCAAGCGCAAGGCGATCCGCAAGGAACGCGAGCGGGCGCAGGCCTTCGGCGGCAGCATCCGCAGCCTGATGGGGGACCAGATCCAGCCCGGGCATTGGGATGCCTTCTGGACCTTCTACCAGGATACCGGCGGGCGAAAATGGGGCCGGCCCTATCTGACGCGCGCCTTTTTCGACATCCTGCACCACACCATGCGCGACGACTGCCTGCTGGTCCTGGCCGAGCGCGACGGCCGCCCCATCGCCGGGGCGCTGAACCTGATCGGGCGGGACGCGCTTTACGGCCGCTACTGGGGCTGCGTCGAGGACCACCCCTTCCTGCATTTCGAACTGTGCTATCACCAGGCCATCGACTGGGCCATCGCCCATGGCATTCCCCGCGTCGAGGCCGGGGCGCAGGGCGAACACAAGCTGGCCCGCGGCTA
The DNA here is from genome assembly GCF_030234105.1 of Paracoccus sp. SSJ. NCBI lineage: Bacteria > Pseudomonadati > Pseudomonadota > Alphaproteobacteria > Rhodobacterales > Paracoccaceae > Paracoccus > Paracoccus sp. SSJ. The sequence goes on along the minus strand of NZ_JASSPE010000005.1, from coordinate 108,882 downwards.
CATGCCCAGCCAGACCCATTCGCTGCATTGGGTTGCGGATCGCGGCTTTCACGGCGCCATCGCCGATTACCTGCAACGCGAGCGCGAGGCCGTCGGCGAGGAAATGGCGATCATGGCCGAGATGGGGCCGTTCCGTCGCGGCGAGGTCAGGGACGCTTGACCAGCCGGAACGCGGCCGAGGCGGCCCAGCCCGCCGCCACCGCGATCGCCAGCGACATGATGCCGTAGATGAAGGGCTGCTCCAGCGCCAGGCGATAGAGCCAGCGTTCCAGCCCGACCTTGCGCACCTCGATGGGCGCGCGGAAGGTGTCGATGACCTGGCCGTCGCGCAACAGGAAGATGCGTGTGCTGTAGAAGCCCTCGACCAGGTTCGCGGGCAGGCGGACGTCGGCGCGGAACAACGTCTGTTCGGCCAGCCGCACCGTGCCGTCGTCCTGGCGGTAAAGCCCGTTGGCCTGACGCAGGCGGATCAGCGCCGCGGTATAGGGCACGGCGTCCTCGACCTCCATCGGTCCGGCAAAGGCGCGCATCGCCAGCGGAATCGAGACGCGGTAACGCTGGTCCTCGGCCGGGGGCAGGATCAGGTGCAGCGGCCGGGTCGTCGCCACGGCATAGAAGCTGGGCGCCGAGCCGATGCTGACCCGGCCGGTATTGATCCAGATGCCCAGCCGGCGTTCCTTGTGGCGCACGGTCAGGGTCTGGGCCGGGCCCTCGACCGCGACGATCACGTCCAGCGGATGGCCCTGCGGAATGCGTGTCTCGCGCTTGATGGCGCCATAGATGATGATCTCGGAGCCGTCGAAGCTGGTGGTGATGTCCACGTCGTCCCGCGACAGCCCGGCGACGATCTGCTCGGAGGGCGGGGCAGGGGCCGGCGCCTGCTGCGCGGCCAAGGGCAGGGCCAGCAGCATCAGGGCCAGCAGCGGGGCAAATGCGCGTCTCATCGCAATATCCCCGGCGTGATCGAGTAAAGCTCGTCCGGGCGCAGGAACAGGTCCAGCGCCAGCCTGCCGCAGACGGCCAGCACCAGAAGCGCCAGCAGGATGCGCAACTGCTCGGCCCGCAGCCGCGCGCCCAGATGGGTGCCGATCTGCGCCCCGGTGACCCCGCCGACGATCAGAAGCACCGCCAGCATCACGTCCACCGTGTTCGACGAGACCGCATGCATCAGCGTGGTATAGGCCGACAGGAATGTGATCTGGAACAGCGAGGTGCCGATGACCACCTTGGTCGGCATGCCCAGCAGATAGATCATCGCCGGCACCATGATGAAGCCGCCGCCGACGCCCATGAGCGCACCCAGAACGCCCACCGCGGCGCCGACCAGCAGCACCGGGATCGAGCTGATGTAAAGCCCCGAGGCGCGGAACTTCATCTTCAGCGGCCATTTGTGGACCCAGCCGTGCTGGTGGCGGCGCATCGGCTTGATCGGCCCGCTGCGGCGCGCGCGATGCAGCGCGCGCAGGCTTTCCTGAAGCATCATCGCGCCGATGAGCCCCAGGAAGACGACATAGCAAAGCTGCACCACCAGGTCGACCTGGCCCAGCCGCGACAGCAGGTTGAACAGCAGCACCCCCGCGGACGAGCCGACAAGGCCCCCGGCCAGCAAGACCCAGCCCATGCGGAAATCCACGGTCTTGCGCTTGACATGCGCCAGCACGCCGGAAAAGGACGAGGCCACGACCTGATTGGCGCCGGTCGCCACCGCGATGGCCGGCGGAATGCCGATGAAGAACAGCAGCGGCGTGATCAGGAAACCGCCGCCAACCCCGAACAGGCCGGACATCAGCCCGACGATGCCGCCAAGACCGATCAGCGTCAGCGCATTGACCGCCACTTCGGCGATGGGAAGATAGATCTGCATGTCCTGCCCGGCTTATTGCCTTGTTCCGATGCTGCCCCGGCAACAGCCCTGCGTCAAACGCTTCCATGGCTCTTCCGGCGGGTTGTCGCAAGGCTGTGGCGCGGATAAAGCAGATGTGACAGGCAGATAACGGCGAGAGGCGCGGGCGGCGCGGACAACGCCCCCGGCGCGGCGGCCGGACAGGGAAAAGCATGCGCATTCTGATCACCAACGACGACGGCATCAACGCTCCGGGGCTCGAGACGCTGGAGGCGATCGCGACCGAAGTCGCTGGACCTGCGGGCGAGGTCTGGACCGTCGCCCCGGCCTTCGAGCAATCGGGCGTCGCGCATTGCATCAGCTACGTTCACCCGACGCTGATCGCCGAACTGGGGCCGCGCCGCTTTGCCGCCGAGGGCACGCCGGCCGATTGCGTGCTGGCCGCCATTGCCGACGTGATGCGGGACAATCCGCCGGACCTGGTGCTGTCGGGCGTGAACCGCGGCAACAACTCGGGCGAGAACGTGATGTATTCCGGCACCGTGGGCGGTGCGATGGAGGCGGCGTTGCAGGGCCTGCCCGCCATCGCCCTGTCGCAATACATGGGAAGCCGCACCGCGGTGCTGGACGATCCGTTCCAGGCGGCGCGGATGCACGGGCCGCGGCTGATCCGGCAATTGCTGGATTACGGCGACTGGACCTCGGACGAGGATTTCCGGCTGTTCTACAACATCAACTTCCCGCCCTGCGACGCGGGCTCGGTCAAGGGCACGCGGGTGGCGCCGCAGGGCCGGCGCCAGGGCGTGCGCTTCGAGGTCGAGCCCTATCACGCGCCGAACGGGCGGCGGTTCCTGTGGGTGCTGGGCGGCTCGCAGACCGCCGAGGCCACGCCGGAGAGTGACGTGGACGCAAATATGCGCGACTATATCTCATTGACGCCGATGCGGCCGGACCTGACCTGCCACAAGACCCTGGCCGAACTGCGCGGCGTTCTCGAAGAGGGCTGAACCTGGGCATGAGCGACGATCCCGAGACTGCCGAACGCAAGATGCGCTTCCTGTTCGCGCTGCGGCAGCGCGGGGTCACCGATCCGCGGGTGCTGGAGGCGATGGAGCGCATCGACCGCGGCGAATTCGTGCGCGGCCATTTCGAGGATCGCGCCTATGACGACACGCCCTTGCCCATTCCCTGCGGGCAGACCATCAGCCAGCCTTCGGTCGTGGGGCTGATGACCCAGGCGCTGGAGGTCGGGCCGCGCGACAAGGTGCTGGAGATCGGCACCGGCTCGGGCTACCAGGCGGCGGTGCTGTCGCTCTTGTGCCGGCGGGTCTATACCATCGACCGCCACCGCCGTCTGGTGGCCGAGGCCGAGGCGCTGTTTCGCCACCTGGGCCTGCCCAACATCACAGCGCTGGTGGGCGACGGTTCGCGCGGGCTGCCCGAGCAGGCGCCCTTTGATCGCATCATGGTGACGGCGGCGGCCGAGGATCCGCCAGGGCCGCTCTTGGCGCAGTTGAAGATCGGCGGTATCATGGTGGTGCCGGTCGGGCAGTCGGATGCGGTCCAGACCCTGATCCGCGTGCGCCGCGGCGAAAACGGCTTTGACTATGACGAATTGCGGCAGGTGCGCTTCGTGCCGCTGGTCGAGGGGTTGGGACAGACATGACCCCCGGCCGTCCAGAGTGAGGAACGGGCAGATGATCAAGATCAGGCAGTTGGCGATGCTCGCCGGCGCTGCGGTGGCTTTGGTGTCATGCGGGCCGCAGGGTGGCCTGGATTTCAGCAATTTCGACCCCGACCTGCGCCGCTGGGGCGGCGGCGGGTTGGAAACCGCCCAGGCCGCGGCGCGCGCCCAGCCTCGGCCGGCCCCCGACCAGCGCGGCGTGATCTCCTATCCAGGCTATCAGGTCGCCATCGCGCGGCAGGGGGATACCGTGGCGACGATTGCTGCGCGGTTGGGGCTGAACGCGGCCGAACTGGCCAGATACAATGCCATCGAGGCCAATACCGTGCTGAACCCCGGGGCGGTGGTCGCCCTACCGCGTCGCGTTGCTGCCGGGGCTCCTGCGGCGGCGCCCATCGTGTCGTCGACCGGGCAGGTCAGCGATCCCTTTGCCGGACAGGGGATCAAGCAGCCGAACGTGCCCGCGGCCTCGGGCGCCGGAGCGGTGACGTCGCAGACCCTGCCGGCTGCAAGCCAGCCCAAGCAGCATGTCGTGGCGGCGGGCGAGACGGCCTGGTCCATCGCGCGCAAATACAACGTCTCGGTGAACGACCTGGCCCAGTGGAACGGGCTGACGCAGGATATGACCCTGCGCACCGGCCAGCGCCTGCTGATCCCCGTCGCCGGGCAAAGCCGCCCCGCCACGGCGGCCGTCACCGCGCCCGGAACGGGCAGCCCGACGCCGAGCCCGCCGTCTTCGGCCCAGCCGTTGCCGAACGAGAAGACGCAGCCCGCCGCGAGCCCGGTGGACAAGCCGGCCGGACCCGATCTGGGCAAGACCCGCACCGCCGCCTCGGGCAGCGGCAAGTTCCGCATGCCCGCCAATGGCGCGATCATCCGCACCTATCAGAAGGGCAAGAACGACGGCATCGACATTGCCGCCGCACCGGGCAGCACCGTTGCAGCCGCCGGTAGCGGCACCGTCGCCGCGATCACCCGCGACACCGACCAGGTGCCGATCATCGTCGTTCGGCATGACGGCAACCTGATGACCGTCTATGCCGGCCTCGAGGATGTCGCCGTGACCAAGGGCCAGACGGTCAGCGCCGGCACCCCGCTGGGCAAGACCCGCAACCAGGGCGTCGTGCATTTCGAGGTGCGCAACGGTTTCGACAGCGTCGATCCCGAGAAATACCTGAACTAGCCTGCCGGGATCCTTCTTTCGGTCCCGGGGCCGGCAAGCTGCCAGCCGGACGGTTTTGCCGGCCCGGTGCGGCGTGCTCAGTCCCGCTCGCACATCTGGCGCAGGGCCATTTCGATCTCGTGACGGATCATCTGTTGCAGGTTGCGGCTGAGCCGGTCGCCGATTTCGCCCTGAAGTTCCTGCCGGATCGCCTCGCGGATCATGCCGCGCAGATGGGTGCCCTTTGGCGTATCCTGATCTTGCGGCGCGAAAAGACGCGGCTCGCCATTGTCGCAGGCGATGGCCTCGGCGGCCCGAGCGGCGGCGGCGGGATTGATCGGGGTCGCGGAAGCATTCGCGTGCAGCATGGTTTCCTCCAATTGTCGGGTGGCGGCGGTCGGCGCCGGCGAAGAAGGCTGGGTCGGTCCTGGATCGATGTCGGAAAAAAGCGAGGGCCCGGAGGAACCGGCCGAAGGCTCGGCCATATTCGCCCGGTCGGCATGGGTTGCGCCGATGGCAGCCCCTTTGTCCGGTGGAACGGGCGGCCAGGCATCCAGTCGCCCCGGCTCGGTGGAGTGCAGTTCTGCCGAGGTCTCGCCCCTTCCCACCGCCTCGATCCGTAGCACGGGATCGGGCGCGACCAGAGTGCTGTTGTCCAGCACCAAGGGGGTGATTCGCGTCGAAGATGGGGGACGGGCCGGCTGCACCAGCTTGATCGGAGCGGCCGGCGGGCCGTCCTGTTCCGGCAGCCGTCCGTTCAGCGCCGGGTTCTGGATCCGGCATCCCGCTCCGTCCTGCGCGATGAGCCGCCGGATCGAGGCCAGCACGTCGCCGACATTGTCCGATCCGGGCGAGGGGACCGGATGGCGCATCGCTTCATGTTGCATGATGCGCCCCCGGATCGCGGGCGGTGTCAGTCCCTGCCGATCGCGCGCAACACCCGGTCAAGGCTTTCGCCCTGCCTGCTGGTATAGGGTGCGTCCTGCACCGCATTGTAATAGGCTGATGGGTCATAGGTCGGTATCCCCAGTTTCAGGTTTTCCACCGTCAACAGACCCATAGCAGCCAGAAGTTGATAATGTGCTAATTGCAGATTGGCCTCGGCCGAAATCTTGTCGGCCCGCGCTTCGAGCAGCGATTGCTCGGCATCCAGCACGTCCAGAGTGGTGCGAGCGCCCAGCGTCGCCTCCTCGCGCACGCCTTCGTAGGCCTGCTGCGCGGCGACGATCTGCTCGTCGATGGCGCGGATCTGTGCCCGCGCCACATCGATTCCCGCCCAGGCCCGGCCGACCGCTTCGTCGACCTGGCGCGAAACCTGAAGCAGTCCCGCCCGCGCCTCGTCCCGCCGCGCCATCGCCTTGCGATGGGCCGAGGGCAGGCGCCCGCCGGAATAGATCGTCTGCGACAGGCTGAGCGAGGCGCCAAGGCTGTTGCGGGTCGATTCCTGACCCTGGATCGAAAGCTCGTGCGAGCGGCCGATGCTGGCCTGGCCGCTCAGCGTCGGATTGCGCTCGGCGGCAGCGGCGGCGACGCCCAGTTCGGCGGCAGCAGCCAGGCGCTGTGCCTGCGAGATCGCGGGATGGCTGCGCTGGCCGATCTGCCGTGCCGTCTCCAGCGAGGCGGGCAGCGACGGGGTGGGCGGCGGCGGATCGAGCTGGCCAGGCGCCCGGCCGGTCGCGGCCCGATAAACTTCGCGCGCCACCTCCAGATTGCCTCGTGCGGCCGCGAGGCTGGCGCGCGCCGCGGCCAGGGCGGCATCGGCCTGCGACACGTCGGTCTGAGTGATCTCGCCCACCTCGAAACGATCTGCGGCTGCCTGCTGTTCCTGCCCGATCACGCGCACGGAATTGGATTGCAGATCAACCTGTTCGGTCGCGCTGCGCACATCCAGATAGGCCTGGACCGCGCCCAGAAGCACGTCCTGTTCGACGCCCACCAGCGCGGCGCGAGTGGCCAGCACGGTTTCCTTGGCGGCGTCGATGGCGATGGCGTTGCGACCCCAGTCGTAAAGCGTGATCTGGGCTTGCAGGCCGATGCTGGTCGAGCGGCCGATCGCCAGGCCGTTGATCTTCTGGAAACTGTGCTCGGCGATCCATTGCACAACGGGGCGCAATTGCGCCAGGGCGGTCGCCGCATCCTCGTCCGCGGCGCGCAGGACGGCGCGGTTCTGCTCCAGCAATGCCGAATGGCGATAGGCTGCGACCATGGCATCGGCCAGCGATTCGGCGCTTGCCGGAACGGCCGTCGCGCCAGCGAACAGGGCCGCGATCAGCGGGCGCCGCAGTGTTCTCAGCGTTTTGCGAAACATGCCATGGCCTTTCCTGTCGGCATCACAAGACGAAGCCCCGCGGGCGCGCAAAGCCCGGCAGCAGCGGGGCGACGGCATTGAAGGCAAAGCGCCAGTTCACGCGCCCGTCCAGCTTGTGGCCAAGGCGGACGATGCCCAGATTGCCCTCGCGGAACAGGGCGACGATGCGGCCGCCCTCGCGCAGTTGCTCGGTCAGCGCCTCGGGCACCTGCTCGACCGCGCCTTCGATCAGGATGACGTCATAGGGGGCCTGGCCGGGGCAGCCCTCGGCCAGCGCGCCCTGGACGACGGCGACGTTGAACACGTCCTGCGCGGCCAGCCGGCCTTCCGCCTCGGCAGCCATCGCGGCATCCTCCTCGACGGCGACGACGGCCTCGGCGATGCGGGCCATGACCGCGGCGGAATAGCCGTAGCCGCAGCCGACATCCAGAACCAGGTCGCCGTTCTGCAGGTTCAGGATATCCATCATCTTGCCCAGCGTGCGCGGCTCCAGCAGCACGCGGCCGGGGGCAAGGTCGATATTGTTGCCGACATAGGCGACATCCCGGCGCGATTCGGGGACGAACTGCTCGCGCGGGACGTTCAGCATCGCCTCGATCACGGGATAGCTGGTCACTTCGTTCGGACGAACCTGAGTATCGACCATCATGGTGCGGCGCTGCGCGAAATCGGTCATTTATGCGAACCCTGCTCTCGGTTGGCTTTGTGCTCTCTTGCCACGAAAATCCGATGCGGGCAACGGCGCCGGAGGTTCTTGCCGCGACGGTGTGGCCGTGGCGGGTCAGCGGGCACGAGCGGCCATCCGTTTCCCCGCTACCGCCTGTTGCGCCGCCTGTTTCGGCGCTGGAGGCGGGATTCCCCATCAACCGCCTTTTCCGCGCCGGCCACGACCATGCTGCCCATGCCCGCCAAGATGCTCTGCGAGGCGCTGTTTCCTTTCCGAAAATGCGGCCCTGCGGTGCGGCAAAGTGGCGCGACCATCGGTCCGGCGAAACGGATCAGGCCGGCTCCTTCCATTCCAGCACCAACTGGGTCTGGATCACCACGGCGGCGAGCTTGCCGTCGCTGCGCAGGATATCGGTCTGCCAGATCATCGTGGTCCGGCCCAGGTGCAGCGGCCGGGGTCGCGCCTCGGCCACGTCGCCCAGCCGAATCGGCCGCAGGAAATTCGTCTTGCTCTCCAGCGTGGTCGTGGCGGCGCCGGGCGGCAGGCGCAGATAGGTGGCGGTGCCGGCGGCATGATCGGCCAGACTCATGATCGCGCCGCCATGCAACACGCCGTTGCGATTGGTCAGCGTCCGCGTCACCGGCATGCGCAGGATGACCTCGTCCAGGGTTGCCGCAACCACCTCCATCCCCAGCGATTCGGAATAGGGCGAATGCGCCTCGATGGCGGCGGGCATCTGGCTGTCGTTCATCACGCTCCCCTTGTTTTCCCGCATCTTCGGCGGCGGGAGGGGCCGCGTCAATCGCCCGTCGCGCCGGTCAGCAGGACGGGACGGGTTCGGCACGTCCCGCAAGGTCGAGGCCGCGGGCGGTGGGCGGCTGCCAGGTCCTGGTGGCATGATGCGCGCCCGAGGGGTTGGTGCCGATCTGCGACCCGCCGGTGCCGCCGGTCCAGCCGGTCGAGCCGGAATTGTCCGGTGCCGTGCCGTCGGTCGAGGCGGTCTGGGGTGTCGCGGGTTCGGCCATGCCGGCCGCGGGCGGGCATTCCCCGGCAGGGGCGGCGGTGGCGGCGGCCTGCGCTGGCTTGGGCGCGTCGGCCGGGGCGGTCTGGGCCGAAAGCGGCGCGGCCAGGCAGGCCAGCGCAAGGCTTAGGGCCAGCGAGGGCAGTGAGGGAAACTGGGGCATGGGCTGCGTCCTCCTGCGCCCCAACGCCCGCCACTGCGCCGGGTTCCGCATGGCCCCGGCTTCACCGTTTCCCAAATACTCGAGAATCCCGGCGCTATTCGACCGAGATACCCGCAACCCCCTGCTCGGCATGGCCGACGATGGCCGCCAGCGGGAAACCCGCATCGCGGATGAAATCCAGAACTTCACCGGCCGCCTCGGGCGCGCAGGCGACCAGCAGCCCGCCCGAGGTCTGCGGATCGGTCAGTAGCGCCCGCTGCCACAGGGGCAGGCCCTCGGGCAGCGCCACCTCGGCGCCGTAGGCGGCCCAGTTCCGGGTCGAGGCGCCGGTGACGAAGCCTGCCTCCGCCAGCTCTGCCGCCCGCGACAGAAGCGGCAGGTCCGTGAGCCGCAGCCGCAGCCGCAGCCGGGCGCCGCGGGCGATCTCCAGCCCGTGGCCCAGGATGCCGAAGCCGGTCACGTCGGTGATGGCATGGACATCGGCGCGCTTTGCCAGATCGGCGCCGACCCGGTTGAGCGTCGTGGCCGATGCGACCATCTCGGCCACGCCGGCCTCGTCCAGCGCGTCTTTCTTGATCGCGGCGGAATAGATGCCGACGCCCAGCCCCTTGGTCAGGATCAGCGCGTCGCCCGGCCGCGCATCGGCATTGCGGCGCAACTCGGACGGATGGCAAAGCCCGATCACCGCCAGGCCATAGATCGGCTCGGGCGCGTCGATGGAATGGCCGCCGGCGACGGGGATGCCGGCCTGATGGCAGATCTCGCGCCCGCCCTCCAGGATCTCGCGGATCTGTTCGGGGGCGAGCTTGTCGATGGGCATGCCCAGGATGGCCAGCGCCATGATCGGCCGGCCGCCCATGGCATAGATGTCGGAAATCGCATTGGTCGCGGCGATGCGGCCGAAGGCGCGCGGATCGTCCACCATCGGCATGAAGAAATCGGTGGTGGCGATGACGCAGGTGTTGTCGTCGACCTGCCAGACCGCGGCGTCGTCCGAGGTCTCGGTCCCGACCAGCAACTGCGGAAAAGCCTGCGCCATGGGCTGATCGGCCAGCAATTCGCGCAGGACCGAGGGCGCCAGCTTGCAGCCGCAGCCGCCGCCATGCGCCAGCGAGGTCAGTCTGGGAAGGTCGTTCATGTCCGGGCTCTCCTGTCGGTCAGCCGCCGCACGGTAACGTAGAATGCCGGGACCATGAAGATGCCAAGGAAGGTCGCCGCGATCATGCCGCCCATCACCCCGATGCCGATCGAGTTCTGCGCCGCGGCGCCCGCGCCGGTGGCGATGGCCAGGGGCAGCACCCCCAGGATGAAGGCCATCGAGGTCATCAGGATCGGCCGCAGCCGCAGCCGCGCCGCCTCGACCGCGGCCTCGACGGTGGCCCGGCCCGATTGTTCAAGCTCGCGTGCGAATTCGACGATCAGGATGGCGTTCTTGGCCGCCAGGCCGATGGTGGTCAGGATGCCGACCTTGAAATAGACGTCGTTGGCCTGACCGAAGGTCAGCGCCGCCACCACCGCGCCCAGGACCCCCACCGGCACCGCCAGCATGACTGAGAACGGGATGGACCAGCTTTCGTAAAGCGCCGCAAGCGACAAGAACACCACCAGTGCCGAGAGCGCGAAAAGCCAGGGCGCCTGGTTGCCCGATTGCCGCTCCTGGTAGGACAGGCCCGTCCAGGCCGTGCCATAGCCGCCGGGAAGCTGCGCCACTAGTTCCTCCATGGCCGCCATCGCCACGCCGGAACTGGCGCTGTCGCTTTGCTGGCCGGTGATCTCGATGGCGTCGATGCTGTCCATGCGCGACAGGCTGGGCTCGACCGGCTCCCAGCGGGTGGTCATGAAGGCGGTAAAGGGCACCATCTCGCCATCGGCGTTGCGGGCATACCAGCTGTCCACGTCCTCGGGTTGCATGCGGTTCGCCGCCGCCCCCTGCACGACCACCGGGCGCAGCTGCGCGCCAAGCGCGAAATCGTTCACCTCGGTCCCGGCGAAGATGGTCGAGAGCATGGCGTTCACGCCCGACAGGCTGACCCCCAGGCTTTCCGCCTTTTGCTGGTCGATGTCGATCTTCAGCGCCGCCTCGGTCTCGGTGCCGCTGCTTTCGACGCTTTGCAGGCGGGGGTCCTCGGCGGCGGCCAGTTCCAGCGCCTTGGCGGCCTGGGTCAGCGCCTCGGCTCCGCCGCCGGACTGGTCCAGCAGGAACATGCTGAACCCGGCCGCATTGCCCAGCCGGGGGATCGCCGGCGGCTGCAGGAAGGTGATCCGCCCCGCCCGGTGCTTTTCGAAGCGCGCATTGGCACGCGAGGCGACCGCGCTGGCCGCAAGCGCGGGGTCCTTGCGCTGGTCGAAATCGCGCAGCTTGACAAAGACCATGGCCCGGCTTTGCGAGGTGCCCGAAAAGCCGAAGCCCATGGCGACGAAGACCGATTCCACCGCCGCCTTTTCCTCGGTCAGCATGTAGTTCTCGATTTCCTGCACGACGGCGGCGGTCTGCTGCGCGGTCGAGCCCTCGGTCAGGGTGATGCGCGATTGCAGCACGCCCTGGTCCTCGCCGGGGATGAAGGTGGTGTGCATGCGGCCGAAAAGATCGGTCGCGCCGTAGCTGATGGCCGCAAGCAGCAGCATGACCAGCATCGGCCGGCGCAGGCTGCGGCGCACGGTTGCGGAATAGCCGCGCGTCACCCGCTCGAACCCGGCGTTGAACCAGCGGGCGGGGGCAAAGCGCGCCGGGCCGTGGCTTTGCCGCAAAAGGCTGGCGCACATCGCCGGCGTCAGGATCAGCGCCACCAGCAAGGACAGCACCATCGCGGTGATGATCGTGACCGAGAACTGGCGATAGATCACCCCGGTCGAGCCGGGCATGAAGCCCATGGGCAGGAACACCGCCGACAAGACCAGCGCGATGCCGATCAGCGCGCCGCTGATCTGGCCCATGCTCTTTTCCGTGGCCTCGACGGGGCCCAGCCCGTCCTCCTGCATCACCCGCTCGACATTTTCGACCACGACGATGGCGTCGTCCACCAAAAGGCCGATGGCCAGCACCATCGCGAACATGGTCAGCGTGTTCACCGAATATCCCAGCGCCGCCAGCATGCCGAAGGTGCCCAGCAGAACCACCGGGATGGCGATGATCGGGATCAGCGTCGCCCGCCAGTTCTGCAAGAACAGCAGGATGACCAGGAAGACCAGCCCGATGGCTTCGATCAGCGTGTGATAAACCTTCTCGATCGACAGCTCGACGAAGGGCGCGGTGTCATAGGCGATATGCACCTCGACCCCTTCGGGCAGGGCGTTCTTCAGCCCCTCCAGCGTGGCGCGCACGGCGCTTGCCGTCTCGACCGCATTGGCGCCGGTGGCCAGGTTCACCGCAAAGCCCGAGGCGTTCATGCCGTTGAAGCGCGAATCGCGGCCATATCGGGTCTGGCCGATCTCGACCTCGGCCACGTCGCCCAGGCGCACGGTGGCGCCGTCCTCGCCGGTCTTCAGCAGGATGTTGCGGAAATCCTCGACCGAGGTCAGCTGGCTTTGCGCGGTGATGTTGGCGGTGAATTGCTGGCCCGCCACCACCGGCTGCTCTCCCAGTGCGCCGACCGACACGGTGCTGTTCTGCTGCGCCACGGCGGTGGTCAGGTCCGTGGGCGTCAGCTGGAACTGCGCCAGCCGCAGCGGGTCCATCCAGATCCGCATCGCATAGCCCGAGCCGAAGACGTTGACCCCGCCCACGCCCTCGGTGCGCTTGACCGGGCCCTCGACCACCTGTTCCAGCAGGTTGCCCAGCTCGATGGTGGAATGCTGCCCGGTGGTCGAGACCAGCGAGCCGACCATCAGGATCGACGAGGACGAGCGCGTGACCGAGACGCCGTCGTTCTGGACCGGAGTGGGCAGCCGGCTTTCCACCGAGCGGACCTTGGACTGCACCTCGTTCAGCGCATCGACCGGCTCCACGCTGTCGTCGAAGGTCAGCTCGATGACGCTGCGTCCGGTCGAGGCAGACGAGACGGTATAGAGAAGCCCGTCCAGCCCGGTCAGCGCATCCTCGATCGGCGTGGTGACCGAGTTCTGCACCGCCCGCGCCGTCGCGCCGGAATAGTTGGCGGTGATGCGGATCGTGGTCGGCGCGATGTCGGGATATTGCGAAACCGGCAGGCCGATCAGCGACCATGTCCCGATCAGCATGGTCACGATGGCCAGCACCCAGGCAAAGACCGGGCGGTGAATGAAGAATTGCGCCATGTCCTAGCCTTCCCCGCGCTCATCGACCTCGCGCACGACGCCCTGGGCGTCGATGGTGACGGGGACGGTGGCGATCTCGGTGCCGGCGCGCAGGTTGTCCAGCCCGTCCACGATCAACTGCTCGCCCGGATTGATGCCCTGGGTGACGATCCAGCTGTTGCGATGGCTGCCCTGTTCGCTCAGCGTGACCTGCTGGGCCTTGCCGTCGCGGGCGACAAAGGCGGTCAGCGTGCCGTCCGAGGCGCGGCTGGTCGCACGCTGCGGCACCAGGACGGCGCGGGTCGTGCCCAGCGTCAGCTTCACGCGCAGGAACTGGCCGGGCAGGATCATCTGGTCGGGATTGTCGAATTGCAGCCGGATCGGCACCGTCCCGGTGGTGGGCGAAACCGTGATGCCGGGGCTGACGATCCGCCCCGCGCCCTGGTATTCCTCGCCGGTCTCCAGGATCAGCTGCGTCCCCACCCCGCCGTTGACGGTCAACTGGCCGGCACTGATGCGCGCCCGGTTGCGCAGCATGCGGGCGCTGGATTCCGACACGTCGACATAGATCGGGTCGAGCTGGGTGATGGTGGTCAGCGATTCGGACTGGCTCGCCGTCACCAGATCCCCGACCGAGACCGCGGCCACATCCGCCACGCCGTCCAGCGGGCTCCTGATCTCGGTGCGCTGCAAGGCCAGCCGCGCCGCATCCCGCGCGGCTTCGGCGGATTTCAGGTCGGCCTCGGCCTGTTTCAGCGCCACCTCGGCATTGGCGCGGTCCACGGCCGAGACGCCCGAGCCCTCCAGCCGGCGATAGCGGGTGACGGTGTTCTGCGCCTGGGTCAGGCTGGCTTCGGCGCCCGCCACGGCGGCCTCGGCTGCGGCCAGCGCCGCGGCCAGGGTCTCGGGATCCAGCCGGAACAGCACGTCGCCGGCCTTGACCGGCCTGCCCGGATCATAGGCGATTTCAAGGACTTCGCCTCCGACCTGCGGCCGGATGCCGGTCTGCTGATAGGCGATGGCGCGGCCGGGCAGGGTGACGGTATAGGGCACGTCCTCCTCGGCGGTGGCCATCACGCCGACCTCGGTCGGACCCTGCGGCCCGCGCCTGCCCGGCCCCTGTTGCGCGAAAGCCTGGCCCGCCAGCAGGATCGCCAGCGCCGCCCATCTCATCATCCCCTGCCCAGAGGCCATCTGCCGTTCCTTGCGGTTTGGTGGTTGGCGCATTGTTTAGACGGCAAACCCCAATGGCAAGTAAACGACCGGCTCACCCCCGATCACGGATTCGCCAGCGGGCCCGGCCTTCACCGTTCTCCAAATACTCAGCCGACCGCGCGCAGGGGCCCGGCATCTCAGAAATCGACGCAGATGCCCTTTTTCTCGTAATCGCCATAGCGCACCGGCTCGGGCCCGTCGCGCCCGCCCAGTTCGACCGGCAGGTCCAGCGGCTTCGCCTTGCGGCGGCGCTCTTCGGCCTCGGCCAGCGCGCGCTGTGCGGCGGGCGGCAGATCCTTGCGGTCGGTCATGGCGGTTTCCCCTGCTTCGCGCTAGACGAAGTCAATCTAGGCAAGAGGCAGGCTTTGAACAAGACGCGCACGCAGGGACAGGCAAGGGACGGGGCAAGATCGGGCGCGCTGCGCCTGCTGGCCGCGGTCGACGATGGCGCGACGCTGGACGAGGCCGGCGCGCTGACCGACCGCCTTGCCCCCGCCGAACGGGCCCGCGCCCGCCGGCTGGCGCTGGAGGTCCTGCGCAGGGCCGATCGGGTCGACCTGCTGCTGGCGCCGATGCTGGCCCGCCGCCCGCGGCCCGAGATCATGCACATCCTGCGGCTCGCCGTGGTCGAGATGCTGGCCCTGGGCGAGGCGCCGCATGGCGCGGTCAATGCCGCCGTGGCGCTGGCCCGCGCCTCGGGGCGCAAGGGGCAGGCCGCGGCCGGCATGGTGAACGCGGTGCTGCGCAAGATCGCCGGCGCCGCCGAGGCCTGGGCACGGCTTTCGCCGCAGAAGATGCCGTTCTGGCTGCGCGCCCCGGTCGTGGCCGCCTGGGGCGACGATGCCGCCCGCGCCATCGAGGCCGCGCATGAGGCCGGCGCGGCCCTGGACCTGACGCCCAAGGGCGCGGATTGCCCGGGCGAGGCGCTGCCCACCGGCTCGCACCGGCTGCCCGCCGGCACCCGGGTCTCGGCGCTGCCGGGCTATGCGGCGGGCGACTGGTGGGTGCAGGACGCGGCGGCGGCGCTGGCGGTCCGGGTGCTCGATCCGCAGCCGGGCGAGCGGGTCGCCGACCTTTGCGCCGCGCCGGGCGGCAAGACGCTGCAACTGGCCGCAGCCGGGGCCGAGGTGACGGCGGTGGACATTTCCGAGCTGCGCCTTGCCCGCGTGGCCGAGAACCTGGCGCGCTGCGGCCTCCAGGCCCGGCTGGTCGCGGCGGATGCGCTGGACTGGCGGCCCGACCAGCCGCTGGACGCGGTGCTGCTGGATGCGCCCTGTTCGGCCACCGGAACCATCCGTCGCCATCCCGAACTGCCGCGCATCCGCGACGGCGCCGGCCTTGCCGAACTGACCGGATTGCAGGCCCGGCTGATCGACCATGCGCTGGACCTGCTGAAACCCGGCGGCCGGCTGGTCTATGCCACCTGCTCGCTCCTGCCCGCCGAGGGCGAGGATCAGCTTGCCGCCGTTCTTGCCCGCCATCCCGGCCTGGTGGTCGAGCCGCCCCGCGCGCCCGGCGTCGAGCCGGACTGGATCACGCCCCAGGGCGGGCTGCGGCTGCGCCCGGACCTGTGGCCGGAACGCGGCGGTATGGACGGGTTCTTCATCGCGCGCTTGCGAAAATCCGCCGAGCGGACCTAAGGTTGCGCCGTCCTAGTGAATGCGTTGCCCATGACCGATAGCTCCGTCGCGCCCAGGGGGTTTCTGCGCCGCCCCGAACCCAAGGCCATCGGCCATCCCGGTCGCGGCGAGCAGATCGTCGGCGGTGCGCTGCACTTGGGCGGCATCACGCTTTCCGGCGATTTCTTCGCCGCCGACCTGCCGGCCAGCGTCGCGGCCGAGTTGCACGGCTTCGGCTGGCTCGACGACCTTGCGGCCGTGGGCACGCCCCGCGCCCGCGCCATCGCCCAGGACCATGTGCTGCGCTGGCTGCGCCGGCACCGCCAGCCGCAGCCCGAGACGCCGGAATGGGTGCCCGAGGTCACGGGGCGGCGGCTCTTGCGGTGGATCTTCCATGCCGGGATGATCCTGCCGGGCCTGGACCGCGACGGGGCCGAGCCCTATTTCCGCGCCCTCGACCAGCACCTGATCCATTTGCGCGACAGCTGGTATGACAGCGTGGACGGGATCTGCCGGCTCGAAGCGCTGGCGGGGCTGGCCGTCGGCGCCATGTCGCTGCGCGACCGCCAGGCCATGGCGCAGCCGGCCCTGATCGCCCTGGCCGAAGAGGCCGATGCCATGGGCGTCGCCACCCTGTCCGAGGCGCGCTCGCCCGAAACGCTGCTGGAGGCTATGGCGCTGCTGGTCTGGGCGCAGGAGGTGGCCGAGGAGGTGGGGCTGGACTGCCCGTCCGAGCTGCGCGCCACCATCGCCGAGATCGCGCCGATCCTGCGGGCGCTGCGCCATGCCGACGGGGCGCTGCCCGCCTTCCACGGCGGCGGGCGCGGCGCGGCAGGCCGGCTGGACCGCTGCCTGCGCGCGGCCGAGGGCGCGGCGCTGCCTGCGCACGGGCTTGCCATGGGCTTTGCCCGCATGGCGCGGGCGCGCACGACGCTGATCCTGGATGCCGCGCCGCCCCCGGGCGGTCCGGCGGCGGTGCGCGCCCATGCCTCGACGCTGGCCTTCGAGCTGACCGTGGCGCGCCAGCCCCTGATCGTGAATTGCGGCCCCGGCGACGGCTTCGGCCCGCTTTGGGCCCGGGCCAGCCGCGCCACGCCCTGCCATTCGGCGTTGTGCCTTGCCGGCCTGTCCTCGTCGCGGCTGAACCCGAACCGGCAGGAGGGCGAGCCCGACATCCTGGCCGAACGTCCCGATCTGGTCTGGGCCGGCGATTGCGATGCGCTGGGCAACCTGACCGCCCCGGATTGCGGTCCGGCGCATTCGCCCGAATCCGCGCATCTGCTGGCCGGCCATGACGGTTGGCTGGCCAGCCACGGGCTGACCCACCTGCGCGAGCTTTGGCTGGATCCCGACGGCATGGGGTTGCGCGGCGAGGATTCGCTGGCGGCGCTGGATGCCAGCGCGCAGGCCCGGCTGGACCAGGTCCGCCCCGAAGAGGGGCTGGCCTTCGACATCCGCTTCCACCTGCACCCCGAGATCGAGGCCCGCCAGCAAGGGCATGAGGTGCATCTGACCCTGCCCAATGGCGAAGAATGGCTGTTCGCCCATGATGGGGTGGGGCAGTTGCGGCTGGAGGCGTCCTGCCTGCTAGACCGTGCCCTGGCCGAGCCGCGTCCCTCGCGCCAGATGGTGATTTCCGCCCATCTGCTGGGCCGGGCCATCCAGATCGGCTGGACCTTGGCGCGTTCCGAGGGTAGGTGACGGGCCAAATCCGCCATCCATCCCACGGGGCACCGACCGATGACCGACCGCATTCCGCTGAAGCGCGCGCTGATTTCCGTTTCCGACAAGACCGGGCTGGTCGATTTCGCGCGGGCGCTTTCCGCGCGGGGCGTCGAGATCCTGTCCACCGGCGGCACGGCCAAGGCGCTGCGCGAAGCGGGGCTGAGCGTGGTGGACGTGGCCGACGTGACCGGCTTTCCCGAGATGATGGACGGCCGTGTCAAGACGCTGCACCCAGTGGTGCATGGCGGCCTTCTGGCGCTGCGCGACAATGACGAGCACATGGCGGCTGCGAAATCGCACAGGATCGGCATGATCGACCTGCTGGTCGTGAACCTTTATCCGTTCGAGGCGACGGTGGCCAAGGGCGCGGCCTATGACGACTGTATCGAGAACATCGACATCGGCGGCCCGGCGATGATCCGCGCTGCCGCCAAGAACCACGCCTTCGTGACGGTCGTGGTCGATGTCCAGGATTACGCCGCCGTGCTGGCCGAGCTTGACGCCAACGACGACCGCACCGGCCTGGCCTTCCGCCAGCGGCAGGCGCAGATCGCCTATGCAAGGACGGCCGCCTATGACGCCGCCGTCTCGACCTGGATGGCGGGCGCGATCGGCGAAGAGACCCCGCGCCGCCGCAGCTTTTCGGGCCAGCTCGCGCAAAGCCTGCGCTATGGCGAGAACCCGCACCAGTCCGCCGCCTTCTACAGGGACGGCTCGGATCGCCCGGGCGTCGCCACTGCGCGGCAATGGCAGGGCAAGGAGCTTTCCTACAACAACATCAACGACACCGATGCGGCTTTCGAGCTGGTGGCCGAGTTCGACCCGGCCGAAGGCCCGGCGGTGGCGATCATCAAGCATGCCAACCCCTGCGGCGTCGCGCGGGGCGACAGCGCCGTCGATGCCTACCTGCGCGCCTTCGACTGCGACCGCACCTCGGCCTTTGGCGGCATCATCGCGCTGAACACCACGCTCGACGGCGAGACGGCGCAGGCGATCACCGAGATCTTTACCGAGGTGGTCATCGCCCCCGACGCCACCGACGAGGCGAAGGAAATCTTCGCCGCCAAGAAGAACCTTCGCCTGCTGACCACCGGCGGGCTGCCCGATCCGGCCGCGCCGGGCCTGGCCTTCCGCCAGGTCGCGGGCGGCTTTCTGGTGCAGGGCCGCGACAACGGCCGCATCCTGCGCGCCGACCTGAAGGTGGTGACCAAGCGCCAGCCGACCGATCAGGAACTGGCCGACCTGCTTTTCGCCTGGACCGTGGCGAAGCATGTGAAGTCGAACGCCATCGTCTATGCCCGCGACCTGGCGACCGTCGGCATCGGCGCCGGCCAGATGAGCCGCGTCGATTCGACCCGCATCGGCAAGCGCAAGTCCGAGGACATGGCCGAGGCGCTGGGCCTCGCGCAGGCGCTGACCATCGGTTCCTCGGTGGCCTCTGACGCCTTCTTCCCCTTCGCGGACGGGGTCGAGGCGCTGGCGGCGGCGGGCGCGCGGGCGGTGATCCAGCCCGGCGGCTCGATGCGCGACGCCGAGGTGATCGAGGCCGCCGACCGGCTGGGCCTGGCCATGGTCTTTACCGGCCAGCGGCATTTCCGTCACTGATGGCCGAGACCGCGACCCCCAAGCCGCGGAAAAGCCCGGCGGCCCGGAAGCGGCGCTCGAAAAAGCCGCCGCCGCCGCGCGTCTGGCGCAATGTCTCGCTGGTGGCGGGGCTGGTCTTTCTGCTGGACCAGGCGCTGAAATACCTGGTCGTGCATGTGCTGCGGCTGGACCAGCTGCGCGAGATCGACGTGATCGACCCCTGGCTGAACCTGCGCATGGCCTGGAACCAGGGCATGAACTTCGGCCTGTTCGCCAGCGATGTCGAGGTGATGCGCTGGGTGCTGATCGGGATCGCGCTGGCCGTCTGCCTTTGGGTCGGGATCTGGATCGGGCGGGCCAAGCCCTCGCGGTTTGCGCAGGTTTCGGCCGGGTTGCTGATCGGCGGGGCGCTGGGCAACGTCGTGGACCGGCTGACCTATGGCGCGGTCGCGGACTTCCTGAACATGTCGCTGCCGGGCTGGCGCAACCCCTACAGCTTCAACGTGGCCGACATCGCGATCTTCCTGGGCGCGATGGGGCTGGTGCTGCTGCCGCCGGAAAAGAAGCCGGCGGCGAAAAGGCGCAAGACGCCTGCCAGGCCGCGCCCGGCGAAATCCCGCGCGCCCGACACCCCGTCGGAGCCCGAGGGGCAGGGCGAGCTGGCGCTGGACGACAAGACCCGTGACGAGGCCGGCAATACGCGCTAAGAACGGGCCGGACGAACAAGAGGGACGGAAGATGCGGGCGATCGCGCTGACCATGACCACGCTGCTGCTGGCCGCTTGCAGCAGCGATCCGCATCTGATGAACACCAGCGCCGGCCGCTCCAGCCCGGACGAGTTCTCGATCCTGCCGACCAAGCCCTTGCAGATGCCCGCCGACCTGAACGTGCTGCCCACGCCGACGCCGGGCGGTGCGAACATCACCGATCCGACGCCCCATGCCGATGCCGTGGCGGCGCTGGGCGGCAATCCGGGCCAGCTTTCCGTGCAGGGTGTCGGTGTTGCGGATGCGGCGCTGATCGCCCATGCCTCGCGCCTGGGCCGCGACCCGGCGATCCGCCAGACCACCGCGCAAGAGGATCTTGCCTGGCGCAGCCGCCATTCCCGCCGCGCGCTCGAGGTGCTGGCGCGGACCAATGTCTATTATCGCGCCTACGATCCGATGACGCTGGACAGCTGGTCGGAACTGGAGCGCTGGCGCCCGACCGGCGTGCAACTGCCCGCGGCACCGCCCCGCGGCCTGAGCCAGGGGGGCGAAGTCGCCCCGCCCAGCGTCCACGACCGGGTGCCTATCCTGCGCGAGGACTAGGCGCCTCGCGCGCCGATCACGCCGAGATGAGGGGCGGCAGGCTTGCGCGCGGCCGTCCGCGCGGGCAGGTTCGGGGCGCAACCCGGAACCGGAGCCTGCCATGACCATCCTGACCCGCCTTGCGCCCGTTGCGCTGCTGCTGGCCGCATCCCCCGCGCTGGCCGAAATGCCCAAGGGGATCAGCCATTTCACCCTGGAAAACGGACTTGAGGCCGTGGTGATCGAGGATCACCGCGCCCCGGTCGTCGTGCAGATGCTGTGGTATCGCATCGGCTCGGCCGACGAGCAGCCGGGCAAGTCGGGCATCGCGCATTACCTGGAACACCTGATGTTCAAGGGCACCGACAAGCTGGGGCCGGGCGAGTTGTCCAAGACCGTGACCGCCAATGGCGGCCGGGACAACGCCTTTACCAGCTATGACTTCACCACCTATTTCCAGCGTATCGCCAGCGACCGGCTGCCGCTGATCATGGAGATGGAGGCCGACCGCATGGCCAATCTGAAGATCGGCGAGGATGACTGGCAGGCCGAGCGGCAGGTGGTGCTGGAGGAGCGCTCGCAGCGCACCGACAGCGACCCCGGTGCGCAATTCTCGGAAGAGCGCAGCGCGGTGCAGTTCTACAACCACCCTTACGGCCGCCCGGTGATCGGCTGGCGGCAGGAGATGGAGGGGCTGACGCGCGAGGACGCCATCGCCTGGTATGACGCGCATTACGCCCCGAACGCCGCCGTTCTGGTCATCGCCGGCGACGTGACGCCCGATCAGGTGCGCGAACTGGCCGAAGAATATTACGGTCCCGTCACGCCCAAGCCCGATGCGACCCGCAAGCCGCGCCCGCAGGAGCCGATCCAGCGCTCGCCCCGGCGGATGGAGCGGGTGGATGCCCGCGTCGCCCAGCCGGTGATGATCCGCACCGTGATCGCACCCGAACGCAACCGGGGCGAACAGCAGACCGCCGCGGCGCTGACCGTGATGGCCGACCTGCTGGCGGGTTCGGCGCAGACCTCGGTCCTGGCGCGGGATCTGGTGCTGACCGGCAAGGCGCTTTACGTCAACGCCTCCTATGACGGGTTCTCGGTCGATCCGACGACCTTCGGCATCTCGATGGTGCCGGCGCCGGGCGTGTCGAATGCCGAGGCCGAGGCGGCGCTGGACGCGGCGCTGGCGAAATTCCTGTCCGACGGTCCCGACCCGGCGCAGCTGGAGCGGGTCAAGACCCGGATCCGCGCCGCCCGCATCTATGCCCAGGATTCGGCGCATGGCCGGGCCTATGACTATGGCCAGGGCCTTGCCACCGGCCTGACCGTCGAGGACGTGAACGACTGGCCCGACATCCTGGCCGCCGTCACGCCCGAGGATATCCGTGCCGCCGCGAAACTGGTGCTGGAGAGCAAGGGCAGCGTGACCGGCTGGCTTCTGCCGCCCCCGGATGCGCAAGTCGAGGCCGGGGCCCAGCCTGTTCCCGCGGCCCCGCAACCCGTCTCTGCCGATGCCGCCAACCCGGGAGAAGCCGAATGATCCGCGCTCTTGCCACCCTTGTCTTCGTCCTGCTGGCCAGCCTGCCTGCCCGCGCCATCGAGATCCAGCAGATCACCTCGCCCGGCGGCATCAGGGCCTGGCTGGTCGAGGATCACTCGATCCCCTTCACCGCGCTTTCGCTGATGTTCAAGGGCGGCGCCAGCCTCGATGCGCCCGGCAAGCGCGGCGAGATGAGCCTGATGACGGCGCTGCTGGAGGAAGGCTCGGGTCAGATGGATTCGGTGCAATATGCCGAGGCGGTCGAGGCGCTGGGGGCGCAGAACCGTTTCGACGTGGGCGACGACGCGCTGATCGTGAGCGCCCGCATGTTGACCGAGAACCGCGACGAGGCGGCCGAACTGTTGCGCCAAGCGCTGGCCGAGCCGCGCTTCGACCCGGATGCCGTCGAGCGGGTGCGGGCCCAGTTGCAGGCGGTGATCCGCTCCGAGGCGACCGATCCCAACGCCATCGCCAGCAAGGAACTGGCGCGGCTGGCCTGGGGCGAGCATCCCTATGCCACCTCGATCAACGGCACGCGGGATTCTGTCGCGGCGTTGACCCGCGAGGATCTGGCCGCGGCCAAGGATCGCATTCTGGCCCGCGACCGCGTGGTGGTGGCGGCAGCAGGCGACATCACCGCCGAGAACCTGGGCAAGTTGCTCGACAAGGTGCTGGGTGGGCTGCCCGAGCAGGGCTCGGCGCCGCTGCCGGAAAAGGCCGCGCTGGAACTGACCGGCGGGGTGACGATGATCGACTGGGACAGCCCGCAAACGGTGGTCAGTTTTGCCCAGCCCGGCCTGCCCATGTCCGACCCGGATTACTTTGCCGCCTATGTCGCCGATCACATCCTGGGCGGCGGCGGCTTTTCGTCGCGGCTGATGGACGAGATCCGCGAGAAGCGCGGGCTGACCTATGGCGTGCGCACGGGCCTTGCGAACGGCGTCTATGGCGAGACCTGGCAGGGCGGCATGGCCAGCGCCAACGACAAGGTGGCCGAGGCGGTCGGCCTGATCCGCAGCGAATGGGACCGTTTCGCCGAGGGGGGCGTGACGGAAAAGGAACTGGCCGACGCCAAGACCTATCTGACCGGCGAATATGCGCTGCGCTTCGACGGCAACGGCAAGATCGCCGGCATCCTGGCCGGGATGCAGCTGATCGGCCTGCCGGCGGATTACGTCAACACCCGCAACGGCAAGATCGAGGCGGTGACGGCCGAGGACGTGCAGCGCGTGGCGCAGCGCCTGCTGCATTCCGACCAGATCCGCTTCGTGCTGGTCGGCCGGCCGGAAGGCGTCGACGCGACGAACTGACGAATCCTTTCCCGGAGCGCCGGGAAATGCTAGATCTGGGGGCATGAACACTCATGCCCCCAAGATGCGCCCGATTATCCGGCAATTGGACGAGGCCGCCGCCAACCGCATCGCCGCCGGCGAAGTGGTCGAGCGCCCGGCCTCGGCGGTCAAGGAACTGGTCGAGAATGCGCTGGACGCCGGCGCCTCGCGCATCGAGGTCGCCATCGCCAAGGGCGGCAAGGCGCTGATCCGGGTCAGCGACGACGGCTGCGGCATGACGGCCGAGGATCTGCCGCTGGCGCTGGCCCGGCACGCGACCAGCAAGATCGACGGCAGCGACCTTCTGGACATCCGCAGCTTCGGCTTTCGCGGCGAGGCTTTGCCCAGCCTGGGCGCCGTGGGCCGGCTGTCGATCACCAGCCGCGCCGCCGGTTTCGACGGCGCGCAGATCGCGGTTGCGGGCGGGCGCATCGGCCCGGTCAAGCCTGCGGCGGGCAATCGCGGCACGGTGGTGGAACTGCGCGACCTGTTCTTTGCCACGCCGGCACGGCTGAAGTTCCTGCGCTCGGATCGAGCCGAGACCCAGGCGGTGGCCGAGGTGATCCGCCGCCTTGCCATGGCCGAGCCCTATGTCGGCTTCACGCTCTCGGACGAGGACGAGGGCCGCGTGCTGTTCCGCGCCGATGCCGAGCAGGGCGAGCTGTTCGGCGCGCTGCAGACCCGGCTGGCCCGCGTCATGGGCCGCGATTTCATCGACAATGCGTTGGCCGTAGACGCGACGCGCGACGGCATCACCCTGACCGGCTTTGCCGCCCTGCCGACCTATTCGCGCGGTGCGGCGGTGGCGCAGCATCTTTATGTCAACGGCCGCCCGGTCCGCGACAAGCTGCTGACCGGGGCGCTGCGGGCGGGCTATATGGACGTGCTCGCCTCGGGCCGGCATCCGGCGGCGGTGCTGTTTCTGACCTGCGATCCGCATCAGGTCGATGTGAACGTGCATCCGGCCAAGGCCGAAGTCCGTTTCCGCGAGCCCGACATTGCCCGTGGGCTGGTGGTCAGCGCCTTGCGCCATGCGCTGGCGGGGGCGGGGCATCGCGCCTCCTCGACCGTGGCGACGGCGGCGCTGGGGGCGGCGCGGCCCGAGCCCGCTTCCGAACAGCCGCGCCGCTATCAGGCGAGCTACGCCCCCGCCCGCCCCTCGGCCCCGGCCATCGCCGCCAGCCTGGCCTTTCAGGCGCCGGGCTTTGCCGAGGCGCCCACCGCGCGGGTCGAACCGCAACCCGAGGCCCTGCCCGAACCCGCCCAGGCACCGCTGGGTGCCGCCCGCGCGCAGCTGCACGAGAACTGGATCGTCGCCCAGACCGCCGACGGCATCGTCATCGTCGACCAGCATGCCGCGCATGAGCGGCTGGTCTATGAGCGGCTGAAGGCCCAGCTTGATGCCACCGGCATCGCCAGCCAGGCCCTGCTGATCCCCGAGATCGTCGAACTGTCCGAAGCCGACGCCCATCGCATCCTTGCCATTGCCGGGGAACTGGGGGCGCTGGGGCTGGTGATCGAGCCCTTTGGCGGCGGCGCCGTGGCGGTGCGCGAGGTGCCGGCGCTGATCCAGCGGCTGAACGCCGCGGCCCTGATCCGCGACATCCTGGACGACCTGGCCGATCAGGGGGCATCGGACCGGCTGCGGGCGCGGGTCGATGCGGTGCTGTCCTCGATGGCCTGCCACGGTTCGGTGCGCTCGGGCCGGCGCATGTCGGCGGACGAGATGAATGCGCTTTTGCGCGAGATGGAGCGCGTGCCGAAATCCGGCCAGTGTAATCACGGCCGACCGACTTGGATCGAGTTGAAGCTGGCGGATATCGAGCGGCTTTTCGGGCGATGATCATCTCGCACCGGCACCGCTATGTCTTTGTCCATATTCCGAAAACCGGCGGCACCTCTTTGACGATGGCGCTGGAGGCGCGGGTGGGCAAGGATGACATCATCCTGTCCGACACGCCCAAGGGCCGCAACCGCCGCCGCCGGGTCAGGGGCGTGGCCGCGCGCGGGCGGTTGTGGAAACATTCGACGCTGGCCGATATCCAGGGGCTGGTCGATGCGGCCGCCCTGGCCGACTATCTGGTCTTTACCCTGGTGCGGAATCCCTGGGCGCGGGCGCTGAGCTATTATTCCTGGCTGCGCGGTCAGGGCTTTGCGCATCCCTCGGTGCGGCTGGCCAAGGCGGCCGGCTTTGCCGATTTCCTGCGCGACCCGATGACGCAGGCGCAACTGGCGGTTCCGGCCCGGCATTACCTGACCGGCCCGCAGGGAGAGCGCGCGGCGCTTTGCCTGCGGCTGGAACATCTGGGCGCCGACCTGCCGCAGCTCGAGGCTCGGCTGGGCTTTTCCCTGCACCCGCTGCCGCATGAGAACCGCTCGGAGCATGGGGACTGGCGCCTGGCCTATGACGCCGAAACCGCCGGCATCGTCGCACGCGCCGCGGCCGAGGACATCGCCCGCTTCGGCTATCGCTTCGATCCCGATTGACCCGGGCGCCCGTCGGGGCGACAAATGGACAGATCCCGGAGGAGCCGTCATGCTGGAAATCAGTCCCGAAAAGATCGCCCATGTCGTCATTCGCGCCCGCGAATACGACAGCGGCGTGAACGCCTGGGCGCATAGCGGGCATCGCAAGGGCCATGGCACCCAGACCGAACTTGCCGAATTCATCGCCAGCCTGAACGAGGACGAACAGGCCAGCCTTGTCGCGGTGATGTGGATCGGCCGCGATACCTTCGGCCCCGAGGATCTGGACGAGGCGATCGAGACCGCCAAGGCCGAGCGCAGCTCCCCGACCGAGGACTACCTGATGGGCGAGCCGCAACTGGCCGATTACCTGGAGGCGGGGATGGAGGCCCTGGGCATTTCGCCCGAAGAGGTCGAGGACGAGTTGCAGCGCCCCGTCTAGCCGCCCGAACCGGATCGGCAACCGTTCTGTTCGAGCCTGCGGAAGCAAGCGCAGGCTCCCGGCTCTCGGCGGATCATGCCGGGGTCGTGGGGTCGATGCCAAGCTTTGGGTCCAACGCCGTGATCGGAACCGGGCATCGGCGACCGGGCCTGCCCCCATGCTTCGGAGGCGAGTATCCCGCCGTCAGCCGCGCGCCAGCCGGATCAGCTCTCCGGCATCGGTCAGGATCAGCAGTGCACCATCCGGCGCCAGTTCGATGTCGCGCACCCGGCCGATGCCCTCGACCAGGCGCTGCTCTCCGGTCACGCGGTCGCCCTCGATCCGCAGCCGCACCACCGCCCCGGCCTGCAAGCCACCGATCAGCGCATCGCCCCGAAGCTCCGGGAACATCGCGCCGTCATAGAACAGCATGCCGCTGGGCGCGATCACCGGATCCCAGTAATAGACCGGCTGCTCCATGCCTTCGCGGCTGGTGATGCCCTGGCCGATGGGGGCGCCGCTGTAATCCTGGCCATAGGTGATGACCGGCCAGCCGTAATTGCGCCCTGGCTCGGGGCGGTTGAGTTCGTCGCCGCCCTGCGGGCCGTGCTCGACCGTCCACAGCCGGCCCTGCGCGTCCAGCGCCGCCGCCTGGATGTTGCGATGGCCCCAGGACCAGATCTCGGGCCGGGCCTGGCCGTCGCTGAACGGGTTGCCGGGCGCGGGGCCGCCGGTGGCGGGGTCGATGCGCAGCACCTTGCCCAGATGGGTGTTCAGATCCTGCGCGAGTTGCCGCGGTTCCGGCCGCGAGCGCTCGCCGGTGGTGACGAACAGCCGGCCCTGCCGGTCGAAGACCAGGCGCGAGCCGAAATGCAGGTTCGAGGCCCAGGCCGGCTCCTGCCGGAAGAGCACGCGCATTTCCTCCAGCGCGGTGCCGTCGTCCGACAGCCGCCCGGTGCCGACCGCGGTGGCGTTCCGCCCGTTGCCACGCGGTTCGGAAAAGCTGAACCAGACCTGCCGGGTGCTGGCGAAGTCCGGCGCCACCGCCACGTCCAGCAGCCCGCCCTGGCCGCGAGCATCGACCCGGGGCAGGCCCCGGATCGGCTCGGACAGCCGGCCGTCGCGATAAAGCCGCAGCGTGCCGGGGCGTTCGGTGATCAACAGCCCGCCATCGGGCAAAAGCGCCATGCCCCAGGGATTGCCGAGCCCCGGATCAGCGGCGTCCGAGAGATGGGGATCTGCTGGTCGATCTCGGCCGCGCGGGTCTGGCCTGGAAAGGCCGGCTCCTGCCCCCTGGCATTCGGCGGCCGGTCGTTCAACTCGGCCAGCGCCGGCAAGGCGGCAAGGCACAGGGCAAGGCTGGCGGCAAGGGCGCGTCGCGGCATCATGGTCGCATCCGTCTGGCAGGGTCGCGCCTCAACGCGCCTGCCGGCGCTTGCGTTCCCGCGCCGTCACAGCGCCGAGAGGTGGTCCTGGAAGGTCGCCCGCGCCCGGCCCCATGCCCCCTCGTCGATGCGGTCCAGGCCCTTCAGCACCGGCAGCAACTGCCCGGCATAGTCCAGCGCGCTTTCGCGCGGCAGCAGCGAGGGCAGGTTGTCGATCGCCATCACGTCCAGCGGCGGATGATCGGCGACGCGGATCACCGGCCCGGCCCAGTCGGTCGCGCGGTCATAGACCTTGACCGGGTTGAAATCGCTGGAAGGATCGCAGGCGACATCGCCGATCACCCTCAGCCGCCGACCGGGATCGACCGCTTCGGGCGGCACGAAGACCGGGGTTCGTGGCCCGGCCAGGATGCAGTTGATGAACAGTTCATGCGCCAGTATCTCGGGGAACGGGCCGCCGCTGGCGGTCTCGGCCATGTCCCATTTCGTGACCCGCACCCCCATTGCTGCCAGCAGGTCCGAGGCACCGCCGCCGACCCGTCCCAGCGCGCCGATCACGATGGCATGCGGTCGCGGCGCGCCGGTCGCGTCCAGCTCGGCCCGCAACTCGTCCTGCATCGCCTCTTGCGATGGCCAGCCGGCGACCGGCGCGCAGATGCCCCCCTGTCGCTGCGTCGCCCAGGCTTTCAGCGTGACCGCAGCCCCTGCGAAACCGGCCCAATAGCCGAATGCCGCCAGCCTGCGGCCGTCGCTGTCGGTCAGGTATTCCAGATCGTAAAGCGTGCCGCCGCCTTCGCGAAAGCGGCGCAGCAGCGCCAGCCCGGCCGGCTGGCCCTTGTAGGCATGGCCGAACATGATGTGGCGATGCGACAGGGGCGTGCCGTCCTCGGGCAGTTCCTTGAGGCCGAAGATGACGGCCTCGGCCGGGGCACCCGGCCAGGCGCCTTCGGGCGCGATCTCGGCCCCGGCTGCGGCGTAATCGGCGACGGGCAGGATGCGATGCGGGCTTTCCTCGACCGTGACGTGGAAGCCCTGCGCGATCAACTCGCGCACACCCGCAGGAGTAATGCCGACCCGCCGTTCGTTGGCGCGGCTTTCCGTGCGGACCCAGAGATGAACCATAGGTGCCTCCTTATGCTTGGGGCTAGGGAAACCGGGCCTGCGCGGCAAGCGAGGGCCGCCGCGCGCCGCGAAACGGCCCTTGCCCGGTGGCGTCGATGCGGGCGATGGCCTGGGCGATGGGCTCGACGATCACCGCCATGGCGAAGGCGGTGGCATGGATCATGTGCTCGCCGTTCAGCGCCAGGGCGACATGGCCGGGCCAGAACAGCAGGTCGTTGCGGCGGACCCGGTCGTCGGCCGGGGCGAAGGCAGCCTCCTGCAGGTCGCTGTCGCCGGGGCAGGGCACGGCGCAGGCCGCCAGCGCCGCCTGCGCCAGACCCGAGCAGTCGATGCCGCAGCGGCTGTTGCCGCCCCACAGATAAGGCGTGCCCAGGAAACGCTCGGCCACCGTGGCGGGATCGCGCTCGGGCCGGTCCGAGATATGCTGGGCCGGCACCCAGCCGCCCTGCGCCAGCCGGGCGAAACCGTCCTGCATGGCGATGACCGACAGCCGCGCACCCAACGACAGGCGCATCGACTCGGGCGTCTTCATGTTCGGCTCGGCATAGACATGGGTGGCAGGGGCGCTGACGCGATGGGTGATCGCGGGCATCTGCCCGTCCAGCCCTTCGGCCCGGACCCATCCGCAATAGCCATCCGCCGCCGCCTGCACGAAGGCCCAGCCATCCACCTGTTCCAGCAGCACAAGATCCGCGCCGAAATTCAACTGACGGTCGCGGGCGCCTCCGGGCGCACGGCACAGGTCGGCCAGCGGCACCGCCAGCCGCACCGGCTGGCCGGGGGTATAGGCCGGACGTTGCAGGATGCCGCGCAGGCAGTCCAGCGCAATACGCTCGGTCGCCGGCGTCAGGCGGCGGTCGGGTGCCGTCATCGCAGGATCTCCGGCAGGGCGTGCAGGATGGCGCGCATGGCCTGGCCCGCGCCGCCCTTGGGCCGGCCCGGTGCGGCGCTGGGCTGCCAGCCGTAGATGTCGAAATGCGCATAGGCCCGCGCCTGGCCGGTAAAGCGGCGCAGGAACAGCGCCGCAGTGATCGCTCCGGCGAAGCCGCCCGAGGGTGCGTTGTCCAGATCGGCGATGGCGGGCTCGATCATCGCCTCGTAAGGCTCCCAGAAGGGCAGGCGCCAGACCGGGTCGGCATGGGCCCGGCCCGCGCCCTGGATCGTGGTGGCCAGCGCGTCGTCGTCGCAGAAGAACGGCGGCAGTTCGGGACCAAGCGCGACGCGGGCGGCGCCGGTCAGCGTCGCCATCGAGACCAGCAGATCCGGCGCCTCCTCATCCGCCAGCGCCAGCGCGTCGGCCAGCACCAGCCGGCCCTCGGCATCGGTGTTGTTGACCTCGACCGTCAGGCCCTTGCGGCTGGTCAGCACGTCGCCGGGGCGGAAGGCGTTGGCAGAGATGGCATTTTCGACCGCCGGGATCAGTATGCGCAGCTGCATGGCGCGGTGCAGGCCCAGGCGGGCCAGGGTCTCGGCCAGTCCCAGCACGTTGGCGGCACCGCCCATGTCCTTTTTCATCAGCGCCATCGAGGCGGACGGCTTGATGTCCAGCCCGCCGGTGTCGAAGCAGACCCCCTTGCCGACCAGCGTGAGCCGCGGCCCCTCGCCCGGGAAGCGGATGTCGATCAGCCGGGGCGGCTGCGCGCCGGCCCGGCCGACGGCGTGGATCATGGGGAAATTCCGCGCGAGCAGATCGTCGCCGCAAGTCACCTCGATTTCCGCGCCATGCCTCTGGGCCAGTTCGCGGGCGGCCTGCTCCAACTCGCCCGGCCCCATGTCCGAGGCCGGGGTGTTGATCAGGTCGCGCGCCAGATACTCTCCTGCCGCCATGGCGATCAGCCGGTCGCGATCCAGCCCGTCGGGGCAGACGAGCCGGGCGTGCGGTGCCTCGATCCGCTTGTAGCGGTCGAAGCGGTATTGCGCGAAAAGCCAGCCCAGGGCGCCTTGCGTCAGGTCGAAACCTTGCGGGCGATTTGCCAGGTGCCAATTGCCGGCAGGCAGGGCCTCGGCCGCTCGTGCCAGCGCAAAGCGTTCGCGCGCCGGGCGATCCGCGGCCGCCGGTTCGGGGCCGATGCCGAACAGCGCCCCGTCGAGCCCGCCCTCGGCCGAGGGCAGCAGGCAGACTTGTCCCGGCTTGGCCGCGAAACCCTGCGCCCTGGCCCAGTTCGCCGCAAAGGGGCCGATTTCGGGCGGCAGGACGGGCTCGGCTTCGCCCGGCCGGATCAGCCAGAGCGGAAGCGAGGGGGCATCGGAATCGGCGAATTCGGGAATCATCGGCTTGCTCGTGATCTCTTGACCTTTGTGGCACCCTAGCGCCCGGGTGCGAGGCTGCAAGGCGCGATCCGCTCAGCGGTCGTCCGGCGGATCCCACAACTCGGTCAGGGAGCGATTGCCGATCCGTTCCAGCCGGCGGACCGTGGCGGCCAGGGCAGGGGGATCCCGGCGTTCGGCGCAAGCACCGACATCGATGGCGACCCCGGCCAGGGTGACCAGCCCGACTTGCCAGGCCAGCCGCGAAAGCTGGTCGGCACTGGCGACAATGGCCCCGAGATCGCCGCGCTGCGAGGCCGCGACCGTGCGGCGCAGTGCCAGCGCAAGCTGTTCCAATGCCGCGCCGATGACTTGTGCCGCCGCCGGCTCACCCAGTTCACGAATGATCTGCTCAAGCCTTTGCACGTCGATCCGGACGGTTTCGTCCATGGCCAGAACTGCAATCTTGGTCATCCCTGCTCCCATGTCGAGCCCTGTCGCGCCGATGCGCAAACTGGCAGCAATCCATCAAGAAAAGGTTATGAGGCTTGCGCTAAACCACTCGAACTTTATCGGTTCAGCCGCTATCACTCGTTCGATCGGTAGATGAGGAAGCAATGAGAGAAGCACGTCCACTGCCGCAGTATCTGGTCCAGCGCTATCATGGTTGGCGCGCCACAGCCTTTGTCGAGAATCGGGTCTGGTATCGCCGGTTGGCCGATGACGGCCAGCACCCCCGCGCCATGGTCATTGCGTGCTGTGATTCGCGCGTGCACGTGACCTCGATCTTCGGGGCGGATACCGGCGAATTTTTCATTCATCGCAACATCGCGAATCTGGTCCCCCCCTATGCGCCGGATGGCGAGCAGCACGGCACCTCGGCCGCGGTCGAATATGCGGTGAACACGCTCAAGGTCGCGCATATCGTCGTCGTCGGGCATACGAATTGCGGCGGCGTGCAGGGATGCCATGCCATGTGTTCCGGCCATGCGCCCGAGCTTGAGGAGAAATCCAGCTTTGTCGGTCGCTGGATGGACATCCTGCGTCCGGGGTATGAGCGCGTGACCCCGCTGCCGCCAGAGCAGCAGATTCGCGAACTCGAACGGCAGGCGGTGCTGATTTCGCTCGAGAACCTGATGACCTTTCCCTTCGTGAAGACGGCGGTCGAATCGGGCAACCTGTCGCTGCACGGGGTCTTGCACGATATCGCCGAGGGAATGCTGGAGCAGTACGACCATCAGGCCGGAGGTTTCGCACCGATCGTCTGAACGGTCGCTGCGGCGGTTCCCGGGGGCAGCCCGCAATTTCAGGTGCCGGCGGGTGAATGCCTGGTCGGCCCTGATGCTGGTATGGGTCGGGGTTGTGGCAAAACTCTGCGTCGCTTGCGCATCGGCAGGGGCTGCTGTGCGTTTCGTGCTGTATCAGCAAGACCCGTGCCGATTTTTGGGTGCCCTTGCGCCTGATCATCCCGGTATGGCCGCTATCAGATGTCGGATGCCGACCACTTACTTGATGTTGTAGGTTAGGCCTTTCGGCACCATCTCGGTGCGGACGTTCTTGAGTTGCCGGGTCAGGAAGTGGGTGTGGCCCGTCCAGGCTTTCATGGTGCTGAACGGGTGCCCTACCGTCCAGCGGCAAGGAGGCATAGGGTTGCGGCCGAGCCGCTCTAGCGCGATGTCGAGCAGATCCTTGTGCTCCTATCGGGTGATCCGGTGCTCCTTTCCGCAGGTCGCACCCGTTCCGAACGGGATGGGTCCGGCATGTGTCGGTCCAATATGGCCGGAGCTGAAGCCTACGTTCCTCATCCTGTATAGCGGTGAATCAACTCCTGGTCAGCCGGGCAGATACAGACATCAGGCGCTTTGTCTCAGGGGAAGTCGGCCCTCAAATGCATGTCCTTAGCCTCACTGTCCGAGACGATCCGGTGCGGCACGGTCGTGATAATGCTCGCCTCATGACAGGCCGGAATTTCAGGGCTGCTGAAATACCTCCTGTCGGTGACGGCGTGCAGATTGTCGGTAACCGCCCGGTTCCCACCACCTGCCTGAGTTTGGGTCGATCCGCTATGGGACGTACATAACGAGTAACGGCCCGATTGTTACTGCCTGCCTGAGTTTGGGCTGATCGTTTAAGGCACGTGCATAGTGACGTCGTTAAGGACGTGTCTTATGGGGGACTTGTGATGCGGGGCGATATTCTTGGGCTCGACCGTCGGCGGCGGTGGAGCGACGAGGAGAAGCTCGAGATCGTTTTGTCGGTCGGCGTGGACGGGGCGACAGTGACGCAGGTTGCACAGCGGCACGATGTAACACGGCAGCAAATCTATGCCTGGCGGCACCAACTGAAGAAGAAGGGCGTGGTTTCGCCCTTGCCGGAGGCGCTGTTTCTGCCGGTGGAGTTGGACCGGCAGACGGAATTGGCGGTGCCGGTGCTGATCGCGGACACCGCAGCGCGGCGCCCTGCCCAGGTCGAGTTGCAACTGGCGAATGGCCGCTGCCTGCGTTTCGATCCGGCTCTGGACGCGATGACGTTGAAGCAGGTGATCCGGGTGGTCGAGGCAGCATGATCGGCCGGGAACTGGCGTCCGCGTCTATCTGGCCTGTGGCGTGACCGATATGCGCAAGGGGATCGAGGGCCTTGCAGCTCTTGCCCAGGATCATCTGCGCCAGAAGCCGACCGGCGGCGCGGTCTTTGCCTTCCGTGGGCGTCGCGGCGACAGGTTGAAATTGTTGCATTGGGACGGGCAAGGCTTCTGCCTGTATTACAAGGTGCTGGAAAAGGGCCGCTTTCCCTGGCCTACACGTGGTGATGGTGCGGCTCGTCTGACCTCGGCGCAGCTGGCGATGCTGTGGGAGTGAGCGGGTGAACGCCACCGGTTCGAGAGAACCCGCGAACGTTGACTGGCGCAGGCCGGACTGGGGCGCGCCGCCGGCCCGGGTGGGCTGATTTACCCTGCTGAAACGCCTCGTTTTTATGGTCAGGATCGCTGCCCTGTGGTAGTCGGACGCATGTCGAATGCGGCCCAGATCCTTCCCGATGATCCGGCACTTCTGAAGGCGCTGATCGCGGCGTTGCAGGCGGAAAACGCGAAGATCTCGTTCGCCGGTTCACTCGAACCGGTGGGGTGACCGGCTCACCGTTGCGCGCCTATGACCAGCTGATCCAGTCCCTGCGGCTGCGCATCGCCAGGCTGAAGAAGCAGGTCTTCGGCCAGGCCTCGGAAAAGATCGAACGCGAGATCGAACAACTGGAGCTGGCGCTCGAGGATCTCATGATCGCAGCGGCCGAAGGCCTGCCTGACGTCGTGAACGACGGCCAAAACGATGATGGGTTGGCAACGGCACCTGCCGATGAAGCCGGTGACCGCCCATCCCGCCGCGCGAGCGGCGGGAGTTCGATCCTGGCAGTTGCTGCCCCGATTGCGGTGGTGATCTGCGCCTGGTGGGCGAGGATGTCAGCGAGATGCTGGATCTGATCGCGGCGCGGTTGAAGGTCGTCCAGATCGCCCGGCTGGAAAAGTCCTGCCGCCGCTGTGAGCGCATGGTGCAAATACCGGCCCCCAGCCGGCCGATCCCGGGCAGCATGGCAGGCGCGGGCCTGCTCGCCCACATCCTCGTCTCCAAGTTCGACGACCACCTTCCCCTGTATAGGCAGCACGAGATCCTTGCCCGGATGGGGGCTGATATTCCCGACAGCACACTGGTCGACTGGTGCGGTCGCGCCATGAAGGTGCTGGCACCGCTGACCGAACGGATCGAGGTGGATGTGATGGCCAGCGACCCGGCTCGCATGGCGATGACACACCGATCCGGGTGCTGGACCGCGCGGGCCGCGACAAGGGGTTGGGCAAGGGTGTGAAGAAGGGCCGGATCTGGGCCTATGTCCGCCGTCGCTTCGCGAAGCGCGTCGAGAACGAGGGCTCGCCCATCGCCGAGGAGATGCTGCGCCAGATCTCGGCTCTCTACGGGATCGAAAAGTTCGTGCGCAGCAAGGCGCCGGCCGTCCGCCTGGCCGCCCGACGCGAGCAGTCCGCCCCGATCATCGCCGCGCTCAAGCCCTGGCTGGAGAAGCAGCTCTCGCGCATCCCGCAGAAATCCCTGCTGGCCGAGGACATCCGCTACACCCTCGCGCACTGGCCCGGCCTGATCCGCTTCCTGGACGACGGCACCATCGAACTCGGCACCAACCCGGTCGAGAACCAGATCCGCCCGATCGCGCTGACGCGGAAGAACGCCCTCTTCGCCGGCAACGAGGTTGGAGCTCAGAATTGGGCCATGCTCGCTTCGCTCGTTGCTACCTGCAAGATGTCCGGCGTGAATCCCGTCGACTATTTCGCCGAAACCCTCCGCGCCATCCTCGACGGATACCCCAAATCCCATATCGAAGACCTCATGCCTTGGCGGCACCAAAAGCCGTCAAGCCTCGCTG
The DNA here is from genome assembly GCF_030234105.1 of Paracoccus sp. SSJ. NCBI lineage: Bacteria > Pseudomonadati > Pseudomonadota > Alphaproteobacteria > Rhodobacterales > Paracoccaceae > Paracoccus > Paracoccus sp. SSJ. Next base: position 73,449 of record NZ_JASSPE010000005.1, on the reverse strand, counting down.
CATAGGGCCGCGTCATCGCGCTTACCTTTGAACTTGCAGCCGACGATGACGATGCAAGCACCCCTCAGCACGCCAATCCGGCGGCATGGCTGGACGAATTGCGCATAAGTTTGCGGATAGCCGGCCGCTATCGCGCCGGACGTCGACAACGGTTTTGTGGGCGGACGCCAGTCTGCCGATCAACCACATTACTTCGACATTCCTGCCGATCTTACGCTCCGATTGGACGGGACCCGGTTCAGGTGGCCATAGATGAGCAGCTTGAGCAGCACTGCCGGGCGATAACCGGGCTGACCGGTCCTGGCAGAACTGACTGCACGAAACCCTGCAGATCCGGTTCACTTGCGAACAGATCGACGATCCAGACCAGACGATCATCGCCGATCCAGTCCTCCACCCGATCCGGGAACAGTGCCATCTGGTCGCGCCGAGCACCATCGATGAAACGACCATGGCACCACTCCTGATCTCGCAGAACTGTAGTATGGCAATAAGTCTTGATGCTCCTCCTGCCGTTCCGTTTCGGTTTCAGTTCACGATGAATTCGGCATGCAGCGCCCCGGCGGCATGCACTGCCTTCAGGATATCGATCATATCACGGGGTCTGATGCCTAGCGCATTGAGCCCCGCGACCACGTCCGACAAAGATGATTCGCCGGTTATTTCGGCAAAGCCGATTCCTGGCTCCTGCGTGATTTCGGCCTGCGTCCTAGGCAGGGTTACGGTCTCTCCCGGTGCGAAGGGGTTGGGCTGTGACACGACGGGAGTTTCGCGGACCCGCAGCGTCAGGTTGCCCTGTGAGACGGCCACGCGCGAGATGCGCACGTCCTCGCCCATGACGATCGTGCCGGATTTATGGTCGATGACGACTCGTGCGGCCATCTCGGGCTCGACAGTAATATTCTCGATTTGCCCCATCAGACGCGCCGGATTCACCCGGCCCAGAACGGTGGAGTCGATCACGATGGTTCCCGAATCGACAAGTTCGGCCAGTCCACGCCCCAGCTTGCGGTTTATCGCGGCCTCCACACGTGCAGCGGTGGTGAAGTCAGGGTTTCTCAGTGCCAAGCGCAGATTCGTCGTCTGGGAGAAATCGAAGGCAACCTCTCGTTCCACCCTGGCGCCAGAAGGAATCGCACCGGTCGTGGGAACGCCCTGAACGACCGAAGCGGCTGTGCCAGAAGCCTCGGTGCCGCCCGCCAGAACCGAACCCTGCGCAACGGCGTATATTTCACCGTCCGCCGCGTTCAGCGGCGTCATGACCAGCGTGCCGCCCAACAGGCTTTTCGCGTCGCCTATCGCCGCGACGCTGACATCAATCTGCGAACCGGAGCGTGCAAATGGCGGCAGGGTTGCGGTGACGATCACTGCCGCGACGTTCTTGGGACGAAATGCTTCGTCGGTGACGTTCACGCCCAGCCTCTCGAGCAAGCCGGCCATGATTTCTTCGGTAAAGGGCGAGTTCCGCAGGCTGTCGCCCGAGCCGTTGAGCCCGACCACCAGACCATAACCGACCAGGTCGTTGCCCCGAACGCCGTCGATATTGGCAAGATCCTTGATGCGCACCGGGGCGGTAAGACCCGGACTGGCAAGGCTGAACAGTATCAGGATAAGGCAGAGAAACCTCATGACAGGTAGTCCGTCAGGTTAAGGCGGGAAAGCCGGGCCGTAATGGCATACAGGCTTTGAATTTTTGCTTCGGTCTCCTCCAGGGCGGTCACGGTTTCAAAAGGATCGGCGCCGATCAGGTTCATGCGTGCGATCGAAAGCGCCGCCGTTTCTGCTGAGTTTCTGGTTTGCGCTTGGGTGACGATCGCTTGCTGTCGGCCCAGGTCGGCCTGGGCGCTGATCAACCCGGCGGCACCCTTGAGCAGCCGGGTTCCGGCCTCGGAAAAGAGATCCCGCAAGGTTGCCGTGTCGATTGCCGCGCCTGCTTCGGATGCATAGGCGATAATCGCCATTCCCTTCAGCGTATTGCGCAGTGCCGTCGAATTCGCTGTCAGGGAGTTGTCGATCTGGCGATCCGGTGAGATCGAAAACCGGGTGCTGCCATTGTCGTCGCCTTGATAGATCCTGTCGGCAAAACCTCCCATTCCGGCGGGTGCGTCGAACCACGCATCAATGCGATCTGCGATATCTGCAGCCGTAGTGACACCTGCGACCGTGCTGGTCAGTTCCGCGAGCATCACGTCGAAACTGCCAAGCGGTGCACTGTCGGTTCGGCTGCCTGCAAACAGATATTGCCCACCGATACTGGTGTTCAAGGCGCTGAACATCGACCGGAAATCCTGCTTGGTACTGTCGGCGCGCGCTCTCAGATCGTGCTCGCCAGAGATGTTGGGCTCACTCAGCAGTCGAGGGCCCAAATCGTCCACGACGCCATACACCTGCTCAAGTGCCGCCTGCATCGTGGTGAGCCGGTTCTGTGCTTCCGACGCGTTTTGCTGGAAGGTGGTCAGAAGCTGCAATCGCGATTCAATATGCGAAATTCCAGCCAAATCGCCGCGAAGCGCCTTGGGAATATCCGATTTGACCCCGGAGATCATCTCTTGGGTCAAGTGGTCCAGCTTGGTCCTGAGCCCGTTCTGGCCAAGCCGGAGTTGATAGGAGCGGGACAGATCGCCGATGGAATGAAACGAAGTCATGTCAGCCTCAGAATAGCGTCGAGCATATCGTTTGCGGTCTGAAAGACCTTGGCGTTGGCGGCATAGGCGCGCTCCAGGGCGAGCAGGCTTTCCATTTCCTTGTCGCTGTCGACCCCTTCTGCGAGGAGGGCCGCCTTGAGACCGGACTGGTGCGAACTGCTTTGCAGCGCGCTGGCTTCGGAACGAATGCGATTCGTGGCTGCGCCCGAAGACATCTCTGCGGAAAGTGTCTGCAAGCTACGCGGTGCGTTGGAAAGATGGGCGGAAGCCGGAGAGCGCGAGGCCGAGATTGCCGAGCTTAGACGGTCAAGCAATGCGCTTTCCCCCGAATTGCCGGGGTCGGGTGCGTGGATACCGGCGCGAATCCGCCACAGCTGTCCGCCCGTCTCAGGGCTCACCAGGAAAGTTACGGCGATACGGCCAGCGAAACCGGATTCGTTGGTGGGGTCGAAGGCGCCTTGTGCATCCGTGAACAGTCCCGGGCCGCCGGTATTCAGGGAAGAGTCGATCATGGGATCGGACAGCCGGTCATACAAATCGCGGGCGAAAGCGTCGATCTGCTGCTGATAGGCAGGAGCGATCTGGTCGCGAATGGCGAAATTCGCACCCAGGCTTCCGCCGCTCAGCATGGTCTGCTGCTGCGGGCCGGTAAGCGGCTTGCCGTTGAGGGTCAACGCAGAAAGGGCGCTGCTGCCGATGGACATCTCGGCGGTGATGCCGGGGACGGCGCTGAACTCGATCCTCGCCGGCTCGGTTCCGTCCAGCAGAATGGCTCCGTCGGGTGTGAACAGGGCGATCCTGCCGTTCTCGCGCGGCACCTCCTTGATCGGCAGGATATCCGAGATACCGTCTATCGCCGCCTGGCGGGCATCGACCAGCGAGGAAGCATCCTTGCCCTGCGCTGTGATCGTAACGATCTGTGCATTCAGTTTCGCCACCTGCTGCAACGCCGCATTGAGCCGTGAAACGTCGCTTTCGATGGCCTGTTCGGCCTTGCTGCGCTCCGCCTGGATCGTTGTGGATATGTCGTTGATCTTCTTTGCCAAGGCGGTGGCGGTGTCGAGCACATTCGATAGGCGCATATCGCTGTCGGGTCGTGATGCCGCACTGGTCAGGGCGGATTCGAAATCCGTCAGGCTTTGCCCGAGCGAGGAGATCCCGGTCCCGGTGCCGAAGGCTTTTTCCATGGCCGCGTGGAATGCGGCGACGGTTCGGGACGAGCCGACACCCGCCTCGGCCAGCCGATTGTCTGCAATCAATCCGGCGGTGAATATCCGGCTGACACCATCGATGTTTACGCCGCCACCGTGCTCGGACGGGCGCGACGACAGGTCGAGTTCCCGGCGCGCATGGCCGGGCGTCAGGGCGTTTGCGATATTGGAGGATACGATCTCGATGCCCCGCGAGGCTGCGGTCAGGCCCGAAACGGCGTTGGAGATGGCGGACGAAATGCTCATGGACAAGCTCCGGTTTCTGGGCGCGGGGTGCGGTCTGGATCAGCCCCGATCAAGGTCAGCGTTTGAGATTGGCCGTTTCCTGCAGCATCTCATCGACGGTCTGGATGACCTTGGCGTTTGACGTATAGGCGCGCTGGGTCTGGATGAGGTCGGTCAGCTCGGCCGCGACATCGGTCGTCGATGCTTCGCGTGCATAGCCCGCGACGGCTCCGGTGGGACCATCGCCGGCATTCCAGAGATAGAACGCGCCGGATCGGGGCGAGATCTTGTAGGTCTGGTTGTCCATTGCGATCAGGCCGTTCGGATTGGGAACATCCACCAGCGGCACCTGATACAGGGTCCGTGTGAAGCCCGTGTCGTAGGTGGCCTGGAGATAGCCGTTCTCGTCGATCTCAAGCGCGGTCAGGTTGCCGACGGGTGAGCCGTTCTTGCTGACATTGGTGGGGGAAAAGCTGGCGCTGAGCTGCGTGATCCCCTGGTTGTCGCCATATCGGCCCAGATTGATGGTCATGGGGCCGTTCGCGCCGGGAACCGTCAGCAGGCCTGTTGCCGCGCTATAGGCGCCACCGGCCGCCGTCGTGACATTCGCAAGGGTGCCGCCGCCGGCCTGGCTGTTGTCGAATTCCAGCGTATAGATGCCAATCAGGGATTCGTCGGCGGGCGTGGCCGGATCGTTGATGATCGCCGAGTCGCGGATTTCCATCGTCCAGCGATTCGTCTGAGCCCCGGCAGCGCCGGTGATGTCCGGCCTGAAGGTGACGGTCATTCTTTCGGAATTGCCGAGATTGCCGAAATATTCGACCTCCATCTCGCGTTCGGTGCCGGTGGCACCGCCGACCGCTTCGCCGGCGGGCAGGTTCACGCGCAGGTTGATCCGGGTCGTCGGGTCTGCCGCGGTTTGGCTGGGACTGATCATGATCGGCTGCAGGCCGGTCGTGGAATCTCGCGGTTGGCTGGGAATCGTGCCGTCGGAGTTGGCCGGCCAGCCCATCAGCACCAGACCGGAATCGGTGCGCAGGTAGCCCTGGTCGTCGGTGCGAAACGAGCCGGTTCTGGTCATCACCAGGTCGCTTGACGTGGCCGTCCCTGAATCCAGGGATGCGGAATATATGACCGGAAGCATCCCCCGCCCTGAAATCGCAATGTCCAGCGGATGCGAGGTGGGAACCAGGTTGCCGCGCTCATCGACTATCCGGCTGGTGGCGGCGCGGACCCCGTTGGCGGTATAAAGCCCGCCGCCGCGGCCCTGGTTGATCACCATGCTTTCAAAACTGGTGTCCACCCGCTTGTAGCCATAGGTGCCGGAGTTCGCGATATTGTCGGAGATGGTGGCCAGGCGCGTCGAATTGGCGGCGAGCCCGGACACCCCGGCGCTGAGGGCAGATGAGATCGACATTTTATTGTCACCCCTGTGTGAGTCGTTTCGCGTGAAGTTTGGCGACCGGGGGTTAACATGCCGCTAACGGCGCCCTGCCGCGGCGGGTCATCTCAGTAAAATCACTTCGATCCTGTTGTTGTCCGGGTCCATTGGGTTGACCGATCGGTTGCGCCTGTCGGCGAATGCGGTGACGCGCTGGATACGCGTGGTGTCGAAACCCGCGCCCTCCAGCAGGTTGCGCAGGGCATGGGCACGGGCGTCGGACAGCGCCCAGACCGGGGATTGGATCAGCATCTCGGGGTAGGCGCGGACATGGCCGGTCAGGGCGATCTCGTTCCTGACGCGCCCCAGCACGCCCGAGAGAATACCGGCCAATTCCTTCATGGCGGGGGTTGGCTGGGCGCTGTCCCCGACGAAAAGCGGCTCGTCCATCAGGTCGGTCAGTTCGATGACCAGCCCTTCGTCCGTCATGCGGGTCACGACGTGGCGCAGCAGGTTGACCTTTTGCAGGGATTCCGCGCCGCTGCCCGTCAACTGGTCCTGGATGTGGCGAGCCATGTCCTCGAAGCCGGTATCACGCCCGTCCTGGGTGCGGGCGGCCAAACTGTCGCGCGAGGCGCCGGCACCCTTGCCGGAATTGGTCTCGGCATCCTGCACCTCGCCCCCGAAGGGACCGTCATGGCCGCTGCGGGTCGATTGGATCAGCGTCGGGTTGAAATAATCCGCCAGCCCCTGTCGCTGCTTTTCGGTGGTTGCGTTCAACAGCCACATGAGCAGGAAAAAGGCCATCATCGCAGTCACGAAATCGGCATAGGCAACCTTCCAGGCGCCGCCGTGATGGCCGGCGTCGCCCCCGCCCTGAACCTTCTTGATGGTGATCGGGGCGCTGCCGCCGTTCCCGGCCATGAGCCATTCCTTTCGCTGCCTGCACGCAAGGTCAGGTGCGGGGCGGTGAAATTCCAGTTAATGGCTCAAATGCCGGCTATTTCCCTTGGGTGCTCCTGTCAGGCGGAGTTTTTATGAAGGGATATCAATCCCATCTCCGGCCGGCATCGCCGTGCGCGATGAAGTAGCCGCCGGCCGGAGCCGTGCGGAATCGTCCAAGGCCGACGAATCGGCCGCCGCCGTGGCATCTTGCGCCGGCCCCGCGCCCCTATATTCTGCCCCGATGCAGACCGAGGGCGAATATGACCTGTCCACCGGCGCGGGGCTGATCGCCTGTCCGCGCTGCGACGCGTTGCATGTCGAGCGCGAGCTGGAACCGGGCGAAACCGCCCGCTGCGTGCGCTGCAACACCGTTCTGGCCAGCCCCCGCGCCGGCGCCTTTACCCGGATCATCGCGCTGTCCCTTGCCTCGCTGGTGCTGATGGTGGGGGCGGTGTTCTTTCCCTTCCTGGAGATCTCGCGCATGGGGTTCGGCAACGAAACTTCGCTTTTCGGGGTGGCGCTGGCCTTTTCGCACGGGGCCCTGATGCCGCTGACCGTGGCGGTTCTGGGCATGATCGTCGGCCTGCCGGTGCTGCGGGCGGTGCTGCTGGTCTATACGCTGCTGCCCCTGTCGCGGAACCGGGCGCCCTATGCTCATGCCGTCCCGGCCTTTCGCCTGTCCGAGGCGCTACGGCCCTGGTCCATGGCCGAGATATTCGTCATCGGCACCGCCATCGCGCTGGTCAAGGTGGCGGGTTTGGCGAATATCAGCCTGGGCCCGGCATTCTGGGCCTTTTGCGGGCTGATCCTGGTCAACGCCGCCAGCAACGCCTTTACCAGCGCCACCACGATCTGGGACGCCATCGAGGATGCCGGGATGGCCACCGATGGGCGCGAGATCGTGCCGGAGACGCGGGCATGAGCGCGCCCCAAGCCCCGGCGCCGGTGCTGACCGCGCATCGCGCCGGGCTGGTCGGCTGCCGCAGCTGCGGCCGGGTCTGGCCCGAATCCGAAACCACATGCCGCCGCTGCGGCGGCGCGCTGGTGCCGCCCGACCGGCGCTGCCTGAACGCGGTCTGGGCCTGGCTGGCGGCGGGGTTCGTCTTCTATATCCCGGCGAACCTGTTTCCGATGCTCAAGACCTCGACCTTCGGCGGGCTGCGCGGCAACAGCGAATCCACCATCCTCGGCGGCGTGGTCGAGCTGATGCACTATGGCAATTACGGCGTCGCGGCGATCGTCTTCCTGGCCTCGATCGTGGTGCCGATCGGCAAGTTCATCGCCATCAGCTGGCTGGCGCTGGTCGCGGGGCGCCCTGCGACCGTCCGGGCCGCGCATAAGCGCCTGCATCTTTACGAAGTGGTCGAGTTCATCGGCCGCTGGTCGATGATCGACGTGTTCATCGTGGCGATCCTGTCGGCGCTGGTGCAGCTGGGCTTCGTCGCCTCGATCCATCCGGGGCCTGCCGCGGTGTCCTTTGCGCTGTCGGTTGCCTTCACCATGCTTTCCGCGCAAAGCTTCGATCCGAGATTGATCTGGCGCGGCCTTCCGCTGCGCAGCCGCAAGGACCACGAATGACCGACAGGCCCTCGCCCGAGCGCAGCGACGCCCCCCTGAAACCCGCAGAACCCGCCCGCAAGCCTGCGGCCCGCGCCGTGCGGGCCGGGCTGCCGCTGATCTGGCTGGTGCCCATCGTGGCGCTGATCGTGACGTTGGGCGTGGGCTGGAACGCCATCGCCAGCCGTGGCACGCTGATCTCGGTCGCCTTCAAGGACGCGACCGGCATCACGCCCGGAGAGACGGCGCTGAAATTCCGCGAGATCACCGTGGGCAAGGTGGAATCGGTCCGCTTCACCGAGGATCTGCAACAGGTCGAGGTGAACATGCGCGTGGACAAGGACCTTGCGCCCTATATCGACAAGGATGCGCAGTTCTGGATCGTGCGGCCGCAGGTTTCGGCCCAGGGCATCTCGCGGCTGGATACCGTTCTGACCGGCTCTTTCGTCGAGGGTTACTGGGACAACCAGGTGGACGGTCCGCAGACCAGGTTCCAGGGCCTCGACAAGCCGCCGCTGACGAGTTTCGGCGAGAAGGGCACCTGGATCGTGCTGGCGGCCGAACGCTCGCGCGGCATGACCGAGGGCGCGCCGGTGCTGTTCCGTGGCCTGCCGGTGGGGCGGATGCAGAACCTGCGGCTTTCCGAAACCGACGAGGGCGTACTGACCGACGTCTTCATCGCCGCGCCCTATGACGAGTTGCTGACCACGAACACGGTGTTCTGGGACACTTCGGGCTTTTCGGTCTCGCTGGGCGCGCAGGGGGTTTCGCTGAACGTGAACTCGCTGGCCTCGGTGCTTCAGGGCGGCGCGGAATTCGCCACGCTGACCTCGGGCGGGGCGCCGGTCGAGAACGGGCACGTCTTTTCCCTGCAACCCGACCGCAGCGCGGCCGAGGCGAACCTGTTTGCCGACGAAAGCAGGGCGCTGCGCCTGACCATGCTGATCGACGAGTCGGTGAAGGGGCTGGAGACCGGCGCCGACGTGCAGTTCATGGGCCTGACCGTCGGGCGCGTCACCAGGCTCGCCGCGCGTATCGTCCAGGATGTGGACGACCAGGACCGGGTCGAGCAGGAAGTGACGCTGGCCCTTACGCCCGAGCGGTTGGGCCTGTCCGGCGACGTGACGCCGGAGCAGGCGCTGGACTTCATGGCCGGCCAGGTCCGGGGCGGCCTGCGCGCCCGCCTGGCCAGCGCCGGCTTCTTCGGCACCTCGCTTCAGGTCGAGCTGGTCGAGTTGCCCGATGCCGAACCGGCCGAGCTGGACCGCGAGGGCAGGCCCCATCCGATCATCCCCTCGGTTCCCGGCGACATTTCCGATTTCAGCGAGACCGCGCAGGGCTTCCTGACCCGCGTCGGCAACCTGCCCATCGAGGAAGCGCTGAAATCCGTCACCGACATGATGAACAGCGTCACCGCCATCGCCAGCAGCGAGGACACCCGCGCCATCCCCGGCGCCCTGCGCGGCACGCTGGAGGATGCGCAGGCCGCTGCCGGCGAGATCCGCCAGGTCACTACCGAGCTGCGCGAATCCGGTGCCGTGGGGCAGTTGCGCCGTATGGTGGACGAGGCCGCAGCCGCCGCCGAGGCGGTCAAGCTTGCCGCCGCCGACGTGCCGGCGATGGTCGACCAGATCGATGCCGCCGCGGTCAAGATCGAGGCGGTGGATTACGCCGCCATCGGCACCGAGGCCGAGGGCATCCTCAGGGATGTGCGTGCGCTTCTGGGCACCGAGGATGCCGAGCAACTGCCCAGGAACCTGTCCGAGACGCTGAAATCCGCCTCCGGCCTGCTCAACGACCTGCGCGACGGCAATGCGGCGGGCAGCCTCAACAACGCGCTCGCCTCGGCCAGCACCGCGGCGCAGGATGTCTCGGATGCGGCGAAGCGCCTGCCGCAGCTTTCCGCGCGGCTCGAGGCGCTGGCGGCACGGGCCGATGCGGTGATCGCCGCCTATGGCGACCGCTCCAGCTTCAACAACGAGACCATCAACCTGATGCGCGAGATGCGCCGCGCCGCCAATGCCTTCGGCAGCCTTGCGCGGACCATCGAACGCAATCCGCAAGCCTTCATCCTGGGACGATAAGATGCGCCTGATCCTTGCCTCTGCCGCCTGTCTCGCCCTGCTCGGCGCCTGCTCGAACGGCGAAAAGACCGCGCGCTACCTGATCGACCCGCCGGCCACGGGCGAGCGGGTCGCCGACCGGCTGGGCACGGCGGAGCTCAAGGACGTGTCCTTGCCGGAATACGCCTCGGGCGGCGAGGTCAGCTGGCAGACCGGGGACGGTGCCGTGCGCTCGAACACGAAACAGCTCTGGGCGGACGATCCGCAGCGGGCCTTTACCCTGGTGCTGGCGCGGGCGATCTCGGACCTCTCGGGCGCCACGGTGATCGCCGAGCCCTGGCCGCTGGCCGAGCCGCCGCGGCGGCGGCTGGAGGTGCGCGTCGAAAAGGCGCTGGCGCAGGCCGACGGGCTTTATCGCCTGACCGGGCGCTATTTCGTCTCGGACGAGGGGGCGGGCGGCGCCAACCAGGCGCGCAGCTTCGACATTTCCGTGCCGCTTGCCGACCAGAACCCCGCGGCCATCGCCCGCGCGCAGTCGCAGGCCATTGCCCAGCTTGCCCGCCAGATCGCCACGCTGTCCGGGCCGGGCCGGTCGATCCGCACCAGCACCGCGCCGGTGCCGCGGATCGACGACATTTTCTCGCAGCCGCTGCCGCCGCTGGAGGGCAGCTGAGCCCGGCTGCGACAGTTTGACGGCTTTCCGCAGCACCGTTCCCGCCTAGACTGCGCCCATACCGGCGGCGGAGGGCCAATGCGGACCGATCAGATCCAAGGGGTGCCGCTGCTGGCACCGCCCGGGCGGCTGAACTATCTCGACCGACAGGCGGTGCTGCTGCCCGCGCCGATCACCCCGCTGGAGGCGTGGAACCGCATTCGCAGCCAGCCCTTGCCCCTGCTGGGCTTGGCCTTTCGCATTCGCGACGCGGTGTCGGCGCGGTTCGGGGTGCGGCGCATCGGCGGGCTGGGCAAGGCGCCCAGCGATAGCGTGCGCGCCGGTCAGCGCCTGGATTTCTTTTTGGTCGAACATGCCGCGCCCGACCTGCTGGTGCTGACCGAGCGCGACCGGCACCTGGACGTGATGACCTGCATTTCGACCCAAGGGGCGGAACTGGCGATCACCTCCTCGGTGATGACGCATAACCGTTTTGGCCGGGCCTATATGCTGGTGGTGGGGCCGGCGCATCGGCTGATCGTGCGCGCCATGCTGCGCCGGCTGATGCGCGGCTAGCCCGGCCTAGCCGGCATCCGGCTCGAACTGGCCGAAGCGGCCGGCGGCAAAGACCAGCGGATGATCGCCCGGCCCCGCCACGGTCACGCGCAGCACCCGCCCGATCAGCACCGAATGGTCGCCCGCTTCGTGCGCCGCATGGGCGGCACAGTCGAAACGCGCCGCCACGCCCGGGATCACCGGCACGCCCTCGGGGGTCAGCACCGTGTCCAGCCCCTCGAACTGGCGACCGCCGCGGGTAAAGCGCAGGCAGGTCTCCAACTGCTCCGAGCCCAGGACATGCACCGACCAGGCCCCGGCCTCGGCAAAGGCCGCGTGGCGGGCCGAGGTGCGGGCCGGGCACCACAGCACCAGCGGCGGCTCCAGCGAGACGCTGGAAAAGCTGTTCACGGTCATGCCCAGCGGTCCCTGTGGTCCGGCGGTGGTGACCACGGTGACGCCGGTGGCGAACCGCCCCAGCGCCTCGCGCAGCAGCCGCGCCTCGGCCGTGGCGGGATGGAAGGTGATCTCGTCGGCCAGCCGGTCGCGGGTCGCGGGGGGAAGACGGCTCATGTTCGCGCCCTGTCGTCGTCTGCGGGACTAGACCAGAGCGGCTCCGGCCTTTTCCCCTTTCTAGCCGCCGCGCGGCGGGGCATCAAGCTGGCTGGCGGCGCGCAGCCTGTGCGGGGTCATCGCCGCAAGCAACTGATCGTGCAGGGCGGGTGGTGCCACCACCAGCCCGTCGGCCAGCGGCCGGGCCGCGTTGAAGCGCATCGGCGCGCCGGTAAGGTCGCTTGCCACGCAGCCGGCACGGGCGGCGATCAGGCTGCCCGCCGCCACGTCCCATTCCCAGGCCGGCCGGGTGGACAGCGTGGCGTCGAACTGCCCGTCCGCCACCAGGCACAGCCGCCAGGCCAGCGAGGGGCGGAAGCCGCGCTTGAGCGGCGGCGCCACGCCGCGCCAATGCACGGGGTCGAGGCTCGGCTTGCCGGTCAGCACATGCGCGCCCTCGAACCCATGCGCCGAGGGTGCGATGGGCTTGCCGTCGCGCAGGGCCGGCCCCTCGGCCGAGGCGGCATAGGTGGTGCGCTGCGCCGGCAGATGCACCACGCCCGCGACCACCCGGTCGCCGCGCGCGATCGCCAGCGCATTGGAAAAGCCGACCTGCCCGTCGATAAAGGCGCGGGTGCCGTCGATCGGGTCGATGATGAAGCAATGCTCGGCCTGAAGCCGGGCCGGATCGTCGGCGCTTTCCTCGCTGAGCCAGCCGTAATCGGGGCGGGCGGTGCGCAGCAGGCGCTCCAGATGTGCGTTGACGGCCAGGTCGGCCTCGGTCACCGGGCCGGCGCCGTTGCCCTTGTCCCAGACCCGGGGATCGCGCCGCCAGTATCGCAGCGCGATCTCGCCCGCCTCATGCGCGGCCTGTTCCAGCAGGGCAAGGTCACTCGCCGGCAACGGTCATTCCCTCGACCAGCAGGCTGGGCACGCGCATTGCCCGCCAGTCGGGCAGGTCGCTGGCGGCGGTCATGCGCAGCAGCATGTCGCGCAGGTTGCCGGCGATGGTGCATTCGTTGACGGCATAGGCGATCTCGCCGTTCTCGACCCAGAAGCCGCCGGCGCCGCGCGAGTAATCCCCGGTCGTGCTGTTGATCGAGGCACCCAGCATCGAGGTCACGACCAGCCCGCGCCCCATCTCGCGGATCAGCTCCTCGCGCGATTTCTCGCCTGGGGTCAGCTCCAGGTTGGTCACGCCGGGCGAGGGCGGGCTGCCGGCGCCGCGCATGGCGTTGGCGGTCGATTCCATGCCCAGCTTGCGGGCGGTGGCCAGGTCCAGCGTCCAGCCTTGCAAGACGCCATCCGCCACCATCAGCCGCGGCGCGGTCGTCAGCCCCTCGCCGTCGAACAGGCGCGAGGAACCATAGCGCGGCCGGTGTGGATCCTCGCGCAGGTCGAACCCCTTGGGCAGCACCTGTTCCCCCAGCGCGTCGCGCAGCCAGCTGGCGCCGCGCGCGACCGAGGCGCCGTTCACCGCCGCAACCAGGTGGCCGATCAGCCCCGAGGCGACGCGCTCGTCGTAAAGGATCGGAAAGGCGCCGGTCGGGGGTTTCCTTGCGCCGCGGCGGGCGACCGTGCGAAGGGCGGCCAGCCGGCCGATCTCTTCGGGCGAGGGCATGTCGGCGGCATGGACGCGGCTTTCGCCGGCCCAGTCGCGCTCCATCCCCAGCCCCTCGCCGGTGATGGCGACGGTGGACAGGCTGTGGCCGCTGCGCCCGTAGCCGGCCGAGAAGCCGTTCGTCGCCGCCAGCCACATATGCCGCTGAGAATGGCTGGCGCCGGCGGATTCGATCTGCGAGACGCCCTCGACTGCCAGCGCCGCCGCCTCGGCCCGCAGGGCCACATCCTGCAATGCTTCGGGCGTGGGCTCGGGGCTGGAATCGTAAAGGCCCAGCCGGCCGCTGTCGGTGTCGCGGGCCAGTTGCTCGGGCTCGGCCAGGCCCAGCGTGTCGTCCACCGGCGCCTCGCGCGCCATGGCGACGGCGCGGGCGGCCATTTCCTCGATGGTGCGGGCCGAGCGGTCCGAGGCCGAGACGCAGGCCTGCCGCCCGCCGACCAGAACCCGCAGCCCGATCTCGACCCCCTCGGCGCGCTCGGCATGCTCCAGATGGCCGGCCCGCACATCCACCGAGACGGCGGCGGCTTCCAGCGCCACGGCATCGGCCTGGTCGGCGCCCGCCTTGCGCGCCGCCGCCAGAAGCTGCTGCGCCAGGGCCTCGAGTCGATGGTATTCGGACATTCGGTTTACCTTCGATAAGCGCGGGGGCCGCGACGACAACGCCCGGCCCCCGCAATGCGATCCGTCAGGGCGCACCGGGCGCCGCGCCGGACGGATTACTTGATCTGCTGGCCGTTGGCAAAGATCGAGCCGTCTTCCTTGAACTCGAGCCTGGTTTCCAGCTTGTCCTCGCCCTCGGCGACCGGCTTGGCGAACATGGCCATCATCATGCGCACGCCCATGATCTGGTCCTCGGGGATCAGGCCCATGGCGCCCAGCTTGTCGATCAGCCCGTTCACGCCCTCGTAGCTGGCGTTGACCTCGCCGACCGGGGTGGTCATGTCGCCGCTTTCCGGTGCCTTCAGCGTGCCCTCGGCATTCACCTTGGCGCCAAGCGCGTTCAGCGCGAACTGGTTGATGGCGACCTCGACCGGCTCGAAGGGCTGCGGCGAGGCTTCCGCCGCGTCCATGTCCTCGCTGCCGTCCTCGGGTGCCTCGTCGGCGGCGGGCGCCATGCTGGCCGGGTCGAAGATGTCCTTGGTCACCTTGATCTGCCCGGTCACGTCGATGTCCAGCGAGGCCGGGTCGCGCGGCAACTGGCCCTGCGCGTCGAACAGGTTCCAGATCGCATCGCCCAGCGTCAGGCCGGCCAGCGAATAGGCGAACTTGAAGGGCTGTGCCTCGTCGGACTGCATCACCGGCAGTTGCATGTCGAAGCTGCCGCTTTCGATCGCGTAGTTGATCGGGAAGGGCATGTCGCTGCTGGTCAACTCGAAGCTGCCGGCGTCCGAGCCCGCCTGATAGGCCATGCCGTCCTGCGACAGCGCATAGCTCAGCTCGAAGCCCTTGCCGTCGTATTTGCCGGCGCCGCTGGTCGGCTGCTCGTTCTCGTCCGTGCCGGCAAAGTCGAAGTTGGCGACCAGCGCGCCGGATTTCAGCACGCCGCTCATGGCAAGCCCGGCCTTCAGCGCGGCGTTCATGTCCTCTTCGATCTTGGTGCCGCCGGGGACGGCCATCTCGCCGGTGGTTTCCAGATCGCTGAGGCTGCCCTCGAACTTGACGGTGCCGCCTTCCTCGCTGCTCACATCGCCCGAGAAGGTGATCGCGCCCGATTTCATCGCATAGTCGTATTTCGCGGGCGAGCCGGCGACGATGTGGAAGGTGCCGGTCGAATCCGCCACGCCGACCTTGATCGGCAGCGGGGTTTCCTTGTCGCCGCTCTTGATCGTGGTCAGGGTGAAATCCATCGTGGGATAGTCGAACTCATGCGTCATGTCCTCGGGCGCGCCCGAGGTGACGATGACGTTGCCCGGCATGTCCACGGTAAAGGGCAGGCTGTAGCTTTCCCCGTCGGGATCGGTGCCTTGCGCCTCGCCGGTCATCTGGTCGGCGAAGACGGTCTTGACCTTGCCGTCGCCGCTGTCGCTCAGCGTGACCTGGGGGATGCTGAAGCTGACCTGGCTGTCGGGCACGCCGCCGCTGATGGCGATGTCGCTGAGGGTCAGCGTATCGCCGGCCTTGTCGCGCTTGCCCTCGGTCACGGTATAGCCAAGCGATTGGTAGTAATCGACCCAGGACTGCCACACCTGTTCCGAAGTCACGTCGGCGAAGGCCGGGGCGGTCATCGCGGCAAGCGCCAGGGCAGAGCTTGTCAGTCGCAGGTTCATTTCATAACACCTTTTCGGCGAGAATTGCATAAGAAACACCAACCCGGCTTTTGCCACAGCCAGCGCGCGGGTCCAAGGAGGGAATGATGATCGCAAGGGAATTCGTCGGCGGAATCGGCCGCATCACCATTGCGCGCCCGGCCAAGGCGAACTCGCTGACCGGCGCCATGCTGGCCGACCTGACGGCGGCCTTTGACGTCCTTGCCGCCGAGCCCGGCCTGCGCGCCGTGATCCTGACCGGCGAGGGCGCGGTGTTTTCCGCCGGGGCCGATCTGGACGAGGCCCGTGCCGGGCTGGCCCTGTCCCCGGAATGGGAGCGGCTGTCCGCCCGCGTCGCCTCGATGCCCTGCCTGACCATCGCCGCGCTGAACGGCACGGCGGCGGGCGGATCGCTGGGCATGGTGCTGGCCTGCGATTTGCGGCTGGCGGTGCCGGGGGCGAAAATCTTCTATCCGGTCATGCGCTTGGGCTTCCTGCCCCAGCCCAGCGACCCGGTGCGGCTGCGCGCGCTGGTCGGGCCGTCGCGCGCCAGGATGATCCTGATGGCCGGCCAGAAGATCCCCGCCGAAGAGGCGCTGGCCTGGGGCCTGATCGACCGGCTGGTCGCGCCCGAGGCACTGCTGGACGAGGCCGCGGCACTGGCCGGCGACGCCTGTGCGGCCGATGCCGGCCATGTCGCGGCGATCAAGCAGATGCTGGGCTGACGCTCCCGCCTTGCGCCCGCCCGCAGCGCGGCGGGCAGGGATCAGTCGCGAAATGCGGTGTGACGTTGCGTCACAGCACGGCCTTCAGGCATAGGCCGACTGTTTGCCGAAATGCGTGCAGAGCATGTAATAAACCACCGCGCGATACTTGTTGCGGTTCGAGCTGCCGTATTTCGCCACGACATCGTCGATGGCCGCGGAAAGCTCGGGGCCGTCCGGCAGGCCCAGTTTCTTCACCAGGTAGCTGGTCCTGATGCGCTCGAGTTCGGTCTTGTCTGACCCGGCCACGGTCTCGCCGTCGGCATTGTAGATCGAAGGCCCGCAGCCGATGACCACCTTGGTCAGCAACTCCATGTCGGGCGTGACGCCCAGCTTTTCCTTCATGTCGGCGGCGTATTTGGCGATCAGATCGTCGCGCTTGCTCATTGCTCTGTCCCCTTCGGATTGGTCATCCGAGGGAAAGCCTAGCGCCGGGCGGGCAAATATCAACTGAAACTGCGCGCCTACGGCGCGACATCCTGTCCCGCGAAGGCCGGGGCCAGCGCCTGGGCGATCCGGGCGCCCTCTTCGGCCGGCAGTTGCGGCGGCGCCGAAAAGCTGCCGATGCCGTCCTGCAGATAGGCCTGGGACGAGACGTCGTGCACATGATGCATCGGCACGACATGCGCATGGGCATGGGCGA
Source organism: Paracoccus sp. SSJ (assembly GCF_030234105.1). NCBI lineage: Bacteria > Pseudomonadati > Pseudomonadota > Alphaproteobacteria > Rhodobacterales > Paracoccaceae > Paracoccus > Paracoccus sp. SSJ. Next base: position 56,389 of record NZ_JASSPE010000005.1, on the reverse strand, counting down.
CATGGATGCCGGTATAGAACAGCGCCACCCGCTCGACCGCGTAGATCGTCTTCATCTGCCGGGCGAGGCGCTGCGCGCAGGAGGTGATCCGGGTGGCAAGATCTTCGGGCAGATCCTCGAACCAGGGATAATGCCGCTTGGGGATGATCAGGCAATGGCCGGGGCGGATGGGATGCAGATCCAGAAAGGCCAGGATCTCGTCGTCCTCATGGACCCGGTGCGCCGGCAATTCGCCGCGTGCGATGCGGCAGAACAGGCAATCGTCTGACATCTGGCAACCCCCTTGCCGCTATGCGGCGCAGGCCCCGGGGTGCCCGGGACCCGCGCAAATGCTCAGTAACGGTAATGCTCCGCCTTGAACGGCCCTTCCGGGGTCACGCCGATGTAATCGGCCTGTTCCCGGCTGAGCTTGGTCAGCTTGACGCCGATCTTGTCCAGATGCAGCCGGGCGACCTTTTCGTCCAGCGCCTTGGGCAGGATATAGACCCCCGGCGCATATTCGTCGTTCTTGGTCCACAGCTCGATCTGGGCCAGCACCTGGTTGGTGAAGCTTGCCGACATCACGAAGCTGGGATGCCCGGTCGCGTTGCCCAGGTTCAGCAGCCGGCCTTCGGACAGCAGGATGATGCGATTGCCCGAGGGCATCTCGATCATGTCCACCTGTTCCTTGACGTTGGTCCATTTGTGGTTGCGCAGCGCCGCGACCTGGATCTCGTTGTCGAAATGGCCGATATTGCCGACGATGGCCATGTCCTTCATCTCGCGCATGTGCTCGATGCGGATCACGTCCTTGTTGCCGGTGGTTGAGACGAAGATGTCGGCGGTTGCGACCACATCCTCCAGCAGCACCACCTCGAACCCGTCCATGGCGGCTTGCAGCGCGCAGATCGGATCGACCTCGGTCACCTTGACGCGTGCGCCGGCGCCGCGCAGCGACGCGGCCGAGCCCTTGCCCACGTCGCCATAGCCGCAGACCACCGCGACCTTGCCGGCCATCATCACGTCGGTGGCGCGGCGGATGCCGTCGACCAGCGATTCCTTGCAGCCGTACTTGTTGTCGAATTTCGACTTGGTGACGCTGTCGTTCACGTTGATCGCCGGGAAGGGCAAGAGCCCCTTCTTGTGCAGGTCGTAAAGCCGATGCACGCCGGTCGTGGTTTCCTCGCTGACGCCCCGGATCGCATCGCGCTGCCTGGTGAACCAGCCGGGCGAGGCTTCCAGCCGCTTGCGGATCTGGGCGAACAGCGCCTCTTCCTCCTCGCTGGTCGGCACGTCGATCAGCCCGGTTTCGCCGGCCTCGACCCGCGCGCCCAGCAGCACATACATGGTCGCGTCGCCGCCATCGTCCAGGATCATGTTCGCCGGACCTTCCGCGAACTGGAAGATCTGGTCGGTATAGGACCAGTATTCCGGCAGCGTCTCGCCCTTGACGGCAAAGACCGGGATGCCGGCTTTCGCGATGGCCGCCGCCGCATGGTCCTGGGTCGAGAAGATGTTGCAGGACGCCCAGCGGACCTCGGCCCCCAGCGCCACCAGCGTCTCGATCAGCACGGCGGTCTGCACCGTCATGTGCAGGCTGCCGGCGATGCGGGCGCCCTTCAGCGGCTTCGCCTCGCCATATTCCGCGCGCAGCGCCATCAGGCCGGGCATCTCGGTTTCGGCGATGTCCAGTTCCTTGCGGCCGTAATCGGCCAGGGCGATGTCTCGGATGATGGAATCGGTCATGGGGCCCTCGCGCCTTGTGCTGTCGGCGCGGCCTTACCATTCCCGGCGCGGTCCTGCAAACCCAAGCGGTCAGCCGTTGAAACCCGCCTTGACGAAGAACACCTGCGGGCTGGTCGCGTCGCTGAACCCGATCCCCGAGGCGATCACGCAGCTTGTCGCATCCGGCCGCTCGAACACCACCGTCCAGGTGCCCAGCACGTCCGAGCCCCACAGCGTGACGCCATCGGTCCCGGTGGCGATGCGGGCCTCGCCGAAATCATGGCTCAGGGTCTGCTCCAGATCGGCCTTGTGCTCGCACCAGGGCTGGTCGTCCACCGCGTCCTCGGACAGTGGCAGGGTGCGTGCGACCTCGCGGACGGCGCGCGGGTCCATGCCGGCGATGGCGGACCATCCGCGCGGATCGGCCATGTTCTCCTCGCGGGTCTGGATCGACGCCTGCGCGGATTGGCCGGGCAGGGCCAGCAGCACCGCCAGCAGGGCGGGTGCGATGCGGGGGACCAGGGTCATCTTCATTGCCTCAACCTTTCGCTTGCGCGGGTGATCGACGGAAAAACCCCCGCCAGCCCGCCGGGGTTCCCGAAAAGTTCTGGCAAGGATACGAATGTGAGCGCTAGCAGGACCGTGCCGGATGGCTTAGAAGGGCCCGAACGAGGCTACGCGGCAAAGGGGGGAAGGCATGGCGATCCTGTTGGCGGATGTGGGCGGCACCAATGCGCGGATGGCGCTGGCGCGGGACGGCGCGCTTGCGTCCGGGACCATCACCCGGTTTCGCGGCGACGACCATGCCAGCTTCGACGAGGTGGTGACGAAGTTCCTGGCCCAGCAGGGCAGCCCGCGGATCGACGCGGTCTGCGTCGCCGTCGCCGGTCCGGTCTGGGGTGACGAGGCGCGGCTGACCAATCGCGACTGGACCTTTTCCGAGGCGCGGCTTTGCGCGCTGTCCGGCGCCCCGCGCGCCCGGCTGATCAACGACCTGACCGCCCTGGGCTATGCCACGCCCGCGCTGGACGGCGAGGCGGCGGGTTTCCTGCGCGCGGCGCCCGAGGGTGCGTTGTCGAACGGCCAGCGGCTGGTGGTGAATGCCGGCACCGGCTTCAACGTCTGCGCGGTCAAGGTGCTGCCGGACGGCGGGATCGCCTGCCTTGAGGCCGAGGAAGGCCATACCCGCCTGCCGCTTTCGGTGGCCGATCCGCTGGCCGAGGCACTGGGCGATGCCGGCCGTGCGATTGATTCGGTCGAGGAGCTGTTCGCCGGCCGCGGCCTTGCCCGGCTGCACGCGCTGCGCATGGGCACGCCGCAGGGCCGGGCCGAAACCGTGGTCGCCGCCGCCGCCGAAGGCGATGGCGCGGCCGAGGAAACGCTGGCGCTTTATGCCCGGCTGTTCGGGCTCCTCTGCCGCGAACTTGCCTTGCGATTCATGCCGATGGACGGGATGTTCCTGGCCGGCAGCGTCGCCCGCTCCTGCACCGATCGGTTCGAAATTTTCGAACGCGCCTTCCTCTCCGACCCGCTGATGGCGCGGATTCCGCAGGCGGTCCCGGTCGGCGTGATCCGCGACGACATGGCCGCGCTGCATGGCTGTCTGGCCGCAATCCGCTGAAAATCGCCCGAATTCGGGCTGCTGCGCTGGATTTTGTTAACGCGGCCTGCGATGCTTCCGGCAAAACCGCCAGAAGCAGGGCAATCAGGCAATGAAAAGCTGGATCAAGGCAGGAACGGCTGCCGTAATCGTGCTGGGAACCGGCGCGGGCATGGTCTGGGCGCAGTCCTCGGGCTCGCCTTCCTCCTCGCCCTTTTCGGGCTGGTTCGGCAGGGACAGCAATGACGGCTCGCCCGTCAACCTGGATTTCCAGGTCGATGGCGGCGACGACGACCTGCTTCCGGCGATCCGGCAAACCTCGCTTCTGGTCAGCGCGCAGGACGAGGGGCGGGTGACCGGGCAGGACATCCTGGCTGCCGCGCGGGGCGATTACGCCCGCATCCTGGGCGTGCTTTACGATCAGGGCTATTATTCGGGCATCATCGACATCTCGCTGGACGGGGTCGAGGCGGCCAGCATCGCACCGCTGGACGCGCCGAAGGTGGTGCAGAAGGTGGTGGTCTCGGTCCAGCCGGGGCCGCGCTTTCGCTACAGCCGCGCCGAGATCGCGCCGGTGGCGCCGGGGACCGAGCTGCCGCGCGGCTATCGGCGGGGCGAGGTCGCCCGCACCGGCGACATGAAGAACGCCGCGACCTCGGGCGTTGCCGGCTGGCGCGATGTCGGCCATGCCAAGGCCGAGGTGGCCGAGACCGAGATCATCGCCGATCACGCCACCAACCTGATCGACAGCCGCATCCGCCTGGCGCCCGGCCCCGAACTGCGCTTCGGCCAGCTGACCATTCGCGGCTACCAGCGCATGGACCCGCGCCGCCTGCGCAAGATCGCCGGTTTCCCCGAGGGTGAGCGCTTCGATCCCGAAAAGCTCGACGACGTGCGCAAGCGCCTGCGCCGCTCGGGCGTGTTCTCGGCCATCACCCTGACCGAGGCCGACCAGATCGGCCCCGGCAATACGCTGGACGTCGACCTGCTGGTGGCCGAGCAAAAGCTGCGCCGGCTGGGCGCGGGTTTCGAATACTCCAACACCGACGGGCTGTCGCTGACCGGCTACTGGATCAACCGCAACCTGTTCCGCGGCGGCGAGCGGCTGCGCGTCGATGCCAGCATCTCGGATATCGGCGGCGATACCGGGCGCGACTACAGCCTGGGGCTGCGCGTCGACCGGCCGGCCACCATCACCGCCGACACCACCGGATATGTGCTGGCCAAGGTCGAAAGCCTTCAGGAAGAGGATTACGACCTCAAGTCCGGCACCTTCGGCCTGGGGTTCACCTGGATTCCCAGCGACGAACTGACGGCCGACATCGCCCTGCAATACCGGGCGCTGCGCGTCGACGACGATAGCGGCCGCACCAATTTCCGGCTGTTCGCCCTGCCGACTCTGGTCACCTGGGACAAGCGGGACGAGCCGAACGACGCCAAGCGCGGCTATTGGCTGTCGGGGGGCATCACCCCCTTTGTCGGCCTGCAGGACGAGACCGGCTCGGGTGCGCAGATATTGGCCGAGGGTCGGGCCTATTACAGCTTCGGCACCGAGGACCGCTTCACGCTGGCCGGCCGGGCGCGGCTGGGCACCGTGGTCGGCCCCGAGATCGAGGAAACCCCGCGCGACTATCTGTTCTGGTCCGGCGGCGGCGGCACGGTGCGCGGCCATTCCTATGAATCGCTGGGCGTCGAGGTCATCCAGGGCCCCGACGGCCCGGTCAGGACCGGCGGCATGTCCATCGTCACCCTGACTGCCGAGGCCCGCATCCAGGTCCGCGAGCGTATCGGTCTGGCGCTTTTCGCCGATGCAGGCCGGGTCTGGGAGGACAGCAGCTGGTCCGGCGCCAGCGGCTGGCAGGCCGGGGCCGGCGCGGGCATCCGCTACAAGACCCCCATCGGCCCGATGCGCTTCGACATCGCCACCCCGGTCGGCGGCGGCGATGGCGACGAGGGCGGGGTGCAGGTCTATATCGGTCTGGGGCAGGCGTTCTGATGCGTGATCTGGCTTATCGTCTCGTTGTCGCACTCGGCCTGGCCTTGGCCGTTCCTCTGGCCGCGCTGGCGCAGGACACCGCTGCCGAGATCTCGCAGGAGGTCGAGGACGACCGCGGCTTCATCACCCGCTTCCTCGAGGAAAAGCTGTCCGGTGCCGGGCGGCAGGTGGTGATCGAGGGGTTCCGCGGCGCGCTTTCCTCGCGCGCGACCTTCGACCGCATGACCATCGCCGATGACGACGGGGTCTGGATCACGCTGGAAAACGGCGCGATGCAATGGACCCGCTCGGCGCTTTTGTCCCGGCGGGTCGAGATCAACGAGCTTTCGGCCGAGCGCATCATCCTGCCGCGCCTGCCGGGCGGCGGCGACAGCGCGCCGCAGGCCGAGGCGCGGGAGTTTTCCCTGCCGCAACTGCCGGTGGGGGTGAACATCGATCGCATCGCCGTCGAACGGGTGGAACTGGGCCAGCCGATCATCGGGCAAGAGGCGGTGATCGCGATCGACGGCTCGATGAACCTGTCGGGCGGCGAGGGCGAGACCAAGCTGACCATCAACCGCGTGGACGGGCCGCGCGGCGAGTTTGCGCTGGATACGAGCTTTTCCAACGAAACGCGGGTCCTGCGCCTGGACCTCAAGCTGGACGAGGATCGCGACGGGCTGTTCGCCAATATCGTCAAGCTGCACGACCGACCCGCCGTCCGCGCCGAGATCGCGGGCGAAGGGCCGATGTCGGACTTCAACGCCAACATCCAGCTTGCGACCGACGGCCAGCCGCGCGTGACCGGCCTCGTCTCGGTCGATGCGGCCGAGCGCGACGGCGCCCCCGGCACCGCCTTCCGCGCCGAGCTTGGCGGCGACGTGGCCGCGCTTGTCCCGCCGCAGCATCGCGCCTTTTTCGGCACGCAATCCCAGCTTCTGGCCGAGGGCTGGCGCGGGCAGGACGGCCGGCTGGTCATCCCCTCGCTGCGGCTGGCGACCGAGGCGCTGCGGCTGGACGGCAACCTTGCCACCACCAGTCGCGGCGCGCCGGAAAGCGCGCATCTGACGCTGCTGCTGGGCGAGGACGCTGGCGCCACGCAATTGCCGGTGCGGCTGCCCTGGGCCGACCGGCCGACCACCGTGCGCTCGGGCAGCCTGCGGCTGGATTACGACGCGGCGCAGGGCTCGGGCTGGGTGCTCAAGGGCGTGGTGGGCGATATCGTTCGCGACGACGTTGCGCTTTCCGAATTGCGGATGGACGGGCGCGGCCGTATCGCGCTGACCCCCGAGCAGGCGCTGGAAGAGGTGCGCGGCTGGATCGCCTTCGGCATGGACGACCTGGCGCCGGCCGATCCGGGCATGGCGCAGGCCCTGGGCCGGACGCTGAACGGCGGCCTGAACTTTGCCTTCACCCCCGGCAATGCGCTGCAGCTTTGGGGCATGAACATCAACGGCGAGGATTTCGGCTTCAAGGGCGAGACGACCGTTTCGGGCCTGCGCTCGGGCATCACGCTGTCGGGCGACATCACCGCGCAGCATCGCAATGTCGGCCGCTTCTCGACCCTGGCCGGGCGCGAGCTTGGCGGCACCGCCGATGCCCATATCAAGGGCCGCTATGCGCTGCTGGGCAAGGGCTTCGATGTCGAGGCGCAGGTCCTGGGCAACGACATCCGCATCGGCCAGGACCATGCCGACCGCATGCTGGCCGGCCAGTCGCGCATCGAGCTCAGCGCCCGGCGTGACACCTCGGGCATCAACCTGCGCAAGCTGACGGTGAACGCCCAGAACCTGACGGCCGAGGCGCAGGGCCGGCTGGACAGCTATTCCAGCACCCTGACCGCAACCATCGCCATGCCCGACCTGTCTGTCGCCGACCCGGATTTTTCGGGCAGCGTCCGCACCGAGGCCCGCGTCACCGGCGCTGCCGGCACGCGCAAGATCACCCTGACCGGCAAGGCGCAGGACCTCGTCACCGGCATTGCCGAGCTCGACGGTGCGCTGAAGGGCGAAACCGACCTGCTGGTCGAGGCCGCCGAGGCGCAGGGCAGTTTCGAGGTGCAGACCTTCCGGCTGACCAATCCGCAGCTTGATGCGCAGGGCCGGGGCAATTTCGCCAAGGGTGCGATGGATGCCGCGCTGGACCTGTCGATGCCCGACCTTGCGGTGCTGGGGCGCGGCTTCTCGGGCGGGTTGACCGCCGAGGCGACGGCGGTGGAACAGGACGGCGTTCGCCGGATCGAGCTGACCGGGCGCGGCACCGAACTGCGCTTCGGCCAGCAGGACGTCGACGGCGCGCTGACCGGCGTGACCGACCTGCGTCTTTCGGCCGAGCAGCGCGGCGACGAGATCGCCGTGCATGATTTCAACCTGACCAACCAGCAGATGCTGGCGACCGCGCAGGGCCGCATCGCGCCCAGCGGCACCGACATGACCGGCCGGGTCGAGGTAAGGTCGCTGGCCAGCTTCGGCCGCGGCTGGCGCGGTGCGCTGAACGCGCAGGGCAGCTTCAAGGACGACGGTTCGGGCGCGCGGCGGCTGGACGTGACCGGCACCGGCACCGACCTGTCCTTTGGCCAGGCACAGGTCGATGGCGCGCTGGCGGGCGAGACCCGGCTGGCGCTGCACGGGGTCGAGCGCGACGGCGTGTTTTCCATCGAGACCGCCACGGTCGAGAACCCGCGCCTGAACATTGGCGCCGAGGGCCGCGTGGGCCAGGGCGCGACCGACCTGACCGCGACGCTGCGTGCGGACGACCTGCGCTTTCTTGGCCGCGGCTTCCGGGGCGCGGTCAGCGCCTCGGGCCATGTCGTGGACCAGCAGGGCGGCGGGCGTCAGATCACCGCCAACGGTTCGGCGCGCGGGCTGGGCGTGGGCAATCCGCAGGCCGATGCCGTGCTGGCGGGCGAGACCAGCTTCGACCTCGACGCCGCGCAGCGCCCCGATGGCAGCCTGACCGTCAGCCGGCTGCGCGCCGGCAACGGCCAGTTCAGCATTACCGGCGACGGCAACCCGACCGAGGGGCTGAACCTCGATGCCCGGCTGAACGACCTGGGCCTTGTGGTGCCGGGCTTTCCCGGGCCGGCCACCGTTGCCGGCACCATCCGCAACACCGGCCGCGCCTATGACGTGAACCTGACCGCGACCGGGCCGGGCAATACCCAGGCAAGGGTGACCGGCACGGCGGCGACGGATCTGTCCACTGCCGATATCACGGTCAGCGGCAGCAGCAATGCCGCCGCGGCGAATCCCTTCCTGCGCACCCGCTCGGTCGAGGGGCCGCTGAGCTTCGATCTGCGCCTGAACGGCCGGCCGGCGCTGGAATCGCTGTCGGGCCGGGTGGCGCTGACGAATGGCCGGCTGGCCGAGCCGCGCTTCGGCCTGGCTGTCGGCAGCCTGAACGCCAATGCCGATTTCAACGCCGGCCGCATCGCCGTCGATCTGCGCGGCGCGGTCGAGGCCGGAGGGACCATCACCGTCAGCGGTCCGGTCAGCCTGGTGGGCGACCGGCAGATGAACCTGGACGTGCGGCTGTCCGACGTGGTGCTGCGCGACCCGAACCTTTACCAGACACTGGTGAACGGCGCGATCAACGTCGCGGGCACGGTGGGGCAGGGGCCGCTGGTCTCGGGCCGCATCGATGTCGGCCATACCGAGCTGCGCATTCCCTCGACCGGGCTGGGCGGCGCCAAGGCGATCCCGGACATCATCCACCGTTCCGAACGCCCGCCGCAGCGCCAGACCCGCGCCAAGGCCGGGCTGCTGGAATATCCCAGCGAAGCCTCGCGCCAGGCCGGCATGGCCGCGCCCCCGGCGACGCCGCCGGCCAATCCCGCGCGGTTCGACCTGCTGATCTCGGCCCCTTCGCAGGTCTTTGTCCGCGGTCGCGGCGTCGATGCCGAACTGGGCGGCGAGTTGCGCCTGACCGGCAATGCCCGCCAGCCCATTCCCATCGGCCAGCTGGAACTGATCCGCGGCCGGGTCGACCTGCTGGGCAAGCGCTTCGACATGACCGAGGGGCTGATCGAATTGCAGGGCAGCCTGATCCCGGTGATCCGGCTGGTGGCCGAGACGGTGCAGGACGGCATCACCACCCGCATCATCATCGACGGCGAGGCGCAGGATCCCGAGATCACCTTTGAATCCTCGCCCGAGATGCCGCAGGAAGAGGTGCTGTCGCAACTGCTCTTCGGCCGTGGCCTCGACAATATCAGCGCCTTGCAGGCCGCGCAGCTGGCCAGCGCCGTCGCGACGCTGGCCGGGCGCGGCGGCGAGGGGATCGTCGGGCGGCTGCGCGCCTCGACCGGGCTCGACGACCTGGACCTGGCCACGGACGATCAGGGCAACGTCTCGGTCCGGGCGGGCAAGTATCTGTCCGAGAACCTCTATACCGACGTGCAGGTCGGCGGCGACGGCAAGACCAAGCTGAACCTGAACCTGGACATTTCCCAGACCCTGACCGCCCGCGGCTCGGTGGACAGCGAGGGCGAAAGCACTATCGGCCTGTTCTACGAACGCGACTACTGACCCCGGCCCTGCAAAGGCCGCAGCAATGGACCCCGCCCGCAGCCGCGCGGCGGGGTCTTGAATACCTGCGACAGTTTTATTAGCTAGCTAATGAAATTTGCGAAAACAGCGGAAGCACCCATGCCAGACCGTCCCTTCACGCTTGTGGAAACGCTGATCGAACTGACCCGGGCGCTGCGCGCGGCCTTTGAGCAGCGCGTCGAACGGCACGGGCTGACCTATGCGCGCGCCCGGTTGCTGACCACCATCGGCCGCCACGAGGGCGCAAGCCAAGCCGAACTGGCCGCGATTCTGGGTATCGAGACCCCGACGCTGAAGCGCCTTCTGGACGCGCTGGAGGACCAGGGTCTGGCCGAGCGCCGCCCGATCCCCGAGGACGCGCGCAAGCACGCTATCCATCTGACCGAGGCGGCGCGGATCGAGCCCCTGCTGGGCTTTCGCGCCGAGGTCGATACCGCGCTGGCCGAAGGCATCACGCCCGAGGATCTGGTGGTGACGCGCCGGACATTGGCGCGGATGGCGCAGAATGTGGACAGGCTGAGGCAGGCATGAGCCAATCCCCGGCCGGCCCCGCGGTGCCTGTGCCCGCGTCCGCAGCCCCGGCTGCGCCGCCCTTCGTGCCGATGTCCTGGCCGGCCACGCTGGGCTATATCGGCGCCTCGATCACCATCGGGCTGACGCAGGGACTGGCGCAGGGCTTCGTCAGCACCAATATCCCGCAGATCGCCGGGGATCTGGGCGCCACCACCACGCAGGCGACCTGGCTGATGGCGGCGTTCATGATCCCGCGCGCCTCGATGCCTCTTTTGCTGATCAAGATCCGCACGCAATTCGGCCTGCGCCGCTTTGCCGAGGTTGCCATCCTGGTCTATCTGGCGGTTTCGCTGGCGGCCTTTGCCATCTCGGACCTGCGCTCGGCGGTGGCGGTGCAGTTCTTTGCCGGCATGGCCTCGGCTCCGCTGTCCACGCTGGCCTTCATGTATATGCTCGAGCCGCTGCCGCCCCAGTGGAAGATGCGGCTGGGACTGCCCATGGTGCTGGCCACGGTCGCCACCGGGCCGATGCTGGCGCGGGTGATCTCGCCGGCGCTGATGGGCGATCATGGCTGGGACGGGCTGCATTTCATGGCGCTGGGGCTGGCGGCGGTCTCGCTGGGGCTGGTCTATGCCCTGCCGCTGACCTCGGCCCCGCGCGTCAAGGTGATCGCGGCCATGGACCTGGTCAGCTGGCTGCTGATCGCCACCGGATTCGGTGGGCTGACGGTCGCCTTCGTCATGGGCTCGCTTCATTGGTGGACGGATGCGGACTGGCTGGGCTGGGTTCTGGCGCTGGCCATCGTGGCGCTGACGCTGGCCGTGGTGATCGAGCTGCACCGCAAGGCGCCGCTTCTGGACATCTGCTGGCTCGTCAGCCCGGCCATGCTGCACCTGACGGCGACATTGCTGATCTTTCGGCTGGTGCTGTCCGAGCAAAGCTCGGGCGCACCGCGCATGTTCCAGGTGCTGGGCGTGACGCAGGACCAACTGGTGCCGCTTTTCGCGCTGATCTCGGCCGCGACGGTGCTGGGCGGGCTGGCGCTGATCCCCTTCATGAAGCCCGAGCGCGTGCCGCTGTTCCATGTCATCGCGCTGGTGCTGATCGCCGCCGGTGCCTTCATGGACAGCCATGCCACCATGGACACCCGGCCGGCGCAGATGATGCTGAGCCAGGCGATGATCGCCTTTGCCGGCTCGTTCTTCCTGGCGCCGGCGATGATGCGCGGGCTACTTTCGGCCTTGGCGCGCGGGCCGAACTACATCCTGTCCTTCGTCATCGTCTTTCTGTCCACGCAATCGCTGGGCGGGGCCATCGGCTCGGGCCTGTTCTCGACCTTCATCAACCACCGGCAGGTGCTGCATCTGCAGGTGCTGCGCGAGGAACTGGTCGCTGCCGACCCGCTGACCGCGGCCGAGATCGCGCAGCGCAGCATGGCGCTGGCGCCGCAGATCGCCGATGTGGCGCAGCGCAACGCGCAGGCGGTGGCCCAGATCGCGCAGGATGCCGGCGTGCAGGCCTATGTCATGGCCTATAACGATGCCTATTTCCTGACCTTCCTGGTGGCGGCGGCGGCGCTTTGCGCGCTGCTCCTGCACCTGTTCCGCGACTGGCTGGCGGCGCGCATCAAGCCGCTCTCCTCCAGCACCCCAACCCATTCCGAGCCCAAGACATGACCAAGAACCACCTTATCCCGACGCTGATTGCCCTGGCGGCCGGCCTGGCCGGCCTGTTGATCGTGCTTTACGCCTGGCACCTGCCGCCATTCCGTCCGGCGCATCCGCAGACCGAGAACGCCTATATCCGCGGCCAGCTGACCACCATCGCGCCGCAGCTTTCCGGCTATGTCGCGGCAGTCGAGGTGCGGGACTTCCAGCCCGTGACCCGCGACCAGGTCATCGCCCGCATCGACGACCGGCAATATCGCCAGAAGCTTGCGCAGGCCCAGGCCGTGCAGCAAGGCGCCGAAGCGGCGCTGGAGATCCAGAGCCAGGGCGTCCATTCCGCCCGGGCCAGCCTGCAATCGGCCCAGGCCGCGCTGACGGCGGCACAGGCGGCGCGGGATACGGCGGGATCGACCTGGGACCGCGCGCAGGCCCTGCAATCGCGCGGCGTCACGGCGCAAAGCTCGGCCGACCAGACCGAGCTGGCGCTGCGTCAGGCCGAAGCCGCCGTCACCCAAGCCGAAAGCGCCATCGCGGTCGCGCGCGAGAACGTCAAGGGCGCCGAGGTGGGGCTGGCCGCGAAACGCGCCGAGATCGCCTCGGCCAAGGCGGCGGTGGAACTGGCGCGGATCGACCTGGACAACACGGTGATCCGCGCGCCATCGGACGGCCGGCTGGGCCAGGTCGGCGTGCGCGTGGGCCAATATGTCACCGCCGGCACGGCGCTGGTCAGCCATGTCGGCCCCGAGGTCTGGGTCATCGCCAATTTCCGCGAGACCGAGTTGCACGGCATCCGCATCGGCGACCGCGCCACCTTCACCGTGGACGCCATGCAGCACCGCTCCTTCACCGGGCGGGTCGAGGCGTTCTCGCCTGCCACGGCCTCGGAATTCAGCCTGTTGTCCGCGTCCAATGCCACGGGCAACTTCACCAAGGTCGCGCAACGCCTGCCGGTGCGCATCGCGATCGATCCGGGGCAGGAGATGGCCGAGTATCTGGAGCCGGGCCTGTCGGTGGTGGTGACGGTGGACGAGGGTTCGGGCGCCGACCGTTCGGCCCAGGCCCGGCCGATCATGGGGCATGAGGGCTGATCCTGCCCGACGGGAAGCGGCCTTGCGCCCGCCTGCCTTGCCCGCTACCCGTTGCGGGCAAGGGCAAGCCCGCTTCCGCCAGCCCATCGATGGACCGGAGGCGACGATGCAGATTCTCCTTTCCCGACGCGGCCTTCTGGCGGCATCGCTGATCGCCTTGGCCGGCGGCATGGCGCGGGCGCAGGATCGCCGGCCGCGCGGGCTGGAGCCGGCCGAGCGGATCGACCATCCCCGTGCCAGCCATTTCGACCTTGGCCCGGCCAAGGCGCCCTGGCGCATCTTTCTGGGCCTGCCGCAGGCCCCGGCGCCGCAGGGCGGCTATTCCGCGATCCTGGCGCTGGACGGCAACGCGACCTTTCCGATCCTGTGGCATCTGCGCGAAAGGCTGGCGCCCGAGGCGCCGGTGGTGCTGGTCGGCATCGGCTATCCGGTCGAGACCCGCTTCGATCCCGCCCGCCGCTGGTTCGACCTGACCTCGCCCGGCAAGCAGCCGGTGCCGGCGCAAGACGGGCTGCGCGGTCCCGGCGACCGTCCGACCGGCGGGCAGGACGCCTTTCTCCAGATGATCGCGGCGCAACTGCTGCCCGAACTCGGCCGCCGCCTGCCGCTGGATGCCGGCGACCTGACGCTGTTCGGCCATTCTTTGGGCGGGTTGTTCGTGCTGAATGCGCTGTTCACCCAGCCAGGGCTTTTCGCCCGCTATGCCGCTGCCGATCCCTCGACCTGGTGGAACGCCGGCGAGCCCCTTCGCGAGGCCCGCGCCTTTCGCGGCGGCATCATGGCGGCGGGCGGGCGGCTGGAGCCGGCGGTGCCGCTGCTGATCGCCAATTCGGCCGGGCGCGCCTCGGCCCCGGCCGTGCCGCCGCTGATCGTGACCCTGCTGTCGGGCATTCCGGGGCTCGACCTCATCCACCGGCCCCATCCTGCGGAAAACCACGGCTCGCTCATCGGCCCCGCGGCGCGCGAGGCGCTGGAGCTGCATCTGGGCAGGCCGGCCGGCTAGGCCGCAGCAGGGCGCGGAACGAAAAAGGCCGGGCGCAACGGCCCGGCCCTTGGTTCCGATGCGGCCGACCTAGACCTCCGGCACCAGCACCTCGCGCTTGCCGACATGGTTCGCCGGGGTGACGACGCCCTGTTCCTCCATCTGCTCGACCAGCCGCGCGGCCTTGTTGTAGCCGATGGCCAGCTTGCGCTGGATATAGGAGGTCGAGCATTTGCGGTCCTTGGCCACGATGGCGACGGCCATGTCGTAAAGCTCGGCATCGCCGCCTTCGCCGGTGGACAGGCCCAGCACCTGGTCGATGCTGTCGGCGCGCTCTTCGTCCGGCCCCTCGACCACGCCGGCCATATAGGACGGCGGGCCAAAGGATTTCAGGTGGTTCACGACCTCCTCGACCTCTTCGTCGCTGACGAAGGGCCCATGGACACGGGTGATGCGCGAGCCGCCGGCCATGTAGAGCATGTCGCCCTGGCCCAGCAATTGCTCGGCACCCTGCTCGCCCAGGATGGTGCGGCTGTCGATCTTGGACGTGACCTGGAAGCTGATCCGGGTCGGGAAGTTCGCCTTGATCGTGCCGGTGATGACATCGACCGAGGGCCGCTGCGTCGCCATGATCAGGTGGATCCCCGAGGCGCGGGCCATCTGCGCAAGGCGCTGGATGCAGGCCTCGATCTCCTTGCCCGCCACCATCATCAGGTCGGCCATCTCGTCCACGATGACGACGATATAGGGGAAGGTCTCGGGCTGGAATTCCTCGGTCTCGAAGACGGGCTCGCCGGTATCCTCGTCAAAGCCGGTCTGGACGGTGCGCTTGAACAGCTCGCCCTTGTCCAGCGCCTCGCGCACGCGGCCGTTATAGCCCTCGATGTTGCGCACGCCCATCTTGGACATCTTGCGATAGCGTTCCTCCATCTCGCCCACGACCCATTTCAGCGCGACGACGGCCTTCTTGGGATCGGTGACGACGGGGGAAAGCAGATGCGGGATGCCGTCATAGACCGACAGTTCCAGCATCTTGGGGTCGATCATGATCAGCCGGCACTCCTCGGGCGAGAGCTTGTAGAGCAGCGACAGGATCATGGTGTTGATCGCCACCGACTTGCCCGAGCCGGTGGTCCCGGCGATCAGCAGATGCGGCATCTTGGCCAGGTTCGCCACCACCGGCCCGCCGCCGATATCCTTGCCAAGCGCCAGCGGCAAAGGCTGGGTGCCGTCGCCGTAAGCCTTGGATGCTAGGATCTCGCGCAGCACCACCTTTTCGCGCCGGGCATTGGGCAGCTCGATGCCGATCACCGACCGGCCGGGCACGGTCGATACGCGCGCCGACAGCGCCGACATCGACCGCGCGATGTCGTCGGCCAGGCCGATCACCCGGCTGGCCTTCAGCCCCGGCGCGGGCTCCAGTTCGTAAAGCGTGACCACGGGGCCGGGGCGGACCTCGGTGATCTGGCCCTTGACGCCGTAATCGTCCAGCACCGCTTCGAGCATGCGGGCGTTCTCCATCAGCGCCTCTTGCGAAAGCTGGTGGCGCTCGACGGTGGTCGGTGCGGTCAGAAGCGACAGCGGCGGATGTTCGTATTGGCTGGCGGCCTCGTCGAAGCGCAGTGCCGGCTGCGCCTCGGATTGCGCCTGGCGCGAGGGGACGGGCTTTTTCGGCGGCACCACCACGCGCGGCGTCCCGGCGCCGAAGGGTGCGGCGGTGACGGGGTCGGCGAAATCCTCGTCCTCATCCTCGTCGGCGCTCAGCGGCGGCTCATGGCGGTCAGGCGCGGCGCGGCCACCGGTCAGGCGCGCGGTCACCGCCGACAGCAGGCCCCTGCCTTCCGAACGGGCGCCCTCCGAACGGGTGCGGATCGCGTCGGTGATGCGGGCGCTGATCGCGGCGTTCGAGGGCGGTTCGTCATCGTCGGCGTAATGCGTCTCGGGGTCGATCAGTTCGGGCTCGGGCGCAAAATCGCGGTCCTCGGCCAGAGGTGCCGGGGCGGGGCGCAGGCCCGGCAGGCCGCTGCGGGGCGCCTGCGGCAGCGCGGCAGAACCGGCGCGGCCGACACGCTCGCGACGGGCCTCGGCGCGGGACTTGAGCCCGTGCGCAGCACCCGAGGACAACCGCGCCCCGCGATCCACCGCATGCAGCGCCAGGACGCGGGCGGTGGCCAGCCCTTCGCGCAGGAAGGTGCCGATGGTCGTCAGCTCCTTGCGGTCGAAGCCCAGCACGAAGGCCAGGAAGGCCACGGCGCCGATGGCGGTCAGCAGCGCCAGCAGCTTGATCGCGATGGACGCCTTCATCGGCATCGCCGAAAGCATGCCCCCCATCAGCATGTCGCCCAGATGCCCGCCAAGGCCGAAGCTTTGCGTCCATTCCGGGGGCGGCGCCATCGAGGTGGCATAGATCGACACCAGCACCATGGCGATGGGCAGGAAGATGCCGCGCATCAGCCGCTCTTCGCCCCGGTGCAGCATCAGCCGCAGGCCCCAGACGACCGCGCCGACCACCAGGACCCAGGTGCCGTAGCCGGTGATCATGAACAGCGCCGAGGCGACATAGGCGCCGAAGCGGCCCAGATAGTTCTGCGCCGGCTGGTCGGTCGCCGACATGAAGCTGGGATCGTCGGGGGAATAGCTGACCAGCATCAGCGCGATCAGCACGCCCAGGATGACCAGGCCCGCGCCCAGCAGTTCCTTGCCGCGCCGTTCCAGTGCCGCCTGCGTGCTCTGGTCAAACAACGGATCGCGATGTTTCGCCTGCCAGCTCGCCATGCGTCAACCCCCTTGATACAAACAGTTTTTCAGGCGGTTCAGGGCCGCCTCGGTCTGGTCCGCCGCTGCGACCAGCGCCACGCGGATGAAATTCCGGCCCGGATTGCCGCCGGCCGTGTCGCGGGCCAGATAGGCGCCGGGCAGCACCTGGATTCCGGCCTCGGCCCACAGCTTCTTGGCGGCGTCCTCGCTGTCGCCGACGCTCTCGGGCACCGGCAGCCACAGGAAAAAGCCGCCCTGCACCGGCTGATAGCCCGGCACGTTGCCCAGCACCCGGTCGGCGATGGCGTATTTCTGCTGGTAAAGCGCACGGCTTGCATCCACATGCGCCTCGTCCGTCCAGGCCATGGTGCTGACGCGCTGCACCGGCAGCGGCAGCGGTGCGCCGGCATAGTTGCGCAATTGCCGCAACTGGGCGATCTGCGTCGCGCCGCCTGCCGCAAAGCCCGAACGCAACCCCGGCAGGTTCGAGCGTTTCGACAGCGAGTTGAACATCACCACCCGGTCGGGCAGGCCCATGCGCGTGGCCACCGCCAGCGCGCCCGGCGGCGGCGTGTCGCGCCAGATCTCGGAATAGCACTCGTCGGCGAAGATCAGGAAACCGTGCCGGTCGGCCAGCGCGATCAGCTCTTCCAGGTAATCCTCCGACGCGATGCTGCCCTGCGGATTGGCGGGCGAGCACAGATAGGCCACGGTGGCACGGTCCAGCACCTCGGCCGGCAGGCCGGAAAAGCGCGGCAGGTGGCCGGTCTCCGGCACGGCGGGGACAAAGACCGGCTCGGCGCCCACCGCCGCCGCGGCGACCGCATAGACCTGATAGAACGGGTTCGGGATCAGGATCGCGGGCTGCTGGCCGTTCTTGCGTTTCGGCGCCAGTGCCAGGGCGGCGTTGAACAGCCCCTCGCGCGTGCCGTTCAGCGCCATGATGCGCTCGGGCGCGACATCCAGCCCGTGCCGGCGCTGGAGCCAGCCCGAGATCGCGGCCAGCAGTTCGGCCGTTCCCTCGTTCGAGGGGTATTTGCCGAAATCGGCGATGCTTTCGGCCATGACCGGGCCGACGAAATCCGGCAGCGCATGGCGCGGCTCGCCGATGGTCAGGATCAGGGGATCGCCCCCGGGCTCGATGCCCGCGAGCAGTTTCCGCAGGCGCGGAAATGCGTAATCCGGCAGGTTCGAGAACCGCTCGGGAATTGCCATGGCTGCCTCTCAGTCGGGGTCGTCGCGCCCCGTTTTGCGGCAAGATTACCGGCAATCCCCCCATGCGTCCAGAGTTTCACGGCCAGATTGCGCCCGCCCGTGCCGGATTTGCCCGGAAAATCCGCGGCTCAGCGCAATGCCGCCTCGGCTGCGGCGGCCGCCGCCAGCAGGGCGCGGTCCCCGCCGGTGCGGCCCATCATCATGATGCCGCAGCCCGGATGGCCGGTCGGCAGGCTGATCGAGGGCAGGTCCAGCAGGTTGCCGATGCGGGTGTTGCGCAGCGTCAGCAGGTTCTCGCGTGCGAAGAATTCCTCCTCGGCCAGCAGCCGGTCGACCGGCGGCGGCAGGATCGGCGCCGTCGGCAGGATCACCGCATCGAAGCCGGCGACCAGCCGCGCCCAGTTGGCGCGCAGCCGGCCAAGTTCTTCCCAGGCGGCGATGTAATCAGCCGCCAGCACGAACTGGCCGCCGCGAAAGCGCTCCAGGATCGGCGGATACATCAGTTCGGGCGCCGCCTCGATCTGCTCGCGCCAGATGCCGTAGGCCTCGGGGGCGAACAGCAGCGGCGCCAGCACCATGGCCTCGGCCACGCAGGGCGGCGCGGCATGCGTGATGCGGGCGCCGGCGCGGGACAGGCGGCTCACCGCATCCTCGAAACCGGCGACGGGCTCCTTGCGCGCCTCGTCGAAGGGCACGCCGTCCAGCACCATCAGCCGCAGCCCGCGCGGGCCGGCATCCGTCAGGTCGGGCGCGGCTTCGCCGCGCAGCACGGCGAAAAGCTCGGCGCAGTCCTCGACCGTGCGGGCGATGGGGCCGGCTACGTCGAAGCGCCGGCACAGCGGCACGATGCCCGTGCCGCTGACCGCGTCGGTGGTCGGCTTGAAGCCCACGAGCCCGTTCCAGGCCGCCGGCACCCGGATCGAGCCGCCGGTATCCGAGCCGATGGCCGCCGCCGCCAGTCCCAGCGCGACCGAAACCGCCGCGCCCGAGCTCGATCCGCCCGGGGCCAGTTCCTGGTCGATGCTGTTCGGCGGCGTCGCCGTCATCGGGTTCACGCCCAGCCCGGAAAAGGCCAGCTCGGTCATATGCGTCTTGCCCAGGCAGACCAGCCCGTCCAGCGTGGCTCCGGCCAGGATCGCGGCGTCCTGCCTTGGCGTGCGGCCTTGCAGCAGGCGCGAGCCGGCCTCGGTCGCGATGCCGGCGCTGTCGATATTGTCCTTCCAGTTGATCGCCACCCCGTCCAGCAGCCCGCGGCGCAGCCCGGCGCGGGCGCGGTCATGGGCGGCGATGGCTTCGGCCCGGGCGCGTTCCGGCGTCAACCTGGCATAGATGCGGTCGCCATAGGGGTGGCGGGCCGCGGCGTCCAGATAGGCCTCGGCCTGCTCGACAGGGCTGATCAGACCGGCCAGGATCGCCCGTCCCTGTTCCGCCGCAGATGCCCTGAGCCAATCCATGCCCTTCCCCCGACCAATGTCCAAATGCCAAATAAGATACAGGCTATCCCGGCGCGGGCAGGCCCGCAATGCGCTTGGTGGCGGCTGTGCCGCATGGACATTGCCCGGCCGAAGGTCATATTGCGCAGCATGAGGACCGATTTCGACATCCTGATCGCGGGCGGCGGGCTGAACGGCCCGGCCCTTGCCCTGGCGCTGGCCGATGCCGGCCTGTCGGTGGCCGTCGCCGATGCCCGCCCGGCCGACGCCCGTGCCGGCGACGCCTTCGACGGCCGCGCCTATGCGCTGGCGCTGGCCTCGCAGCGGCTGCTGTCGGCGCTGGGGCTGTGGCGCGACCTGGCCCCGAACGCGCAGGAGATCCGCAAGGTCGAGGCGACGCAAGGCGTGCCGGGCGAAGGCGCCGGCCCCTTCGGCCTGCATTTCGACGGCGCCGAGATTGAAGAGGGCCGTCTGGGCTATATGCTCGAGGATCGGTTCCTTTACCGCGCGCTTCTGGCCGCGATGCAGGGGCGGGTCACGCATCTGCCGGGCCTGTCCGTCACCGGGCAGGAGGCCGAGGGCGCGGCGATCCGCGCCAGCCTGTCGGACGGGCGCAGCATCACCGCCCGGCTGCTGGTCGGTGCCGACGGACGGCAATCGGGCGTGGCGGCGCGGGCCGGCATCCGGCGC
This sequence comes from Paracoccus sp. SSJ, assembly GCF_030234105.1. Classification (NCBI taxonomy): domain Bacteria; kingdom Pseudomonadati; phylum Pseudomonadota; class Alphaproteobacteria; order Rhodobacterales; family Paracoccaceae; genus Paracoccus; species Paracoccus sp. SSJ. The sequence goes on along the minus strand of NZ_JASSPE010000005.1, from coordinate 36,218 downwards.
ATCGGCCACGACTACGGCCAGATCGCGCTGGTCGCGGCGGTCGATCACGAATTGCCGCATCACGGCACTGCGCATCAGTATTTCATGCCGACCGGCCCGCTGGCGATCCTGCCGCTGCCGGGCAACCGCAGTTCGATCGTCTGGTCCGAGGCCGAGGCCAGCGCCCGTGCCATCATCGAGCTGCCCGACGCGGATTTCCTGGCCGTCCTGCGCCCGCGCTTCGGCGATTTCCTGGGCGAGATCCGGCTGGCCGGCCCCCGATTCTCGTATCCGCTGAACCTGACGCTGGCCGAGCGTTACGTCGCCCCGCGCGTCGCGCTGGTCGGCGATGCGGCGCATGGCGTGCATCCCATCGCCGGGCAGGGGCTGAACCTGGGCCTGCGTGACGTGGCGGTGCTGGCCGAAGTGATCGTCGCCGCCCGCCGCCGGGGCGAGGATATCGGCGCCGATACGGTGCTGGCCCGCTATCAGGACTGGCGGCGGCCGGACGCGACGGCGCTGGCGCTGGGCATGGACGGGGTGAACGCGCTGTTTTCCAATGCCAACCCGTTGCTGCGCACCGCGCGCGAACTGGGCATGGGGCTGGTCGATGCCATCCCGCCGCTGCGGCGCGGCTTCATGCGGCAGGCGGCGGGGCTGAGCCTTGATCCGATGCCGCGCCTGCTGACCGGGCAGCGGCTTTAGGGAACGCTCACGCCGCCGTCAGCGTTGGCCCCGCGCGCATCCAGCGAACGTGATGTGCATGTCTTTGGAGGATCGGTATCATTCCGCTCATGAAACTGAAAACGCTCGCCCTTGCGCCCGTCCTGTGCCTGGCCATGGCCTTTCCCGCCCTGGCCGAAAAGATTCCGTTGAACGAGATCTCGCGCTATCTCAACAGCCTGAAAACCGCCAAGGCGGATTTCACCCAGGTGAATGCCGACGGCTCGATCTCGACCGGGATTGTCTATATCCAGCGCCCGCAGCGGGTGCGCTTCGAATACAAGGGCGACCGCACGCTGGTCATGGCCTCGGCCGGGAACGTCGCGGTGTTCGACGGCAAGACGCGCGGCGCGCCGCAGCAATATCCGTTGTCCAAGACGCCGCTGTCGCTGATCCTGGCGCCGAATATCGACCTGAGCCGCGCGCGCATGGTCACCGGCTATACCGAGAAGAAGAACACCACCGTCGTCACGGCGCAGGACCCCCAGCACCCGGAATACGGCAATATCCAGATGGTCTTTACCGCCAACCCGACGCAGTTGCGGCAATGGGTGGTGACCGACGACACCGGCAAGCGCACCACGGTGATCCTGGGCGACATGCAGACCGGAATGTCCTTCCCGGCCTCGACCTTCGCCATCCAGAACGAGATCGCCCGCCGGAAATAGGCGGGCGAGCGCGATCAGCGGCAGGAGGCGAGCTGGCTGCGATAGGCCTCGGAGCGGGTCTGGACCTTGCCGGCCACGTTCATCAGCCAGGGCTTCGAATTGTGCGAGCCCCTGGCAAAGCCCGAGCGGCCTTCGTGATAGGCCAGGTATTGCGAGGCGGCGTCCCATTTGGAAATACCCAGTACCCGCGCCGAATCGTTCATGTACCAGCCCATGAAGTCGGTGGCGTCGCGGATGTTGTCGCGCCGGGCGCGGCGATTGCCGGTCTGCTTGCGGTAATCGTCCCAGGTGCTGTCCAGCGCCTGGCTGTAGCCATAGGCCGAGCTTTGCCGCCCGATCGGAATCAGCCCCAGCGCATATTGATGCGGCGTGCGGGCATTGCCGATGAATTTCGATTCCTGGTGGATCGTCGCCATCTGGACATGGACCGGAACGCCCCAGCGCCGCTCGGTCGCCTTCATCGCGCGCATATAGGCGGGCCGCTCGGCCGCGATGGCGCAGGCGTTGTCCAGATTGCGCGGCGCCTTGTAGTTCCCGCCTCCTCCGCAAGAGGCCACCAGCCCGACGATGGCGAGCTTGAGAAACCTGTTCATACTGCCCTCATATTTTTTGCAGGCAGGATAAGCGAAATTGCCGGGGCCGCGCAAATGACAAAGGCTCGACCCGGCTAGCTGGGCAGGACCGAGACCGACTTCACGATGGCATGGCAGGCGGTTCCCGGCTGCAATTCCAGTGCCTTGACCGAGCGCGGCGTGACCTGCGCAAGCATCCGCTCATGCTGCGCGCCATGACCCAGCGCCAGTTGCACCAGCCCGCCCTCGATGCGCGTCACCGCAACCGGCAGCGCGTTCAGCGCCGAAAGGCCGCGCGGCGCCTCGCGTGCCAGAATGACCTCATGCGCCAGGATTCGCAGCCGCAGCACCCGGCCGGGGGCCAGATCCAGCTCGGGCAGCAGCATCGGGCCGCCCGCGGTCGCAACCCGGGTCAGGCCGTCGGCCTCGCGCGCCTCGACCGTGGCGCGGATCAGCGCGCCGGCCTCGCGCGCGCCCAGTTGCGGGGCAAGCTCGGGATCGGCCAGGATGTCCGCCAGCGCGCCGGAATGGGTGACGCGGCCCTGCCGCATCAGCACCACCGTGGTCGCCAGCCGCAGCACCTCGGGCACCGAATGGCTGACATAGAGGATCGGCAGCCGGATCTGGTCCCGCAGCCGCTCCAGCCAGGGCATGATCTCGGCCTTGCGCGCCTCGTCCAGCGCCGCCAGCGGCTCGTCCATGACCAGTAGCGCCGGGTCCGACAGCAGCGCCCGGCCGATGGCGACGCGCTGGCGCTCGCCCCCCGACAGCGTGCCGGGGCGGCGATGCAGCAGCGGCCCCAGCGCCAGCATCTCGGTGATGCGGTCGAAATCGCGCGCCGCGCCGCGTCGCCAGCGCGAGGGATAGCGCAGGTTCGCCGCCACCGTCATATGCGGGAACAACCGTGCGTCCTGGAACACGCAACCGATGCGCCGCGCCTGCGGTGAAAGGTTCGTCGCACCGTCGAAAAGCACCCGCCCGTCCAGCGCGATCCGGCCCTGGTCGGGGCGCAGCAGCCCGGCGATGGCGTTGATCGCCGTGCTCTTGCCGCAGCCCGAGGGGCCGAACAGCGCCGTCACCCCGCCCGGCGCCTGGAATGTGACCTCCAGCGAAAGTCCGGGAAAGCGGTGGCGAAAGGCGACCTCCAGCATCAGCGCCGCGCCTCGATGCGCTCTGCCATGCGCCGGGCCAGCCATTCCGAGACCAGCACCGCCCCCATGGCGATCACCACCGAGACCAGCACCAGCCGCAGCGCCGCCGCATCGCCCGAGGGCACCTGCAACAGCGCATAGATGGCCGAGGGCAGGGTCTGGGTCTGGCCGGGAATGTTCGAGACGAAGGTAATGGTGGCGCCGAACTCGCCCATCGCCTTGGCAAAGCCCAGCGTGGCGCCCGCCAGGATCGCGGGCATGATCAGCGGCAGGGTGACGGTCAGGAAGATCCAGGCCCTGGGCGCGCCAAGGGTGGCGGCGGCCTGTTCAAGCTTGGGGTCCACGGCCTCGAAGCCCAGCCTAATGGCGCGGACCATCAGCGGAAAGCTCATGATCCCGCAGGCCAGCGCCGCGCCGGTCCAGCGAAAGGCAAAGACGATGCCCAGCGGTTTCAGCAGGCTGCCCACGGGGCCCTGCGTGCCGAAGGTGACCAGCAGCAGGTAGCCGGTCACCACCGGCGGCAGGATCAGCGGCAGGTGCACGATGCCGCTGACCAGCCCATGCCCCGGAAAGCGCCGCCGCGCCAGCAGCCATGCCACCGCGACGGCCAGCGGCAGGCTGGCCAGCGTGGCGACGGCGGCCACCCGCAGGGAAAGGCGCACGGCCTGCCATTCCTGAGGGCCAAGCCAGTCGGTCGGGATCATTGCGTGACGGTAAAGCCTTGCGATTCAAAGACCGACTTTGCCGGGTCTTGCGACAGGCTGTCAAGGAAGGCGGCGGCCTGCGCCGTGTCGGCGACCTTGGTCACGGCGGCGGGATAGGTGATCTCTTCATGGCTGTCGGCCGGGAAGGTCGCGACCACGCCAACGCCCGGCTCGGCCACGGCATCGCTGCCATAGACGATGCCCAGCGGCGCCTCGCCGATCGCGACCTGCTTCAGCGCGGCGCGGACGTTGTCGGCCTGGGCGATCTGGCTTTCCACCTGGTCCCAAAGGCCCAGCGAGGTCAGCGCCTCTTTCCCGTATTGCCCGGCGGGCACGGAATCGACCAGCGCCATGGCCAGCTTACCCTCGCCCAGCAGCGCAGGCAGTTCGGTCACGGGCGCTTCGGCCGGCGTGCCGGTGCCGACCAGCACCAGCGTATTGCCCAGAAGATCGCGGCGGCTCTCCGGGTCGATGTCGCCGGACTCCTGCACCGCATCCATCCACGCGGTCGAGGCCGAGATGAACAGGTCGGCTGGCGCGCCCTCCTGGATCTGCTTGGCAAGCTGCGAACTGCCCGCATAGGAGATCACTACCATATCGTCATGGTTCTTCTGCCAATCGGCGGCGATCTCGTCCAGCGCGTCCTTGAGGCTGGCAGCGGCGAAGATGGTGATCTCGTCTGCCTGCGCGGCGGGGGCAAATGCGATCAAGGCGGCGGCAAGAAAAGACAGGCGCATCGGATTGGTCCATTCATTGTGTTCAAACGGACATAACCAAGCGGCGGCGCGGCTGGCAACCGTTATTTACGACGAAGCAGAACGCTGGCCGCCGCGAAGCCGCGCCAGCAGGCCCGCGCCTTGGTCGCGCAGCAATGCCTCAAGCGCGCGATAATCGGACAGCGCCTGCCGGCCCCGTTCGGTCAGCTGGGCGCCGCCGCCCTTGGCGCCGCCGCGGCTGCTGTCCACGAGGGGCGTGGCAAAATGCAGGTTCATCTCTTCGACCAGCGACCAGGCGCGGCGATAGCTCATCCCCATCCGCCGCCCGGCGGCCGAGATCGAGCCTTCTTCGTCAATGGCTTGCAGGAGGTCGGCCTTGCCGCGACCAAAGGTAAGGCCGGATTCGAAATGCAGGCGCAGGCTGATGCGTGGATCGTTCGTCATGGCCGTATCTTGCCCGGTTTCCGTTACGTTGCAAGAGGTCGGGTCTTTTCCGTTCGCCGTGGCGCGACTACGAGTAATAAAATTCCAGCATGACCGGAGGAATCATGTCCGAGAACGAAATCGTCATCCTGTCGGGGGCGCGCACGGCCATCGGCACCTTCGGCGGCAGCCTCGCGGGGGTGCCTCCGATCCAGCTTGCCGCGACGGTCACCCGTGCGGCGATCGAGCGCGCGGGGATCGGCCCCGAGCGCATCGGCACCGTGGTCTTCGGCCACGTGCTGAACACCGAGCCGCGCGACATGTATCTGTCGCGCGTGGCGATGCTGGACGCCGGCGTGCCCGATACCACGCCGGCGATGAACGTGAACAGGCTCTGCGGTTCGGGGGCGCAGGCCATCGTCTCGGCCACGCAGGCGCTGATACTGGGGGATGCCGACTTTGCCGTGGCGGGCGGTGCGGAATCGATGAGCCGCGCGCCCTACGCCGTGCCGGCGGCCCGGTTCGGTGCCAAGATGGGCGACGTGCAGATGCTCGACATGATGGTTGGTGCGCTGACCTGCCCGATGGGCACCGGCCATATGGGCGTGACGGCCGAGAATGTTGCGCGCGAACATGACATCTCACGCCAGGCGCAGGACGAGTTCGCGCTGGAAAGCCAGAAGCGCGCTGCGGCCGCCATCGCCGAGGGCCGCTTCAAGGAGCAGATCGTTCCCATCGAGATCAAGACCCGCAAGGGCATGGTGGCCTTCGATACCGACGAGCACCCGAAAGCGACCGATCTGGAGAAGCTGGCGGGACTGAAGGCGGTTTTCCAGAAGGATGGCACGGTCACCGCCGGCAATGCCTCGGGCATCAACGACGGCGCGGCGGCTCTGGTGCTGGCGCGCGCGGACGCGGCCAGGGCGGCGGGCGCCAAGCCGCTGTTCCGGGTGCTCGGCTATGCCGTGGCGGGCGTGCGTCCCGAGGTCATGGGCATCGGCCCGGTCCCGGCGGTCGAGGCGCTGCTCAAGCGCACCGGCCTGAAGGTCGGCGAGTTCGACGTGATCGAGTCGAACGAGGCTTTCGCCGCGCAGGCCTTGGCGGTGAACAAGGGGCTCGGCCTCGATCCGGCGAAGGTGAACCCGAACGGCGGCGCCATCGCCTTGGGCCATCCGGTCGGCGCGACCGGCGCCCTCGTCACGGTCAAGGCGATGTATGAATTGATGCGGACCGGCGGCAGCAAGGGGCTGATCACCATGTGCATCGGCGGCGGCCAAGGCATCGCGCTGGCTATCGAGCGCATCTGATCCCGCTTCGACCCGGCTTCTTATCGGGGCCGGGTTTTCTGCCTGCCATGCAGCATGAGTATTTGGGGAACGAAGAAGCGCCGGTTTGGCTTCTTCGTTCCAAAAATACTCAAGGGGCCTTTCAAGCTTTACCGAGCTTGCCGGTCGCGAACCGATCTGCAAGGACAGGCGGCTGAAATGGAACGGGCCGCTCTGCTGGAGAACGGCCCGCGAGATCCACGGAGATGGTCCGGTTAGGGTTGGTGTCCACCGTCCCAGCCAGGGTTTACGACCCTTGGGGCTGCCCTCAGGCCACGGCCCCCCTGACTGTCCCGACACCTCTCTCCAATATCACTCTCGACACTGGACCACCTCCTTTCAATAAGTTGCCGTATGGGTTCAGCCTGCCACAGAACCTCCGACAGTCAATTAGTTTGCGCGCGACGCTGGATCAAATTTCCGACGACGATGCGGAAGGGCACGAGCGCCAGGACCGCCTGCGCAAGCTTCACCCCGCAATCGGCGACCGCCAGCGATACCCACAGCGGCTGCACGGGGCCGTGGCCGAGCAGCGGAACCAGTTCATTTGCCCAGGAAACATCATCCGCGGGGAAGATCGGCGTCAGCTGCGAGGCGAAGGCGATGGTGAAGAAAACGGTGGTGTCGAGGATCGAACCGGCGACGCTTGCCGCCAGGGGTGGTAGCCACCAGTTGTATTTTCGCAACTGGTTGAAGACCGAGATGTCCATCAACTGCGCCGAAAGGAAGGCCGCGCCCGAGGCGACGGCGATGCGCAGCGTGGTCTTGTCCATGCCGGCGGCGACGAGCGAGCACAGCACGCCGGTCACGAAACCGGCATAGACCACCTTGCGTGCGGCGGTCGGGCCATAGACCCGGTTCATGATGTCGGTCACCAGGAAGGCGACCGGATAGGTCAGCGCCCCCCAGGTCAGCCAGGAGCCCAGCAGGTGCTGGACCAGGATGTTCGAGGCCACCACGACTGCGGCCATGGCGATGACGCCGGGAAGAATACGGGGCATGTCTGGTTTTCCGTTTTGGCAAGGTCGCGGAGACTCGGCCCCGTCCGGGGCAAGGCCGCATAAGGCCGGCCGGGGTTTCTGTCAACCGTCACGCGCGGTCATAGCGCGGCTGCGGCTGCGATTTCCACCGCAAAGGCGCCGTTCATGCCTTCGACCGCGGTATTGGTCAGCGCGACCAGGCTGCGGCGGCGGGCGGGATCGACGATCCAGCTGTGGCCGTAGATGCCGCCCCAGCTGAGGCAGCCTTGCGGCAGGCCGATACCGGCCGCTTCGGCATCGGTGATGACCGCGCCCGCCCAGGCATGGCCCCAGCCGGGCCCGCGCAGCGGGTGACGCTGGCGGATGCGGTTGCGTTGCGCCTCGGCACGCAGGCTTTCGCCCAGGAAAGAGCCGTCGCGCAGGGTTTCCAGCAGCGCCAGCGCGGCCTCGGCCGTGCCCGCCATGCCACCGCCGCCCGAGGGATAGGCCAAGGGGTCGCGGATGCGCTCGGGCAGGTAGGCATAGCTCTGCTCGGGCTGCAGCGGGTTCCTGACCCGGGTCGGGCCGCGCATCCGCTGCGGCTGGGGGCGGGCATCGGCGTAGTTCGCGGCCAGGTCGGCGGAGTCCGGGGCGTGGAAACCGGCCTCGATGCCCAGGGGGTCGGTCACCAACTCGGCCATGGCCTGGGGCAGCGGCATGTCGGCCGCCGACTGGATCACTGCGCCCAGCACGTCGGTCGCTATCGAATAGCGCCAGCGCGTGCCGGGCGGCCGGTCCAGCGGCACCGAGGCGATGCGGCGCAGGTTCTCGGCCAGCGAGATGCCGCTGTCGCCGATCCCGTCCGAGACCCCGGCGCGGGCATAGGGGCCGTCCTCGGGCTGGTTGAAGCCGTAGTCCAGCCCCGCCAGATGCGACATCAGCTGATCGACGGTGATCACGGGGCGGCTGCCGTCGGGCAGCGCGGGGGTGAAATCCGGCAGCCAGCGCGTCACCGGATCCTCGGGCGCGAGCCGGCCCGCCTGCATCAGCCGCAGCGCCGCGACCGTGGTGAAGGGCTTCGAGACCGAGGCATAGCGCAGCCAGGTGTTCTGGGCCATCGGCCGGCCTGCCTCGCGGTCGGCAAGGCCCTCGGCGCGGGCATGGACCAGCCGGCCATCCTCGGCCAGCAGCACCACGCAGCCGACGATCCGCCGCTCGGACAGTGCATTGTCGACGGCACGGTCCAGCGCGGCGATGCTGACAGAGAGGCTCATTCCGTCACCCGATACTCGACCAGTTCGGTGCGTTGCAGCCATCCGAAATTGTCGTCCGAAATCATGGTGATGCGGATGCCCTGCCCGTCATGCCAGACCGAGATCCCCTCAAGGTTGTCATATTGCAGCGGGCGCGATTCCAGCAGCACCCGTTCGTTCGAGACGCCGCTTTCCGACAGGTCGAAGCGCCGGACGCGCGCACGAAAGCCCAGCAGCCCCTTGAAATCGCGTTCCAGCAGGTAGAAGCGGCCGTCCGGGCCGATATCGGCGCCGACCGCCAGCCAGTCGCCCGAGCGCGGGATCGAGAAGGGCTGGTCCCATTTGCCGTCCCGCCAGCGCCAGACCGGAAAGGGCCGGGTCAGGGCGCCCGACCGTTCGGGCAGGGTCAAAAGCGTGCCGTCGGGCAGGATCGCCAGCGCCTCCAGCGAGGAATTGCGCTGCATCGCCTTGAATTCGGGCGGCCGGGGCAGGGGCTTGGCCGGGCTGTCGGGCGTGTCGTAGCGGGCGACGCGGGTCAGCCCCTCGAAGCTGATCCAGATCGTGCCGTCGGGGGCGATGGCCAGCCCCTCGCTGTCGCCCTGCCAGCCGGGCTTCAGCGGCTTGCCGGCGCTGTCGCGCAACTGGGCGCGGCCGGCCAGTTCCAGCCCGCGGATACGGCCCTGCGCGTCGCGTTCGACGCTGCCCCAGCGGATCGTGGCGCGATCGGAAAGCGCGGTGAAACGGTCGCCGTCGGCGCTGATCTCGATGCCCGAGAAGCCGCCGAAAGACTCGTCCTCCATCCGCCAGACATAGGTCGCGACGTAATCCACCCTGGGCGCCGGTTGCGGCGCCGGATCGGCCGCACAGGCCGAGGAGGCAGAGAGAAGCAACAGCGACAGCGCAAGGCCCGGCAGGCGGCGGGGCCGCCCTGCCGCGCCGCCGGCCCTGCCGCCGCGCCTTAGCGGGCGGTGGCGACGACCTGGCATTGACGGGGCATCTCGCTCAGCCGGAAGCTGCGGGGGTGGCGATAGTTCGGATCGGGCGGCACCGGCTTGACCCGGCTGGGATCGATGCGGTTCTTGATCCACTCTGCCGCCTCGGCGCAGCCGTCCCCGGGCGGGGGCGCGTCCTGCTGCTGGCAGATCGAGCCCGCCGGACAGGCCATTCGGACGTGGAAGTGATAGTCGTGGCCGTTCAGCGGGCGCACCTTGCGCAGCCAGGTGCGGTCTCCGGTCTCCATCTGGCACATCGCCACCTTGGCGACCGGATCGACGAAGATGCGCTCGACCCGCGGGTCGCGGGCGGCGGCGCGCATGATCGCCATGTGTCCGCCGCTCCACAGGCCCGAGGGCGCAGTGCCGGCCTTGTTCACCACCGATTGCGACGAGATCTTCTCGCGTTGCGCCGCGCTCAGTTGCAGGCTTTGGGGCGGCAGCATCCAGATGTCGGCATCGAGGCCGGACTGGTGGCTGGCATGCCCCGAGGTCATAGGGCCGCCGCGCGGCTGGCCCATGTCGCCGATGTAAAGCCCCTGCCAGCCGACCTGACGGGCGGCCTGCGACAGGCCGATCAGGAAGCCGACCAGTTCGGGATGGCCCCAGTTGCGGTTCCTCGACAGGCGCATGGCCTGCCAGGTCGGGCCGGATTCGGGCAGCTGCACGGCGCCCGAGACGCAGCCCTTGGAATAGAACCCGATCGAGACGGGGGCGCCCCCCGTCGGGCCGGGAACGGCGCCGAAGACGCTGCGGGCCAGCGGGTCGGCCCCGGCGGGCTGGACCAGGCCAAGCCCGGTCAGCGCCAGCACGGCGGCGGTCAGGAATTTGCGGATCACTGCTCGGCCTCTCCTTTTGCTTTGACCCAAATTAGCAGAACCAACGCCAGAAGGAACATCACGATGAGCGGAGAGATGCCGAGCCGTTGGTTGCCGGTCACATCCGTCACCGTGGCGATCAGGAGCGGCGCGAGGAAAGCCGTCGCCTTGCCCGAAAGCGCGTAGAGGCCGAATGCCTCGGTCGCGCGCTCGGCCGTGGCGTGGCGCACCATCATCGTGCGGCTGGCCGATTGCAGGGCGCCGCCGGCACCGCCGATCAGCGCGCCGCACAGGAAGAACAGCGCATCGGGCAGGCGCGAGCCCTCGGCCAGCGGCAGGCCCAGGACCTGCTGGCGGCTCATGCCGATGACGAGGATGCAGACGCCGATCAGCACCAGCGTGCAGGCGACGATCACCGGCTTCGGCCCCCAGCGCCGGTCGGCGCGGCCGCCGATCCAGCTGATGACGGCGGCCGAGACGGCGCTGACCACGCCGAAGACCCCGGCCAGGAAGACCGGCCAGCCCAGCACCGTGCCGGCATAGACGCCGCCAAAGGCGTAAAGCGCGTTCAGCGCATCGCGCGAGAACATGGACGAGGCCAGCCAGGCCGCCAGCGAATGCCGGTATCGCAGGCTGGCGAGCAGGCGGCCCAGTTCCGCCATGGCCGCGCCCAGATGCAGCGGCCGGCGCGGCCCCCGCGTTTCCGGCACCCAAAGCGCGAAGGGGATCATGAAGGCCAGATACCACAGCGCCGTGAACGGCCCCACGGCCCGCGTGCCCTCGCGCAGCGCCGGATCGAGGCCCAGCACCGGAGGGATGCCCAGCATGGTGCGGCCGGTCTGGGCGTTCTCGGCCAGAAGCAGCAGCACCGCGGCCAGCGCGATGACGCCGCCGAGATAGCCGAAGGCGAAGCCCGAGCCCGAGATGCGGCCGATTTCCCGATGCGGCGCCAGCCCTGGCAACAGGGCATTGGTGAAGATGGTGGCGAACTCCATGCCGATCAGCCCGATGCCGAAGGACAGGATCGCCAGATGCAGGTTCGGCTGGTCGGGCATCAGGAACCACAGTCCCCATGACCCCGCCATGTAGAAGGCGGAAAAGACCCAGACCCAGACCAGCCGGCGGCCGGTATTGTCGGCGATGGCGCCCAGCACCGGGGCGAGCACCGCGATGATGACCCCGCAGATGCCCAGCCCGTAGCCCCACAGCGATTGCGCCGCCGCGCCCGCCGCCTCGGGCGTCATGCCCTGCGCGGTATAGTGCTGGCGGGCGATCTCGGCGTAATAGACCGGGAAGATGAAGGTCATCAGCAGCGTCGCAAAGGGCTGGCTGGCCCAGTCGAAGAACCACCAGCCCCAGATGCGTTTGCGTTCCATGCCGCGCCCCTCTTGCCCCCGGGCCGTGCCCGTTCCGCAGCCCGGGCGCATAAGGCCCCAGCGGGTTCAGGCTGGCAAGTCCGGATTGCGCTCGGCAGGCAGGATGGGCGGCAGCACCGGCGGCCAGGGCCGCTGGGCATCCGCCGCGATCCAGGATTGCACCCAGCCCGGTAGTCCCGGGCTGACCGGGTCGCGCCCCGCCGCCTGCATCAGCCGCGCCGGCGCCACGATGCCCTGGTCCGAGGTGATGGCGCCGCGCAGCAGCATGTGGTTGCAGCACTCGCCCGCCCGCCACATGCTTTGCTCCATGTAAAGGAAGCGTTCGTCCCAACCGAGGGTGCGCGAAACCATGGTGAAGCGGTTGAAGGCCTTGATCCGGCGGCGATAGCGCACCGTGTTGCCCGCCACCGTGATGCCCCAGCGGTTCTGCCGCATCGTGTCGATGATCCCGGTCCTGACCGCCATCGGCAGCCGCCCGAGGTCGTAGAGCGTGAGCGTGCGGCCGTTGTTCAGCTCGATCCAGGGGTCCAGGTCCCAGGGCCAGCAGCGATGGGTCGAGACATGCGCCTCCAGCACGCCGATGCGGGGGCTGCGGCGGAACTTCAGCATCTCCTTGGCAAAGCGGAGCATGGGATACATCGGCGGCTTCTCCTGCCTTGGGCACCGAAGCGGGCTAGCCCTGGCCGGCACGGGCGTCAATCGGAACGCTGCGGCCAAGCTGTGCCTTGCGCAACGCGGATGCCTGCCTTACCTGTCCACGGAACAGCCGGAAGGGAATGGAATGGGCACGCTCTACGAAGCCTTGATGCTGATACTCGACGTCGTCTGGTTCGTGATGATCGCCCATATCATCATGTCATGGCTGATCAACTTCCAGGTGCTGAACCTGCGCCAGCCGCTGATCTGGCAGGTCTGGAACGGGCTCAACCGCCTGCTGGAGCCGATCTACGGCCCCGTCCGCTCGATCCTGCCGAACACGGGCGGGCTGGACCTGGCGCCGCTGGTCGTCTTTATCGGCATCATCATCCTGCAACGCGCGCTCGCCAACAACGCGGCTTGGTTCTACGGCTTCTAGGCATGTCGGCCGCGCCCCTTTTGCGGCAGGTCTTCGGCTTCGACGCCTTTCGGCCGGGGCAGGAAGAGATCGTCGATGCCGTGGCCGCCGGCCGCGACGTGCTGGCGATCATGCCGACCGGCGGGGGCAAGTCGCTGTGCTACCAGCTGCCGGCGCTGATGCGGGACGGGCTGACGGTGGTCATATCGCCGCTGATCGCCCTGATGCGCGACCAGGTTCGCGCGCTGACCGAGGCGGGCGTCGCCGCCGCCGCCCTGACCAGCGGCAATTCGGACGAGGAAAACAGCGAGGTTCTGCGGGCGCTGAACGCACGGGAATTGCGGCTGCTCTACATGGCGCCCGAGCGGCTGGCCTCGGGTGCGACCATTCCGATGCTGCGCCGCGCGGGCGTCCAGGCCATCGCCGTGGACGAGGCGCATTGCGTCAGCCAATGGGGCCATGACTTCCGTCCCGATTACCTGCGCGTGGGCGAGTTGCGCCGGACGCTTTCCGTGCCGCTGGCCGCCTTTACCGCCACCGCCGATGCCGAGACCCGCGAGGAAATCGTCAAACGCCTGTTCGACGGTGCGCAGCCGCAAAGCTTTCTGCGCGGTTTCGACCGGCCGAACATCCACCTGGCCTTCCAGCCCAAGGACGGGCCGCGCCGGCAGATCCTGGATTTCGCCGCCGCGCGCCGGGGCCAGTCGGGCATCGTCTATTGCGGCACCCGCGCCAAGACCGAGACGCTGGCCGGCGCGCTGAACGAGGCCGGGCTTGCCGCCGTCGCCTATCACGGCGGCATGGAGCCCGACCAGCGCCGCGAGGTCGAGGCGCGGTTCCAGCGCGAGGACGGGCTGATCGTAGTGGCGACCGTGGCCTTCGGCATGGGCATCGACAAGCCCGACATCCGCTGGGTCGCCCATGCCGACCTGCCGAAATCCATCGAGGCCTATTACCAAGAGATCGGCCGCGGCGGCCGCGACGGTGCCCCGGCCGAGACGCTGACGCTTTACGGCCCCGACGACATCCGCCTGCGCCGCGGCCAGATCGACGAGGGGCTGGCCCCGCCCGAGCGCAAGGCTGCCGACCATGCCCGGCTGAACGCCCTGCTGGGCCTGGCCGAGGCGACGGCCTGCCGCCGTGTCGCCCTGCTGCGCTATTTCGGCGAAGAGGCCGCGGCCTGCGGCAATTGCGACATCTGCGACAACCCGCCCGAATGCTTCGATGCGACCGAGGCGGCGCAAAAGGTGCTGTCGGCCGTGCTGCGCACCGGCCAGACCTATGGCGCGGGCCATATCATCGACGTGCTGACCGGCACCATGACCGACCGCATACGCCAGCGCGGCCATGACCGGCTGCCGACCTTTGGCGTCGGGCGCGACATGGCCAAGCCGCAATGGCAGGCGGTCATCCGGCAGATGCTGGGCCGCGACCTGATCCGCCCCGATCCCGAGCGTCACGGCGGCCTGGCCATCACCGCCGCCGCCCATCCGGTGCTGCGCGGCGAAGAGCGTATCACCCTGCGCCGCGATGCCATGACACGCGCACGCCCCGCCGTGGTGGTTCGCACGCAGGTCGATGAAGAGGATGCGCCGCTGCTTTCCGCGCTCAAGGCCAAGCGCCGGGCGCTGGCCGAGGCGGCGCGGGTGCCGGCCTATGTCATCTTTCCCGACCGCACGCTGATCGAGATGGCCCAAAGCCGCCCCCGCACGCTGGACGAGATGGCCCGGGTGAACGGCGTCGGCGCCAAGAAGCTGGAAAGCTATGGCGAGGAGTTCCTGCGCGTCATCGCCGGTGAGGTGGCGCCGATGCATCCCGCGCGCCGTGCGCTGGCCGGCCGGGCCTCGGGCGATCTGTTCGACCGGCTGGCCGAGGCGCAGGCCCGGCTGATGCGGGGCGAGGACGGCACGGAAAAGCCACTATCCGTCAGCAACTCCGCCTTGCGCCGCATTGCCGAGGACCGACCACGCGACCTGGCGCGCTATCTGGACGTGGCGCGGTTGGACCGTTTCGGCGCCGCCTTCGCCGCCGAGATCGCCGCCGACCCCGAGGGCTGAGCGCCCTTGCGGCCCGGTGCAGATCTGGCGGCTGCCGCAGGTGCGCCTCCCAAGCGGCGCGGCAATCGACCGCCCCGCTTTTGTCGGCGGATAGGCCCTTGGCGGCCTTATTCCTGCGCGGCGGCGCAGGCGCGGTCCTCGGCGCTGGGCATCGGGTCGCCCTTGGGTGGGCGGACGCCGAATACCGCGCAGTAAAGCGCCGGGACGAAGATCAGCGTCACCAGCGTGCCGGCGATGATGCCGCCCATCATGGCAAAGGCCATCGGCCCCCAGAACACCTGGCGCGAGATCGGGATCAGCGCCAGGCTGGCCGCCGCCGCCGTCAGCAGGATCGGGCGGGCGCGGCTGTCGGATGCCTCGAAGACCGCGTCCCATTTCGCATGGCCCTTGGCGATCAGCTCCTGGATCTCGTGCACCAGGATGACCGAGTTGCGGATCAGGATGCCGATCAGCGCCAGGATGCCGAGGATGGCGACGAAGCCCATCGGCACCCCAAAGGGCAAGAGTGCCGCGACCACGCCGATCAGCCCCAGCGGTGCGGCGGCAAAGACGATGAAGGACAGCCGGAAGCCCTGCATCTGCACCATCACCAGCGAGGCCATGATCAGCAGCATGATCGGCACCACGGCGGCGATGGGCTCCTGGCTTTCGGCCGAGGTCTCGACCGTGCCGCCGACCACGACCTTGACCCCTGGCGGCAATCCGGCCTGGAAGCGCGCAACCTTGTCGGCCAGCGTCTCGACCAGCGTGGCGGGCTGGTCCTTGCTGGCGATATCGGCCTTGACGGTGACGGTCGGCAACCCGTCGCGCTGCATGATCAGCGGTTGCTCGGTATCGTATTCCAGCTTGGCCAGCGAGGCGAGCGGGATCGGCGTGCCGGTCGGCGTCGCCAGTTGCAGGTTCTGGATCGAGGCCAGCGATTCGCGATCCTCCTGAGAGCCGCGGGCGGTGACGTTGATCAGGAAGATGCCGTCGCGCAACTGGGTGATCGTGCGGCCGCTGAAGGTTCCCGACAGCGCCCCCGAAATATCCTCGTTGGTCAGGCCCAGCCGGCGGGCCTGGTCCTGGTTCACCTGCAACCGCACCACGCGCGCAGGCTCGTTCCAGTCCAGCGCGATGTCGCGCAGCCGCGGCTCGGTCGCCAGCACCGCGGCAAGCTCGCGCGCCGCGTCGCGCGCCTGGTCTAGGTCGGGCGACGAGACGCGATACTGCACCGGCTTGCCGACCGGCGGCCCGATTTCAAGGTTCTTGACATAGATGTCGGTGCCGATCAGTTCGTGCCCGGCGAATTCGATCAGCCGCGCCTTGAGCCTGTCGCGCG
This sequence comes from Paracoccus sp. SSJ, assembly GCF_030234105.1. Taxonomy (NCBI): domain Bacteria; kingdom Pseudomonadati; phylum Pseudomonadota; class Alphaproteobacteria; order Rhodobacterales; family Paracoccaceae; genus Paracoccus; species Paracoccus sp. SSJ. Next base: position 20,127 of record NZ_JASSPE010000005.1, on the reverse strand, counting down.
CCGCCAGATCGGGGGTCTGGATCACGATCTGGCCCATATAGGGGCCGGGCGTGGGCACATCCATCGAGAGAACGAACCGCGGCGCGCCGCGGCCGACATAGGTGGTCCAGAACAGCGCGTCCCGTTCCTCGGCCAGCATCGCCTCAATCCTGGCCATGTCGGCATCGGTCTTGGCGATCGAGGCATTGGCGCGCTCGGTCACGTCCACGATGATCTCTGTCCGGTCCGAAGTCGGAAAGAACTGCTGCTCGACGAAGCGCATTCCCACCACCGAAATCGCGAACACGGCCAGGGTGACGGCGATGGTCAGCCATTTGTGGTGCATGCCCCACAGGAGCAGGCCGTGGAACCGCCGGCGCAGCCAACTCGGCCGCTCGGATTTATGCACCATGGTCGCGGGCAGCATGGTGACGCCCAGAAGCGGCGCAAACAGCACGGCGACGATCCAGCTGACGATCAGCGAGACGGCGATCACCACGAAAAGCGAAAAGGTGAACTCGCCCGCTGCCGAACTGTTCAGCCCGATGGGGATGAAGCCCGCCACCGTCACCAGCGTGCCGGTCAGCATCGGGAAGGCGATGGAACTCCAGGCATGGCTGGCGGCGCGTTCCAGGCTGTCGCCGACCTCCAGCCGCGAGATCATCGTCTCGATGGCGATCATCGCGTCGTCGACCAGCAGTCCCAGGGCGATGATCAGCGCCCCGAGCGAGATCCGCTGCAACGTGATGCCATAGATGTCCAGGATCACGAAGGTGATCGCCAGAACCAGCGGGATGGTCAGCGTCACCACGAAGCCGGCGCGCAGGCCCAGGCTGACAAAGCTGACCAGCAGCACGATGGCCACCGCTTCGGCGAGGGCCTGGACGAAATGGCCGACGGCCTCGTCCACCACATGCGGCTGGTCGGCGAACTTCGCCATCTCGATCCCGATGGGCAGGCCGCGCGCCACCTCGGCCATCAGCGCATCGACGTGCTGGCCGAATTCCAGGATGTTGCCGCCCTCGCGCATGCCGATCTGAAGGCCGACGGCCTCCTTGCCGTTATAGCGGAACAGCGCGCTTGGCGGGTCTTCGTAGCTGCGGGTGACTGTGGCCACGTCGCCGATGTTGAAGAAACGGTCGCCGACCCGCAGGTTCACCGCCGCGATCGATTCGGCGTCGTCGAACTGCCCGCCCACGCGCACCAGCACCTGTTCCGGCCCGGCCTGCACGATGCCTGAGGGAGAGATCGCGTTTTGCAGCGCCAGTGTCTGCACCACCTGGTTGTGGTTCAGCCCCAGAGCCGCCAGCCGCGCCGAGGAGAATTCCAGGTAGATCTGTTCCTTGCGCACCCCCAGAAGCTGGGTCTTGCCTGCCATCGGCAGCGCCTGGACCTGTTTGCGGATATCCTCGACCCGGTCGCGCAATTCGCGCTGGGTAAAGCCGTCCGAGGTGAAGGCATAGATATTGCCGAACACGTCGCCGAAATCATCGTTGAACTGGAAACCCTGGAATTCCTGCGGAAATTCCGGGCGGATGTCCGACATCATGTTGCGCACGCGCTTCCAGACCTCGGGCACCTGCGGGCCGCGGATCGTCGGGTCAAGCTCCAGGTAGACCACCGACTGGCCCGGCATGGTGACCGAGCGGGTGAATTTCAGCTCGTCCAGTTCCTCGAGCTTGGTCTCGATCCGCGTGGTGACCTGGTTCAGCGTGTCCTCGATGGTGGCGCCGGGCAGCGAGGCGCTGATCACCATGATCTTGATGGTGAAATTCGGATCCTCCTCGCGGCCGAGGCGCAGATAGCTGAGCGTGCCTGCCACTATCGAGATGATCAGCAGGAACCACACCAGGGAACGGTGATGCAGAGCCCAGTCGGACAGGTTGAAGCCGCGGTTGGTCATGGTGTCACGCTTTGTCCCACGGATTGGCCTTCGGTCAGGGAATGGATGCCGCGGATCACCACCTCCTCGCCCGGGGCAAGGCCCGAGGCGACGGCGATGCGCCCGCCGACCGGCGGACCCAGGGTCTCGATCCGGCGCAGGGCGACCGTGCCCTGTTCGCCGTCGCGGCTGACGACCCAGACATGTTCGGCGCCGTCCTGTTCAATGATGGCGGACTGGGGCAGCACCAGCTGCGCGGCGGCAGCGCCGGCGATGCGCGCGCGTACCAGCGCCCCCAGGCGCAGATCGGCATCCTGCCCAAGCGCAAGATGGATGCGCCGCGTCCGGGTCGCGGCATCCGCCACCGGCTCGATCTGCGAGACCGTCGCCGGCAGGATGCGGCCGGGGTCGCTTTCCGACCATACCTCGTAAGGATCGCCCTGCCTGACGCGCGACAGCACGATATCGGGCAGGTCGATCACCGCCTCGATCCCGTCCTGGGTCGAAAGCCGCAGCACCGGTTCGCCCGCGCTGACCACGGCGCCGGCATTGATGAAAACCGCACTGACCACCCCGTCGAAGGGCGCGCGCATCTCGGCGAAGCCTTCGGCGTCGCGGGCGCGGATCAATTCGGACTGGGCCTGCTGCTCGGCGGCCTGCGCGGCGGCCAGCGTGCGTTCGGCCTGTTCCAGCTGCGCGGTCGAGGCGACGTTGCGCTGGACCAGCGATCGCGTGCGCTCGGCCGTGGCCCGGGCGGTGCGCAGTTCCACCTGCGCCGCTTCGACCGCGGCCTGGGCGGTGCGGACATCGCCTTGCAGGTCGTCGGGATTGAGCGTGGCGAGCACCTCGCCCTGGCGGACGACATCGCCGATATCGACATTGCGCGCCGTCACCCGGCCAAGGGTCTGGAAGCCCAGGGCGACCTCGATCCGGGCGGCGATCACGCCGGGGATGGAGTGGCCGGCCGCCTGCGTGTCGCTGACAAGGATGCTCACCACCGGGCGGGGGGCTGCGGCGGCCTCGACCTTCGGCTTTTGCCAGGGCAGGGTGAAGCCGGCCGCGCCGCCGGCAAGCGCGACCAGGATCAGGACCGCCGGGATCAGGGCCTTGCGCATCATTCCTGCCTCGCCGATGGGGACGCGTTCGTGACCTCGCGGCTGGGATAGAGCATCTGCGACCCCGCGCCGACCACCGTCTGCCCGGGCTCGATCCCTCCGCTGAGGATCACCGTGCCGTTGGCGAATCGCTCGATCTGGACCGATGCCAGCGAAACGCGATTGTCGTTGCCCACCAGCCAGACCGCCGGCTTGCCGTCCGCCGAGGTCAGCGCCGTCCAGGGCACGGCGATGCCGCTGCCGGCCGGGAAATGCACCGCCCCCCGCACTGCCGCACCCAGGAGGCTGGCGGCCGGCGGGGCATTGTCGATCTCGGCCCGCACCGTGACCGAGCCCGTGGCGGGATCGACCAAGGGCGCGATCTCCGTCACATGCGCGGTCATGTGAAGATCGGGGAAATCGATCCCCCTGAGAGTGACCGGCGCACCGATCGCATCCCGCAGCAACGGCGTATCCGAGGTCTGGAACACCGCCTCGCGCCCCGTCGCGGAAGCCAGCGAGATCACTGCCTGCGCCGCCCCTACGATCTGTCCCGGCTCGGCCCGGCGTGCGGTGACGATGGCGTCGGCGGGTGCGCGGATCACGGTATCCTCCAGCGCACGTTGGGCCTGGCCCAGGGCAGAGCGCGCCTGTGTCAGCCCGCCGCTGGCGGCCGACAGGGCCTGGCTTGCGGCGTCGAGCGCCGCGCGCGTGCCCACGCCGCGGCTGAGCATCGCATCGGCGCGCTGAAGCGCCTGGCTGGCCTGCGCCTCGGCCGCCTCGGCCGAGGCCACGGCGGCCTGGGCCACACGCAGCGCCTGTTCCTGTTGCAGCGGATCGGTCCGGGCCAGCGCTTGCCCCCGGGTGACGCGGTCGCCCTCGCGCACCAGGACTTCGGTGACGCGTCCCCCCAGCCGGAAGCCGATATCGACGCTGTCCTTGGCATGGACGGCTCCGGTCAGGGCGGCGTCGAAGGTCAGTTCGGTCTGCTCGACCTGTACGAACTCCACACGCAAGGGGGGCTGGGCCAGGGCTGGCTGGGTCGCGAAAAGCAGCGCCAGGACCAGCGGCATCAGGCGCGGCATGACGGCCCGGTCGCCTGACCTATCGTGCGTTTCCGATCGGATGCTCAAGTTCGCTGCTCCTGAAAAGATCCCGAACGACATGACCTCGCGGATGCATCCGCCCCGGCTCATACCCGCCGGTGACACGCGACAAAACAAATGCGGCATCCCGCAAGCCGTCCGACCCGCCGCATGGGGACGCTTTCGGCAGTTCTGGCCCCGAATGCGCGACGGAACGGTCGGCTATTGATAGCTTCGCACCAGCGCGGCCGCAATCATGCCCCAACCGTCAACCACGACAAAGAATGCCAGCTTGAAGGGCAGGGCCACCACGACCGGGGGCACCATCATCATGCCCATCGACATCAGCACGGCCGAAACCACCAGGTCGATGATGAGAAAAGGCAGCGCGACCAGGAAGCCGATTTCGAAGGCGCGCTGAATCTCGCTGATCATGAAGGCGGGGATCAGCACGGAAAGCCGGTCGGGCGCTGCCTCGGGGTCGGGGGCGATCTCGGCAAGCGTGGCCAGCATTTCGGGATCGGTGCGATGCTCCATGAAGCCGCGAAAGGGCACGATGCCGCGCTCGAACGCCTGCTCGACCGTGATCCGGCCGTCGCGCAACGGTGCGCCGGCGACATCCCAGGCTTCGGTCAGCACCGGGTTCATCACGAACCAGGTCAGGAACATGGCCAGGCTGACGATCAGCATGTTCGGCGGCGACTGCTGCAGCCCCAGGGATTGGCGCAGGATTGAAAGCACCGTCACGATGAAGGGAAAGCAGGTCACCATGATGGCGATGCCCGGCGCCAGCGACAGCGCCGTCATCACTGCCAGAAGCGTGATCGCATGCCGGCCGACGCCGCCTGCGACCGCATCGAGGCCCGCCGCGTCGATCAGCGGCAGATCCTGGGCCGACCCGGGCTGGGGCAGCAGCAGCACCGCAAGGACAAGGACGAGCCTGATCACGATGCGCCGGCCGGGCCAAGGATGCGGACGCAAAGCCGGTTGTCGGTTTCGTCGCCCGAGACGAGTTCGCCGCGGGCGATGACCTTGTCGCCGACGCAGATCTCGACGCCGTCCGACATGTCCTGGTCCAGCGTCAGGATGTCGTCGGGCCGCAGGCGCGAAAGCTCGGCAACGGTAAGTTGCGTTCCGCCCAGCCGGATGGTGATTTCCACCTGGATCTGGTCGGTTGCGATCAGGCTTGCAAGATCGTCCATGATCATTCCCCGGTCTTGATGTCGTTGATGATGGTTTTCAGCTCGGTGGCGGCGCGCGAAGGATCGAAGATGATCGCACCATGGCCGGCGACCAACTCGACCATGTCCTGGCCCGCCCGAAGGCTTTCGATCCGCACATGGGGGAACAGCCCGCTGCCAAGGCAATCCGCCACGTCCGCGTGCAGGTCTTCGGGACATCGGACGATCAATGTCCGATCCGGCGCATGCTCGATGATCCGCGCCATCTCCTCGGCCAGTGAAAGCCGCAACCGCTCCTTTTCCGAGCAAGGGCCGAGCACATCCACGATGGCGTGCAGGATCGGCACCAGCGCGTTGCGGATATCCCCGCGCAGCGCGGCTTCAGCTTCGTGCCCGGCCTGCATGTTCTGGCGGAGATCGTCCAAGGCCCGGGTCAACGCATCCAGGCTGGCCTCGCGGCCTTCGGTCAGGCCCTTCTCGTAGCCGTGCTGAAAAGCTTCCTCGCGCCCGGTCGCCGCAGCCAGCTGCTCGTCGCCCACGGCGCCAAAGGAAAACGAATCGAGGCGAAGCGCGGCGGGTCTCATACGGCGTCCTCACGCTTCTCGATCCAGCCTGACAGGATTTGCAGGCTTTCGTCCTTGCGCGATTTCATCAGCTCCTTGAGCCGCCCCACCGGATCGCTGCCGTCCGTCCCCGCGGGCGCGAAGTCGATCTCGGGAACGACATTGGCAACGGCGGGGGCCGGGGCGCCTTCGGTCCTGGCACCCGCAAGAGCCGGCGGCCGTTCCGGGCGATCCAGCATGGCCTGGCCCGGACTGCCCGCAGGTTTCGACCTCAACAGCGGGCGCAACAGGAATGCCGCCAGTGCCAGTGCGAAAAACCCGACCAGGGCGATGCGGATCAGCCCGTTCAGGTCCAGCCTCGACAGGAAACCGCCGGCGCTGGCCAGCGTGCCTGCCTGGGAAAGCGAGGCGAAGGGCAGCGATTTCACCGTGATCGCATCGCCCCGCCCTTCGTCGAAGCCCACGGCCGAGGCGACCAGTTCTCGGATCGCCTGAAGCTCGGTCTCTTCGCGCGGCACCAGCGTGGCTTCGCCGTTGGCCTCTGTCCGGGCGACCCCGTTCACCAGCACGGCCACGGTCAGGCGCCGGGTGGCGCCGGGCTGGCGCGTCACCTCGCGCGTGATCTTGCTGACCTCGAAGTTCGAGCGCTGGCGGGTCTCCGACCGCGAGGAGCGGCTCTGGTCTCCGGCACCGTCCTGGCCCTCGGGCAGGTTCGAGGCGGCGGTGACCGTGCCCTGTTGCGCATTGCTGCTTTGATCGGCGCTTTCCTCGCTTTCCTGCGAGATCAGCGCCCTTTCCTGCGGGTCGAAACGCTGCTCGGTCAGCAGTTCGGATTCGTTGACCACGTCCAGATGCAACTCGACGATGGCATTGCCGTGGCCGACATGCGCGGCCAGGATGCGCTCGACATTGCGCTTCATCTCGGCCTCGCGATCCTCGCCCGAGGAAATCACGCCGCGTTCGCTGTCGATCACCGCGACCCGATCCGCCGTCATGCCCGGAACGCCAGATGAGATAAGGAACTTCAATGCTTTCGCCTGATTGCGACTGATCGGCGTGCCGTCGGTCGTCAGCGTGACCGAAGCGGTCGCCTCGGCCTCGCGCCGATAGCCGCGGCCCTGCGGCACGGCCAGATGCACGCGCGCCGCCTTGACGTTCGGCAAGGCCAGGATGGTGCGCGCCAATTCGCCTTCCTTGGCACGCCAATAGGCGGCATCGAACATCTGCGAGGTGGTGCCGAAGCCCGACATGCCGTCGAGAATCTCGTAGCCCGAGCCGCCGGCCGAGGGCAGCCCCTCGCCGGCCAGCGTCATGCGCAATTCGTCCCGGCGGCTTTCCGCGACCCAGATGGAATCGCCCCGGATCTCATAGGGGACGCCGGATTTTTCGACCGCGGCCATCACTGCGCCGGACTGCTGCGGATCGAGCCCGGAATAGAGCAACGCCATGCCGGGCCGGCTGGCCATCCAGGACAACCCCGCAATGGCGGCAAATGTGAACAGGAAGGCCGCCGCCAGCATGGCCCTCTGCTTCGTGCTTCTGTCGCGCCAGTAGTCCTGCAGTTTCAGCAAAACCGCCCCCATCGAATCGCCGTGATCCTTGTCGCGACCTTGATGGCACGGGGGCGATTAAGAATTGGTTAGCCCGCGAGTGATATCCAGGCCCTGGACGGATGGAGAATCACCATGACCGATGTCGCCGACATCAACGCGGAAGGAAAACCAGGCGGAGGAATCGGCCGCATCCTGTTGCCGCTGGGCCTGGCCCTTGCCTTGGGTGGGGCCGGCTTTGCCTCGACCTGGCTGGGATTCTGGTCGCCCATGTCGCTTTTCTCGGCGAAGGAGCAGGTCGCCCAGGCCGAGGCCGCGCCGTCCCTTGCCTTCGTCGATATCCCCCAGATCGTGCTGACGCTGGCCGGACCCCGGGCGCGAACCCTGGTGATGACGGTCAAGATCGAGACCGACCAGGGCCACCGTGCCGAGGTCGAACACCTGATTCCGCGCCTGCTGGACAGTTTCAACGGCTTTCTTGCCGATATCGACGGCACGGCCTTCGAGAAACGCGGGATATTGGACATCGTCCGGGACGAGCTGGCAACGCGCGCCGTCTTTGTCCTGGGCAGGGAGGCATTCACCGATGTCCTCATCACGGAGTTCAGGGTCCAATGACGATCGCGCAGCTTTTACAGGTGGTCCTGATCGCCTTTACCATCGGGCTGTCGGGATTTTGCTTCATGCTGGCACGTCGGCTGCGCAAGCTGAACGACCTGGAAACCGGACTGGGCGGCGCCATCGCCGTCATGACCAGCGAAATTGGCCGGCTGGAGAAATCCATCCTACTGGCCAAGGCCGAGGCCACTGCCGCAACCCAGGCGCTTGCCGACGAGATCGAGCGTGCCAAGCAGGAGCGCGCATTCTGGATGTTGCAGCAGAAGTTCGCCGAGGCTGGCCCATCGCGGCCCGCCCGCTTGCAGCGCCGCCGCCGTCGCGAAGGAACGGTGGCCAATGCGTAAGCCGATCCTGTCGATCCTGGGCGGCGTAATGATCCTGGCCGCGGCCGGCCAGGCGGTGATGCTGATGGACGGGCTGTCGCGACTGTCGGCGAATGCCGAGCCTTCGGAATTGATGGCGGGCTGCACCGACGTTCCCGAAGCTGTTGCCCTGGCCGAGACGCTGCGCGAGCGCGCCCTGCGCCTCGACCGCTACATGCAGGAGATCGAGCGGCGGAAGGCCGAAATTGCCGCTGCCGAAAAGCGGCTGACCGAGAGGCTGGTCGAACTGCGCAAGCTGAAGCAGCGGATCGTCCAGGGCAACCAGGGCCAGAGCCAGGCGCAGACCGAGGATATCGCGCGGCTGATCGCGGTCTATGACCAGATGAAGCCCGAACAGGCGGCCATGGTCCTGTCGAACCTGCCGCCGGATTTTGCCGCGCAGATCCTTGCCCGCGTTCAGCCCGAAACGGGTGCCCGGATCATGGCCTCGGTCGAGCCGGGCCATGCCGCGATCCTGACGTCATACATGGGCGCCCTTCGGGCCGCCGGGAAATAGGTGAATACATGTTCGGCATGATCGGCATCGTCGTGACCTTCGCGATGGTCTTCGGTGGATACATCCTGGCAGGCGGAAAGCTGGGGGTCATCCTGCACTCGCTGCCCTTCGAAATGATGATGATCGGCGGGGCGGCCGTCGGCTCGTTCCTGCTGTCGAACGAGACGGCGGTCATCAAGCAGGCGCTGGGGGGCATCGGCCGCTCGCTCAAGGGGCCGCGCTGGCACGAATCCGACGTGCAGGACGTGCTTTGCCTGCTGTTCCAGCTGCTGCGGATCGCACGCGCAAGCCCGGTCGAACTGGAAGAGCATATCGAGAAGCCCGAATCGTCGTCGATCTTCCAGGCTTACCCCCGGATTCTGGCCGATGAGCATGTCGTGACGCTGATCGCCGACACGCTGCGCTCGGCCAGCCTGAACTACGACGATCCCTATCAGGTCGAAGAGATGCTTTCACAGCGTATCGGCCTGATGAACGAAGAAACCATGCACGCCCCGCATGCATTGCAGAACATGGCCGATGCGCTGCCCGCGCTGGGAATCGTCGCGGCCGTCCTGGGCGTGATCAAGACCATGAGCTCGATCGACCAGCCGCCCGAGGTGCTGGGCAAGATGATCGGCGGCGCGCTTGTCGGCACGTTCCTGGGCGTGTTCCTGGCCTATGCGATCGTCGCCCCCTTCGCCCAGCGGCTGGGGGCCGTGACCAAGCAGGACCAGGCCTTTTACGACGTGATCAAATCCGTCCTGGTGGCGGGCCTGCATCAGCATGCGACCAATCTGTGTGTCGAGGTCGGCCGGCAATCGGCGCCCGATCATGTCCGTCCCTCGTTCGGCGATCTCGAGAACGCGCTGCGCGAGCTGAAGAGGGCGTCGTGATCGCGGCGCTGATCCTGTCCGCCGCGCTGGCCGAAGCCGCCGCAGGCGGGGTGCCGACCCGAGAGGGCATGATCCGCGACGCGACGGACCGGCTGCTTTACGGTGAGCCGCTGCCGGCGGATATCGACGACAGGCTGATGCGGCTTTCGCCCTCCGACCGGATCGAGGTCCTGATCTTTCTCAGGCGGTCGGGCATGCTGATCGGTCCGGCCTGGAGCATCGAGCGCCTGCTGGAACCGGCAAGACCCCAGGGAGCACAGGAATGAGCATTGCCGAAACACCCGCAGCGGGCTGGGCGGTGCGGCCGCTGATCATCACCGGGGTTTTGCTGCTGATCGTGCTGTCCATGGTCATCCCCATGTCGGCGCGGCTGCTGGACCTGGGGATCGCGCTGTCCATCGCCAGCGCGACATTGATCCTGGTGATGGCCTCGCTTGTGGAAAAACCCACGGATTTCCAGGCTTTCCCGGTCCTGCTGCTGGTCTCGCTGCTGATCCGGTTGTCGCTCAACATCTCATCGACCCGGCTGATCCTGACCAATGGCCAGAACGGTGCCAATGCCGCCGGCCATGTCATCGAGGCCTTCGCCGAATTCGTGGCCGGCGGCTCGCTTCTGGTCGGGCTGACGGTCTTTGCCGTGATCACGGTGGTGAACTTCATGGTCATCACCAAGGGGTCGGGGCGCATGGCCGAGGTTTCGGCCCGGTTCGCGCTGGATTCCCTTCCGGGCAAGCAGCTTGCCATCGACGGCGACCTGAACTCGGGTGCGATCGACCATGACGAGGCCAAGCGCCGCCGCGCCCGCGAGCAACGCGAGATCAGCTTTTTCGGCTCTCTCGACGGGGCATCGAAATTCGTCAAGGGCGATGCCATCGCCGGTCTGGTCATCACGCTGATCAACCTGTTCGTCGGTCTGGCCGCGGGCGTGATCCTGCACGGCATGCCGGTGGCCGAGGCCATGTCCACCTATTCCCGGCTGACCATCGGGGACGGGCTGGTCAGCCAGATCCCGGCGCTGATCACCTCGATGGCGGCGGCGCTGCTCTTGTCCCGCGGCGGGGCGACCGAGACGACCGCCGATCTGCTGTCGCAGCAATTCCTCAGCAACTGGCAGGTGCCCTTCATCTGCGCGGTGGGCATGCTGTTCATCGGTCTGGTCCCCGGCATGCCGACGCTGGTCTTTTTCGGCCTGGCTGCGGTGCTGGGCGTGGCGGCCTGGTTCATTCGCGCCCGGCAGGACAAGACCAGACCCGAGGATGCGGCACCCGTGGAATCCCATGCCGCCGCCTCGGCGCAGACCCGCATTGGCGACGTGCTGGATACCGATGAGATATGCGTCGAGATCGGTGCGGGCCTGATTCTCAGTGCGCTTGATCCGGTGCGCGGGCTGGGCCAGCGCATCACCAACCTCAGGCTGCACATTGCGCGCGCCTATGGGATGATCCTGCCCGATGTCCGCATCACGGACGGCACCGGCTTTCAAGAGGGCGAGTATGTCGTCCGGTTGCAGGGCGTCGTGCGCGGCAAGGGTGTCCTGCGGCCGCAGGGCGTGCTGGCGTTGGGTGCGGAAGCCACGCTCGACGAACTGGACGGCGAAAACGTGCACGAGCCGGTCTATGGCAGCGCCGCGCGCTGGATCGCGCCGGAATGGCAGGACGAGGCGGCGATCGCCGGCGCCACCGTCGTGACCCCGATGGAGGTGCTGTCCACGCATCTGATGGAGGTGGTCAAGACCAACCTGCCCGCGCTTTTGACCATGTCCTCGATGCAGCGGATGATCCGCGAACTCTGCAGCGTCTCGGACGAGCATCGCGCCCAGCTGAACCAGCGGTTCTTCGACAGCATGGTGCCGGACAAGGTGCCGCCCGAGATGCTGCTGGCCGTCCTGCGCGGCTTGCTGGAAGAGCGGATCTCGGTCCGCAACCTGGTGCTGATCACCGATGCGGTGCATGAGGCGCGCGGCGGTGCCTCGCCCGAGGCCGTCTATGAGCAGGTGCGCAAGCGGCTGCGTGGCCAGATCACCGAGCAGTTCTTGGACGAGGACGGCTATCTGGAATTGCTGCAACTGCATCCGCAATGGGAGGCAGAGATTGCCCGCAGCGAAGCCGAAAGTGCAAGGGCGGGGAATGGCGCCATCTCGCAGATCCAGAAACGGCTGGCCGATGCCCTGCAGGCCACGCTGAGCGGTTTGCCACCCGGCATCGAGGTGGTCCTGGCGGTGCCCGATCACCGTCGGCGCCTGGTGCGGATGATGCTGTCCTCGGCCGGGATCGCGACCCCGGTGCTGGGGCTGGACGAGATCGACCCGGGCGCACAGGTCAGGCTGCGGGGAACGGTCGGGCCATGACCCAGTTGCTGGCGGATCCGCGCCTGGCGGCCATGCTGGCCGGGCTGCTGCTGACCTATTGCCGGGTGCAGGCCTGCTTCCTGATGCTGCCGGTTTTCTCCGAGCGCGCCATGCCGGTCCGGGTGCGCGCGGCGCTGGCCATGGCGATCACGCCCCTGCTGGCGGAACATGCGCAATCGGTGGGTGGAATTGACGGTTTGCTGCATCTCGCCGCCCTGGCAGGGGCCGAGATCCTGTCCGGGCTGGTGCTTGGCGGGCTCGTGCGGCTGTTCGCCGTTGCGCTGAACATCGCTGCCACGGCCATCGCTGCGACCGCGTCGCTGTCGCAGCTGATCGGCGCGGCCAATGAATATTCCCCGCACCCCATCGGCAACCTGATGCATCTGGCCGGATTGGCCGTCCTGATGGCTCTGGGCTTTCCGGTCCTTGCATGCGACCTGTTGCGCGAAAGCCTGGTGCTGCGGCCTCTTGGGGATTGGCCGCAGGTCTCCGAGGCCCTGCCCAGCGCAGTTTCACTGGTCCGGCAAAGCTTCGTTCTGGCCATGCTGCTGGCGGCCCCGTTCATCCTGGGCGGTTTCCTGTTCCAGGTCCTGTCGGGCATGATCAGCAAGGTCATGCCGACCCTGCCGGTGATCTTCATCGGTGCGCCGGGGGCGATCCTGCTGGCCTTGCTGGCGCTTGTGATGCTGGCGCCCTCGATCCTTTCGGTCTGGGTCGATGCGGTTCTCGGCAAAATGGGAACACTGCTGCGATGAGCCGGGAAAACAACGACGACAAGCAGTTCGACGCCACGGAAAGCAAGCTGCGCAAGGCCCGGCAGGAAGGCGATGTCCCGCGCTCGGCGGAACTGCAATCGGCGCTGATGTATCTGGGTTTCTGGTTCGCGGCGCTGTTCGCCACGATCTGGGCCGTGCCGGCATGGCTCGGCATGGCCGCGCGCGTCCTGGGCGGCGAGCCATGGCCCGATGCCGAAGGGCGCGCGGTCGCCGATCTGGCGCGTGCCCTGGCGGGGCAGGCCGGGCTGGTGACCGTTGCGGGGGTCGCGATCATGGCGCTGCCGATCCTGCTTGGCATGGTGGCGCAGCGTTCCGTCGTGCTGACACCCAAGAAGCTGTTGCCTGACTTCAAGCGTGTCAACCCGGTCAAGAATGCCGCGCAGAAATTCGGCAAGAGTGGGCTGGTCACCTTTGCCATCTCGCTGGGAAAGGCCCTGTTGGTCGGCGTGGGAGGCTGGTTTCTCTACGCCTCGCTTTTGGCCTGGCTGATGACTTCGGGCGCCATGCAGGATCTGCAATGGGTCGAGGGGCTGGGTCTGATCCTGCGCCGGGCGGTGCTTCTGGCGCTGGGGATCGGTGCGATCTTCGCCATCATCGACCTGATCTGGAAGCGGCTCGAATATCTGAAGCGGCACCGCATGTCCCGGCAGGAGATGCAGGACGAACACAAGGAAAACGAGGGCGATCCGCACCTGAAGGCCGCGCGGCGGCAAAAGGGCGTGGACATCGTGCTCAGCGCCATGCTGGCCGATGTCCAGAAGGCCGACGTGATCATCGTCAACCCGACCCACTATGCGGTGGCGCTGGAGTGGAAACGCGGCAGCGGCCGGGCTCCGGTCTGCCTGGCGAAAGGGGTGGACGACGTGGCCCGCCGCATCCGCGAGCGCGCGCAGGATCATCGGGTGCCCATCTGGTCCGATCCGCCCTGCGCCCGTGCCCTGCACGCCACGGTCGAGATCGGACAGGAGATCAAGGCCGAACATTTCGCTCCGGTCGCCGCCGCCATCCGCTTTGCCGAGGCCATGCGCAAGAAGGCGCGCGAGGGATGGGGCAGCCCGCCCCGGCGCAGGGAGGGGATATGAGGCGCGTCAGCGATGCGCTTGCCGGGCTGGAACGGATCGCCCGGCTGAAGGCGGATATGGAAATGCGGCGCCTGGCCGCCTTTCGCGCGCATGTCGAGGCGGCGCGCCATCGGATCGGCCGGCTGGAGGCTGAGCTCGAGGCGATCTATCGCTCGGACCAGCCGTTCTCGATCCCCGAGGCGCGGTTGACGAATGCCCTGGCGGGCGAACGCAGCCGGGCCCTGCTGGCGGCCGAGGGCGAGCTGGCCCGGATCCTGCCCGGCTATGAACAGGTCCGGCAGGCTGCCGCACGCGAATTCGGCCGCGGCGAGGCCGTGCATGCCTTGCGCAAGGATCTGGCCGGGCAGGCTCGGCGGGACAGGCTGCGGCGCGATGGCGCATGACGATGCAGGGCCTCGGCAAGAAGCTGGCTGGAGCCGGGGCGATCAGCACCAATCGCGGCCGGGGATGCACGGCCCCTGCCGAATCGCGCCTGACGATCCGGGCTGGCCTCGTCTCCGATATCAGCGGCCGTTATGATCTCGGGGCGTGAATCGTGAAAACGGCCCTTGCCTTGCCTGGTTTCACGGCAAGGGCCGGTGTATTTTCCATCGCCCTGCCGGCGCGGCTGCAAGGCAGGTCGCAGGGGATCACGGAAAAAGGCATCGGTTCTTCCGGTTCTCTCGGTTCGCGCTGCAAGGCCGCGCCGATTCCGATGATCCCCCTGCGATCCATGATGAGTCCCGCGACAATCCACGACAAGTTTTAGACATATTGCGCTTCATGCCGCGCAGAAGCTTTGCAAAGAATCTGGTTTGCCCTTATGAACGGAAAGGCTCGATTTCGGCGGCGTTCCGGTGTCTGTGTTTTGTCCCGCGGTTTCGCGAGACAAGTTAAGGAGTAATCAGGGGGTACTCGTGGATGCCTAAGGCTCTTCCAGTAACGCGCGGTCGCAAATTCCTGCAGGTGCTAGAGGGCGCCAGGACGATCTTTCTGCGCGATGGGTTCGAGGGGGCAAGCGTTGATGACATTGCCCGAGAGGCGGGTGTGTCCAAGGCGACACTCTATAGCTATTTTCCCGACAAGCGCGTCATGTTCATGGAGGTTTTTCGTAACGAGCTTTCCCGCGAGGCTGCCGATGCCAGCGCGCTGATCGAGGTCGAGCTTCCGGTCGGGCAGGTTCTGCCCTTTATCGTCCAGATCATCTCGGCGCATATGATCTCGGAGTTCGGGCTGCGCATCTTCAGGGTCAGCGTGGGCGAGGCCGAGCGTTTCCCCTCGCTCGCGCAGGAGTATTACGAATCCGGGCCGGCGCTTTTGCGCCAGCAGCTGATCGGTTATCTGGAGCGTTGCGTCCAGCGCGGGGAATTGCGCATTCCCGACCTGGAACTGGCGGCCGACCAGCTTATCGAATTGGCCGGGGTCACCATCCACGACCGTGCGCTGTTCCTGGGTCCGCAATCGGTGGACAAGGAGCTTTTGCGCAAGGTGAACCGCAGCGCGGTCGCCATGTTCCTTGCCTGCTACGGCGATGGCGGGAACGCGCTGGTCGCTGCGGCCGAATAGGCATTGACCGGCGCGGTTCTGCTGCAACGCTGCGCCGTATTCGTCGACGGGCCGCTTCTCATTTGCATGACGCACCCTTATGATGGCGCGCCAGAAATTCCCTTATTGGATGATTGCCTGATGACCCGAGCCCTGATCGCGCTTCTTGCTCTTGCCCCGCTTGCCGCTTGCACCCCGGCCTATGCGCCGGCGCCCGAGCCGGCTCCGGCCGTCGCGCCTCTGCCGCCCGTGCCGGTGGCCGGCGTCAGCGGGCTGGAATCGCGCGAACCCGATGCCTGCCATGCCAAGAACTATGTCTCGGCCCTGGGCCAGCCCGGCAGCATCATCCCGACCTTGGGCGTGAACCGCGACTATCGCGTCGTCGAATATCGCGGCATCGAGCCGCAGGAATACGATCCGCTGCGCATCGTCTTCCGGCTGGATGCGGCAGGCAATATCTACAATATCGATTGCGGCTGACGGATGCGTGGGATCAAGCGGTTCCTGTTGCTTGCGCCGATTTGCGCGCTTGCCGCCTGTGTCGAGGCGACGCCTCCGGCACAGGTGCCCCAGCCCGGGGCCGACAGCTGCAACGCTGCATCGTTTCGCGGCTTGGTCGGCCAGCCGCGCGGGGTGCTGGACAGGATGACCTTGCCGGCCGGCACGCGCATCATCGGCCCGCGCGATGCGGTGACGATGGATTTCAACGCCGGCCGGATGAACTTCGAGATCGGCGAGGACGGCCGGATCGCCAAGATCGGCTGTTATTGAGACAAAAGGGCGCGAGGACGGGATCGTCGCGCCCTTTTTCGACGGGCTTGCGGCATGGCAGGGGCGGCACCTTACCGATGCTGCCAGTTCTTTGGACCGACCACGCCGTGAGGGAGCCCCCTGCCGGGCATGGTTCTGGCCGAAAGCGGAATGCGCCGGCCCGCACCGCGCGATCAGGCGATGCCGCGCCCGGCCATGGCGCTTGCCCGGGCCGGGATCGCGGCTATGGACCGGCCGGGGCGGATGTTCTAGACATTTCATGGGGCAAGCGGGCGGCCGGGGCTGGCCCGAGAGGTTGCCGGGGGAGCTGGGGAATTGGCCACGCTGAAGGATGTCGCGCGGGCAGCCGGGCTGTCGGTCACGCAGACCAGCCGGGCGCTGAACGACCATTCCGACGTGAACGAGATGACGCGCAAACGGGTCAAGGCCGTGGCGCGGTCGCTGAACTATCAGGCCAATATCTCGGCGCGCAAGCTGGTGACCGGCCGTTCGGGCATGGTCGCGCTGGTGGTGCCGCAATCCACCAACCTGTCCGAGGACGGGCTGTTCATCGAGGGCGTCGCCGGGCTTTCGGCCCAGTTCTCGGGCCGCGGCATGCAGTTCGTGTTGCATGTCGCGCGCCAGGACGAGCCGATCACCGAGGTCTACAAGCGCCTGATCGGCAACGGCATGCTGGACGGTTTCGTGCTGTTCAGCCCGTCGGATAACGATCCGCGCGCCGCTTTCCTGCGGGAAAACTGCATCCCCTTCGTCGTGCACGGCCGCATCGGCCCGGCGCCCGACCACGCCTATTTCGATATCGAGAACGAGGGCATCCTCTATCAGATGACCAGCCACCTGACCGGGCTGGGCCATCGGCGCATCGCGCTGATCAATGGCCGGCAGGGGCTCAGCTTCGCCTCGGCCCGGCTGCGCGGCTATCGCCGGGCGCTGGACGCGGCGGGCATCGCATTCGACCCCGCGCTGACCCGGCATGGCGAGATGACCGAGGCGCTGGGGCTGGTCTCGACCGTCGAGATGTTCCGCCTGGGCGGGCCGCTGCCCACTGCGATCATCTGCAGCCACGTCCATATCGCCAAGGGGGTCTACAAGGCGCTGGAGGCGCTGGAGCTGTCGATCCCCGGCGATGTCTCGGTCATGGCACATGACGATCACCTGCCGGCGCTGCGGGCCTCGGCCTTCTTTCCGGCGCTCAGCGTGACCAAGGCGCCGCTGCGCGACAGCTGGGAACCGCTGGCCGATTGCCTGGCCGGCCTGCTGAAGGGCCGGCCGCTCAGGGAATTGCAGCGCGTCGGCCCGCATGAACTGATCATCCGCAACTCGACCGGCCCGGCGCCGGAATGAACAGCCAAGGACAAGCCATGACCCTTCCCGACCGTGCCGCGATCGAGGCGATGGATGCGCAGGACCCGCTGCGCCACTTGCGCGACGCATTCATCCTGTCCCCGGACGAGGTCTATCTGGACGGCAACTCCCTGGGCGTCCCGACCCGCGCCGCGCAAGAGGAGTTGCTGCGCGCCGCCCGGGATGAGTGGGGCGGCGAGTTGATCCGCAGCTGGAACAGCGCCGGCTGGTTCGACCTGCCCATCGAGCTGGGCGACCGCATCGGGGGGCTGATCGGTGCGGCGCCGGGGCAGGTGGTGGTGGCGGACACTACCTCGGTCAACATCTACAAGGTGCTGCATGCCGCCATGGGCCTGCGGCCGGGGCGCAGGACCGTCGTCGCGGAAAGCGGCAGTTTCCCGACCGATCTCTATATCGCCGAGGGCGTGGTCTCGACCCTGCCCGGCGCGCGGCTGCGGCTGGAGGGCGTGGACGGCGCGACCATCGAGGACATGCTGGACGCCGATGTCGCCGCCGTGCTGGTCAACCATGTGAACTACAAGACCGGCGAATTGCGCGACATGGCCGCGCTGACCGCCCGCATCCACGCGGCGGGCGCCGTCGCCGTCTGGGATCTGTGCCATTCGGCCGGTGCGCTGCCGGTGGAACTGGACGCGGCCGGGGCGGATTTTGCCGTGGGCTGCACCTACAAATACCTGAACGGCGGGCCGGGCTCGCCCGCCTTCGTCTATGCCGCGCACCGGCATCAGGGGCAGGCGCGCCAGCCGCTCAGTGGTTGGTGGGGCCATGCCCGGCCCTTTGCCTTCGAAACGGGTTACGAGGGCGATCCCGGTATTCGCCGCTTTCAATGCGGCACCCAGCCGATCCTGTCGATGCGGGCGCTGAAGGGTGCGCTGGCGATCTGGGACGGGGTGGACATGGCCGTGCTGCGGGCGAAAAGCCTGGCGCTGACCGGCCTGTTCATCCGGCTGGTCGAGGCGCGCTGCGCCGGTCTGGGGCTGGAGCTGGAAAGCCCGCGCGACGATGCCCGGCGCGGCAGCCAGGTCGCCTTTCGCCACGATCATGCCTGGCCGGTGATGCAGGCGCTGATCGCCCGCGGCGTGATCGGCGATTTTCGCGCACCTTCGACGCTGCGCTTCGGCTTTGCGCCGCTTTACCTGCGCCATGTCGATGTGCTGCGCGCGGCCGAGACGCTGGAGGAGGTCCTGAAAAGCGAAAGCTGGACGGACCCGCGCTTTGCCGCTCGGGCGGCGGTGACCTGAGGGCCTGGCCTAGCCTGCCGGCGGACAGATCCGCACCTCGGTGCGCCATTCGGCGCAGCGCCGGACCAGATCCTCGGGCAGGGGCTGGTCGGTGAAGATCGTGTCCAGTTCGGACAGGCTGGCGATGCGGGCGGGTGCGGGGCGGCCGATCTTGGAATGGTCGGTGACCAGGAAGGCGCGGCGCGACTGGCGCAGGATGGCGCGGCTGACCCGCACTTCCGCCAGGTCGAAATCCAGCAGATCGCCGTCATGGTCCAGCGCCGAGGTGCCGATGACTGCGTAATCCACCTTGAACTGCTCGAAGAACTGGGTGGTAAGTTCCCCCACCAGCCCGCCGTCCGAGCGTCGCAGCGCGCCGCCCGCCACCATGATCTCGCAGCCCGGATTGGCCAGCAGGATGTTGGCGACGTTCATGTTGTTGGTGACGACGGTGATGTTGGAATGGTGGATCAGCGCGCGGGCCACCGCCTCGGTCGTGGTGCCCAGGTTCAGGATCAGGCTGCAATTGTCGGGAATTTCCGCCGCGCAGGCCGCGCCGATGGCGGCCTTGGCCTCGGCGTTCATGCGCCGCCGCGCCTCGTAGCCCAGGTTGACCGCGCCGGCGCGCGGCACCGCCCCGCCATGCACGCGGTCCAGAAGGCCCGCCCCCGCCATCTCGCCCAGGTCGCGGCGGATCGTCTGCAATGTCACGTCGAAGCGCTGCGCCAGATCGTCGACCAGCACCCGCCCCTCGGCACGGGCGAGTTCCAGGATTTCGTTCTGGCGTATGCTGAGGGCCACGGGGCGCGCTCCATCGGCTGGACCGCGATCACTCTATGCGATCCGGCCCCGCGCGCAAGCGTTCCCTGCGGGACAGGAGGGTGTCGCCGATGTTCGCATCGCCGGCGATCCGCCCGGAAACGAAAGCCGCTTGACCGGCTGTTTGCCGCGGTGCAGCCTGCCCATCACCCCGGATACAGCAGGCCGCCGATGACCCATATCCTCGCCATCGACCAGGGCACCACGTCCTCGCGCGCGATCCTGTTCGATGCGGGGCTGCGCGTGGTGTCCAGCGCCCAGCACGAATTCCCGCAGCACTACCCCTCCTCCGGCTGGGTCGAGCACGATGCCTCGGACCTTTGGGTGACGGTGGCTGGGGTGGCGCGTGCGGCGGTGGAAAAGGCCGGGCTGCATGCCGGCGACATCGCTGCCATCGGCATCACCAACCAGCGCGAGACCACGCTGCTCTGGGACCGCCGGACCGGCCAGCCGCTGCACCGCGCCATCGTCTGGCAGGACCGCCGCACCGCCGGGCTGTGCGACCGGCTCAGGGCCG